>DAHUXV010000285.1 GCA_027306985.1 Gammaproteobacteria bacterium | reverse complement strand
CTAGATCACGCCGCGGCGGATCTGGTCCTGCTCGATCGACTCGAAGAGGGCGCGGAAATTGCCCTCGCCGAAGCCTTCGTTGCCCTTGCGCTGGATGATCTCGAAGAAGATCGGGCCGATCACGTTGCGGGTGAAGATCTGCAGCAGCAGGCCTTCGCCGCGCTCGGGATTGCCGTCGATCAGGATGTGCCGGCGCCGCAGCTCCGCCAGCGGCTCCCGATGTCCCGTGACCCGCGCATCGACGCCTTCGTAATAGGTGTCGGGCGTGTCCTGGAAGGCCAGCCCGCGGCTGCGCAGCAGGTCGACCGTCCGGTAGATGTCATCGGTGGCCAGCGCGATGTGCTGAATGCCCTCGCCGTGGTACTCGCGCAGATACTCCTCGATCTGGCTCTTGTCGTCCTGCGACTCGTTGATGGGGATGCGGATCTTGCCGCAGGGACTGGTCATTGCGCGCGAGAAGAGGCCCGTCTGCTTGCCCTCGATGTCGAAGTAACGGATCTCGCGGAAGTTGAACAGCTTCTCATAGAAGCCCTTCCACAGGTCCATGTGGCCGCGCTGCACGTTGTGAGTCAGGTGATCGATGCACGTCAGGCCGGCATCCTGCACCGGGTCCGCGGCGCTTTCCGCCCGGAAATCGACGTCGTAGATCGAGCGATCGCCGTACCGGTCGACCAGGTAGACGAGCGAGCCGCCGATGCCCTCGATGCACGGGATGTTGAGCTCCATCGGGCCGGCGCTCTGCGGGCCGGGCTTGGCGCCGAGCTCGAGCGCGCGGCGATAGGCGTAGGCCGCATCCGCGACCCGGAAGGCCATCGCGCAGGCGGACGGACCGTGCTGGCGGGCGAAGCGCTGCGCGAACGATTCCGGCTCGGCGTTGATGATGAAATTGATGGCTCCCTGGCCGTGCAGCGTCACGTTCTTCGATCGATGACGCGCCTTCACCGGGAAGCCCATGCGCTCGAAGAGCGCCCGCAGCAGCTGCGGGTCGGGAGCGGTGTACTCGACGAACTCGAACCCGTCGGTGCCCATCGGATTATCGCGGGATTGACTCATCTGCAGCTCCGCCGCCATCTGGTTGCGTTTGCAACTATTATAGCGCCCACCGCCCCCCGGCGCCCAAGCCTGTGCGGCCGCAATGGCCGCCTCTACGTATATAATCGCGACCCACCATGCATGCACCAGAGCCCTCGGCGGACGACAGTCGTCTTCTGCGCAGCATTCCTCCGGCCCGCCTTGCGCTGATCGATCGCATCGCCCGTACACGCCTGACCTCCCGGCAAGGCCCACCCTCCGCATCGCATGCCGCTCTCTTTCGGGAGATGCAGCAGCGATTTCTGCGGGCCTACTTCCGGGGCGTAGGCGAGGAAGACCTCGCGGAGCGCGCGCCCGCGGCGCTCGCCAGCGCCGCCCGCTCGCACCTGCAGCTCGGCTGGCGGCGCCCGCCGGGGCAGTCGCTGGTCCGGATCTTCAATCCCGATCGCGAGCGCGACGGCTTCGAGTCGCCGCACACGCTGGTGCAGATCGTCACCGAGGACCGGCCGTTCCTGGTGGATTCCGTCGGCATCGCCTTCGCCCGCGCCGGGCTCGCGATGCACCTCATCGTCCACCCGGTGCTCGAGGTTCGCCGCGACGCTCGCGGGCGCCTCACCGGCTGGGGCGCGAACGGCGGCGAGCCGCAACAGGCGGAGTCCTGGGAGCTGTACGAGATCGACCGCCAGACCGATCCGGCGGCGCTCGAGCGGCTGCGCCTCGATATCGAATCCACGCTGCGGGATGTCAGCCGGGTGGTCGAGGACTGGCCGGCCATGCGCGAGCGCGTGCGCTCCCTGGTCGCGGAGCTCGAGCGCGATCCGCCGCCCCTGCCGTCCGAGGATGTCGCGGAAGCGCGCAAGCTCCTCGAGTGGATGGAGGAGCGCCACTTCGTGTTTCTCGGCTATCGCCACTACCGGCTCGAGCGCGGCGCCGCCGAGGACCGCCTGGTCCCGGACGCACGCAGCGGGCTCGGCATCCTGCGGGCGCGAAGCGGCGGCAAGCCGGCCTCCACGGTGCTGACGGGCGACATCCGTGCCCGCGCCCGCGAGCGGGAGCTGCTCGTGCTGACCAAAGCCAACTCCGTCTCGACCGTGCACCGCGCGGAGTACCTCGATTATGCGGGCGTGAAGACCTTCGACGCCCGCGGCCGGGTGACCGGCGAGCACCGGTTCCTCGGCCTGTGGACCTCGACCGCCTATCACGGCAGTCCGCGCGACATCCCGGTGCTGCGGCGCAAGGTCGACCGCGTCATCCGGTATTTCGGCCTCGACCTGCACGGCCACGACGGCAAGGCCGTCCTCAACGTGCTCGAGACCTACCCGCGCGATGAGCTCTTCCAGGCGAGCGTCGAGGACCTGATCCGCATCGCCCGCGGGGTCGTGAACCTCTACGAGCGGCGCACCGTACGCCTGCTGGCGCGGCGGGACCCCTATCACCGCTTCTACTCCTGCCTCGTCTACGTGCCGCGCGACCGCTACAACACGGAAGTGCGCCAGCGCATCGAGCAGATCGTCCTCGAGGGGTTCGCCGGCCGCTCGGTGGAGAGCCAGGTGCAGATCTCCGGCTCCAGTCACGCGCGCGTGCACGTGGTCGTGCGCACCGAGCCGGCGGCCGCGCGCAAGGCCGACATCGCGGCGATCGAGCGGCGCATCGGCGAGGCGGCGCTGACCTGGACGGATCGCCTGCGGGACGTGCTGGTGGCCCGCGAAGGCGAGGCCGCCGGCATCGCGCTCGCGACCCGCTACCGCCACGTCTTCCCGCTCGCCTACGAGGAGGACGTCGCGCCCGCGGATGCCCCGGCCGACATCGCCGACCTCGAGCGGCTACGCAGCGCCCCCGAGGGGCGGCGGTTGAGCCTGCACCGCCCGCAGCAGCAGAAGCCGGCGCGGATGCACTTGAAGGTTGCGCGGCTCGGCGATCCGGTGCCGATCTCGGACCTGCTGCCGATTCTCGAGAACTTCGGCCTGCGCGTCATCGCCGAGCGGCCCTATGAGCTCGCCTGGCCCGAGGGAGGCGCGGCCTGGATCCAGGACTTCGAGCTCGAGCACCGCGACGGCTTGGCCATCGATATCGGCCGTATCGAAGAGCGCTTCAAGGAAGCGCTCACGATGACCTGGAGCGGTGACGCTGAGAACGACGGCTTCAACCGCCTGCTGCTCGGCGCCGATCTCACGGCGCGCGAGATCATGGTCCTGCGGGCGTACTGCCGCTACCTGCTGCAGACAGGAGTGCCGTTCAGCCAGGCCTACATGGAGCGCGCGCTCGCCGCCAATCCGGCGATCGCCGCCGGGCTGGTGCGCCTGTTCGAGGCGCGGCTCGACCCCGCCGCGCAGGCCCCCGCCGGCCGGCGCGGTGCGCGGGCCGCCCCGCCCGGTGACTCCTGCGAGCAGATCTGCGCCCAGATCCTCGCCAGCCTCGATTCG
>DAHUXV010000282.1 GCA_027306985.1 Gammaproteobacteria bacterium | reverse complement strand
GCAAGCCCGTCAATGCGGACCATCTGCTGCAGTTGATCTCGGAGCTGACCTCGGCGGTCCCGGGCCGCCACGAGCGGCGCGCATAGCGCCCAGCCGGGCGCGCTCGAAACCCGCCTCATCCGAGCGGGTTCGCGCTCCGCTCATCGTCCACGCATCGATACGTACGTTCCTACCTTGGCCGCCTCGGCATGCGGGGATATGCGTATTGCCGCGAACGCCGGGCGCCCGAAGATGGCCGGGTCAACGCGCCACCTGTCGCTCGAGTCCGCAAATGCCGACGGATGCCGATCAACTGCTCGCTGTGACCCTGGACGGACTGAGTGGCCTGATCGCGGCGCTGATCCGTCGGGGTTATCGCGTGGCCGGACCGACGGTGCGCGACGGCATCATCGGGTATGACGAGATCGCCTCGCTCGAGGACCTGCCCCGCGGCTGGTCGGATGAGCAGCGGGGCGGACACTACCGCCTGGTCCGCCGCGACGACGAGGCGCTCTTCGGCTATGCCGTCGGGCCCCACTCCTGGAAACGGTATCTTCATCCTCCGCTGCTGCAGCTCTGGCGCGCGCGGCGCAATGGCGATGCCACGGCTCTCGAAAGCGATCCGCGCCCTCGAGAGCGATTCGCCTTCATCGGCGTGCGCTCCTGCGAGCTGCATGCGATCGCGATCCAGGACGAGGTGTTTCTGCGCGGCAGGCACGCGGACCCGCACTACCGGGCCCGACGCGATGGCGCAGTCCTGATCGCGGTCAATTGCGCCGTCGCCGGCGGAACGTGCTTCTGCGCCTCCATGAAGACAGGCCCGAGGGCAACGGCGGGCTTCGACATCGCGTTGACGGAGCTCATCACGGATGAAGGACACCTGTTCCTGGCCGCAAGCGGGACGGACATCGGGCGCGAGCTGCTCGCGCAGACGCCGCATCGGAATGCGACCCCCGAGCAAGCCGCCACGGCCGAGAAGATCGTGGATCGCACCGCGCAGCGGATGGGCCGGCAGATGCGCTCGGACGACCTGCACGATCTCCTGCTGCGCAATCTCGATCACCCGCGCTGGAGCGAGGTCGCGGATCGGTGTCTCTCCTGCGGCAACTGCACGATGGTATGCCCGACCTGCTTCTGCACCGCCGTGGAGGACTCGAGCGATCTGACGGGCGCCGAAGTCTCCCGGTCCCGGCGCTGGGACTCCTGCTTCAGCGTCGACTTTTCCTACTTGCACGGCGGCAGCGTGCGCCAGAGCGTCCGGTCACGCTACCGGCAATGGATGACCCACAAGCTCGCCACCTGGCACGATCAGTTCGGCAGCTCAGGCTGTGTCGGCTGCGGGCGATGCATCACCTGGTGCCCGGTCGGCATCGACATCACCGAGGAGGTTCGTGCCATCCGGGAAAGCGGACACTCGTGAGGGTATTGCGATGGAGGACCTGACGCAGATCATTCTCGGCCACCCGTTCTTCGCCGGTCTCGACCCGGAATATGGCCGGATCGTCTGCGGCTGCGCCCGGAACGTGCGCTTCGAGGCCGGCGACTATCTCTTCCGCGCGCACGCGCCGGCGAACGAGCTCTACCTGTTGCGGCACGGCCGGGTCGCCCTGGAGGTGACGGCGCCGGAGCGCGGCACGCTCACCTTCCAGACACTCGGCGCCGGAGAGATCGTCGGCCTCTCATGGCTGATCCCGCCTTATCGCTTCAGCTACGATGCGAGAGCGCTCGAGCTCGTGCGCGCGATCGCAATGGATGCGGCGTGCCTGCGGGCCAAGTGCGAGGCCGACCACGACCTCGGCTACGAGATGATGAAGCGCTTCACGCCGGTGCTTCTGCGGCGACTGCAGGCGACGCGGCTGCAGATTCTCGACGTCTACGGTCCGCATGGCTGACGATCCGATGTTGCCTCGCGTCGCTCGCGTCCGGCGGCGGCGCCGCGACGGCCCTCAGGTCTGGACTCTCGAGACCGAGCCCGAAGGCGGCTCCCTTGCGGCTTTTGCCGCGGGACAGTTCAACATGCTGACCGCCTTCGGCGTGGGTGAAGTGCCGATCAGCGTTTCCGGCGACCCCGCCGAGCCCGGGCGGCTCCTGCACACCATCCGCGCGGTCGGACCGGTCTCGACCGCGCTCACCCGCCTCGAGGCGGGCGCTGCGCTCGGAATACGCGGTCCCTTCGGAGCCGGCTGGCCGATGAGCGAGGCGGCCGGACGCGACGTCGTGATCGTCGCCGGAGGTCTCGGCCTGGCGCCGCTTCGCCCCGCGCTGTACCGCCTGCTGGCCGAGCGCCCGCGCTATGGCCGGATCGTGCTGCTCTACGGGACCCGCGGTCCCGAGGAGATTCTCTTTCGCCGCGAGATCGAGAGTTGGCGGCGGCGGCTCGACATCGACATCGAGGTCACCGTGGATCATGCGACGGCTGCCTGGCATGGACACGTGGGGGTCGTCACCACGCTGCTGGCGCGCGCCGGCTTCGATCCGCATCAGGCGCTCGCGCTGGTGTGCGGGCCCGAGATCATGATGCGCTTCGCGGCCGCGGCGCTCGGCGAGGCCGGCGTTGCCGATGAGGCGATCTGGCTCGCCGTCGAGCGCAATATGAAGTGCGGCATCGGGCACTGCGGCCACTGTCAGCTCGGGCCGGTCCTCGTCTGCCGCGACGGACCTGTCTTCCGTTATGACCGGCTGCGGACCCTGCTGCCGGTGAAGGAGATGTGATGACAGCGCCACACCGCAGACCGCGCCTCGCCGTGTGGAAATTCGCCTCCTGCGACGGCTGTCAGCTGAGCCTCCTGGACTGCGAGGACGAGCTCCTCGCCGTGGCCGGAGCGATCGACATCGCCTACTTTCCCGAGGCGACGCGCGGGGCCGTCAGCGGCCACTACGATCTCTCGCTGGTCGAAGGATCCATCACCACCGCGCACGATGCCGAGCGCATCCGCCAGGTCCGCGGACGCTCCGCGAGGCTGGTCACCATCGGCGCCTGCGCGACCTCGGGAGGCATCCAGGCGCTGCGCAACTTCGCCGACATCCGGGATTTCACCGCCGCGGTCTACGCCCGTCCCGACTACATCAGTACGCTCGCGACTTCGACGCCGATCGCCGGGCACGTCGCCGTCGATTTCGAGCTTCGCGGCTGCCCGGTCAACAAGCGGCAGCTCCTCGAGGTGATCTGCGCGTTCCTGGCGGGACGCCGGCCGGCAGTAGCGGCGCACAGCGTGTGCATGGAATGCAAGCTGAAGGGCAATTTATGCGTCATGGTGGCGCACGGCACCGCCTGCCTGGGTCCGGTCACCCACGCCGGCTGCGGCGCGCTCTGCCCTGCCTACCATCGCGGATGCTACGGCTGTTACGGCCCCCAGGAGACGCCGAATACGGCCTCGCTCGGCGGCTCGCTGCGCGCGCTCGGCATGGACGAGCGTGCCCTGCATCGCATCTACCGCACGTTCAATGCCAATGCGGAAGCTTTCCGCTGCGAGAGCGACCGCCATGCCGACTAGGACGATCCGGGTCGACACCCTGGCGCGAGTCGAGGGCGAAGGCGCGCTGAAGGTCGTGATCCGCGACGGCGCCGTCGAGAGCGCGCAGCTGCGCATCTTCGAGCCGCCGCGGCTCTTCGAGGCGCTGCTGCGCGGCCGCGCCTACACCGAGGCCCCCGACATCACGGCCCGCATCTGCGGCATCTGTCCGGTCGCGTACCAGATGAGCGCGGTGCATGCCATGGAGAATGCGCTCGGTGTCACGGTCGCCGGCCCGCTGCGCGACCTGCGGCGGCTCCTCTACTGCGGCGAGTGGATCGAGAGTCACACGCTGCACATCACGATGCTGCACGCGCCGGATTTCCTCGGCTATGACGGCGCCATCGCGATGGCTCGCGATCACGGCGACGCCGTCCGCCGGGGACTCGCGCTCAAGAAGGCGGGCAACGACATCATGACGGTCCTCGGCGGCCGGGAGATACATCCCATCAACGTGCGGGTGGGAGGATTCTATCGCGCGCCCCGCAAGCGCGAGCTCGCCGCGCTGGCCGGGCGGCTCGAGCGGGCCCGGGACGCCGCGCTCGAGATGGTCCGCTGGACTTCAGGCTTCGAGTTCCCCGACCGCGAGCGCGATTACACCTTCGTCGCGCTACGCCACCCCGAAGAGTATCCATTCAACGAGGGCCGGATCGTCTCCAACCGCGGTCTTGACATCCCTGCGGCCGATTACGAGGCGAATTTCGCGCAAATGCAGGTGGCGCGCTCGACGGCCCTGCATTCCCGCCTTCGCGAGGGAGGCTCCTATCTCACCGGCCCGCTGGCCCGCTATCATCTTAACTTCGACCGCCTCTCGCCGATCGCCCGGGAAGCCGCTCGCGCGGCCGGCCTGGGACGGTCCTGTACCAACCCCTACCGCAGCATCGTGGTGCGCGCCGTGGAAGTGCTGTACGCCTGCGACGAAGCGCTCAGGATCATCGGCCGTTACGAGGAGCCGGACGAGGCGGCCGTGACGCTCGAGCCCCGCGCGGCGAGCGGCCTGGCGGCCACCGAGGCGCCGCGCGGACTCCTTTATCACCGGTACCGGCTCGACGCCGGCGGCACCATCACCGAGGCGCGCATCGTCCCGCCGACCTCGCAGAACCAGGCGGCGATCGAGGAGGATCTCGCGAGCCTCATCGGCGGGTTCCTCGAACTGCCGCAGGATGCGCTGCGCAATCGCTGCGAGCAGACCGTGCGCAACTACGATCCCTGCATCTCCTGCGCGACCCACTTCCTGCGGTTGGAAAGCGTGCGCCTGTGAGGCGGCCGGCCCCGCGCATCGTCGTGATCGGCATCGGCAACGCCGATCGCGGCGACGATGCGGCCGGTCCCGCGCTGCTCGATCGCCTGCGCGGGCGCCTGCCGGTGCATGTCGAGCTCATCGAGCAGCGCGGTGAATCCACCGCGCTGCTCGCGCAGCTGCAGGACGCCGGCGCAGCGTATCTCATCGACGCGTGCCGCTCGGGACGGCCGCCCGGCACGGTGCGGCGCATCGATGCCCTCGCGTCCTCCTTGCCGCGGGACGGCCACCACTGCTCCACTCACGGATTCGGCGTCTCACAGGCGCTCGAGCTGGCCCGCGCGCTCGGCCTGTTGCCCGGCCGGTGCGTGGTCTATTGCATAGAGGGCGCCTCATACGATCCCGGCGCGCCGCTGTCCGCGCCGGTGCGCATGGCGATCGACACACTCGCCGCGCGACTCATCGCGGAGATCGGTGCGTGAGGCTCGCCGGCGCGCTCCTCATCGTGCTGACCGGCGGCCTCGCCGGTTGTGCGACTCTGCAACACGCCGCGAGCCGGCACGGCGTCGCGCTCACGGAGGCTTCCTGGCAGGTCCTCCATGCAGTGGACTTCTCCCAGACCGTCACCATCGCGCGCCAGCCTGGCCGCTACCATGAGGATGGCATCCCGACCCGATGGATCATCGGCGAGCACCCGGGCGAGGGCGCGGTCGAGGCGTGCTGGGCGGGCTTAGCGCTGCTTCATCTGGCGGTGACCCGCTATCTCGCCGTGCGGGCCGATCGCGGCCGGCCGTGGCGCTGGGCGCTCTACGGCTGGGAGGCACTGACCCTCGGCGACAGCGCCGTCGCGGTCGCGCGGAACGCCTCGATCGGGCTGCAGCCGTTCGGGCCGCACCGCCGGTAGCGGTATGCTGTTGTCGTGTTGCGCCCTGGCGCGCAGGAGGAGACGACCATGACACAGTCGAACCCGATCCGCATCGCCGGCATGCTCGCGGCGGCCGCGCTGCTTGTGTCCTGCTCGGTCACGCGGACGCTGCAGCAGCGGGACGCCGCCCAGCACGCCCGGTTCCAGGCCTACGCCGGCGAGCCGGTCCGGGAATTCACGTGGCTGACCTCCCATCGCGGCCGATGGGCCATCGCAAGGAATCAGCTCGTCGCATGGTCCAACTTCGACCGGCCTTATCTGCTCACGGTCGCCCAGCCGTGCCCCAACCTGATGCTCGCCCCCTCGATCGCCATCACTTCGTCGCTCGACAGCGTCGTCGCGGGCAACGACTACGTGATCGCCCAGGGCATTCACTGCGAGATCCAGACCATCCAGCCCGTCGACTACCGGCGGATGCAGCAGCAGGACCTGCGCCAGGGTCCGATCCATGACCTGAGCCGCGCCTCCCGCGAGCTCAGGCACAGCGATTGCTGAGTCCGGTCCACGCCCGAGCTGCGCCAGCGCCTCGGCGATTCCCACAAAACACCGGGAGGGGTCCGCGGCATCGATGAACGACCTGGGGACGCGACCGCCTGCCATCCTGCTGATAGGGCCTTACGACCCGCACTGCGGCGAGTACACGTTCCTCGCCCCGCCGCTCGGGGTGTGGCGTCTCGCCGGCGTGCTCGAGTCCGCGGGCGCGCACGTCAAGGTGTTCGATCCGAACTGCTGCACGATCGCGCCGCAGCGGGCGCTCGAGCGGGAAATCCTGCAGTCGCACTGGGATGTCATCGGCGTGTCGACGACCGGGATGACGCTGAGGTTCGACCTCGAGCTGGCTTACGTCGCACGCCGTCTCGCGCCCGGCGCGCTCCTCCTCGCCGGCGGCATGGAGGCGACTTTCAGGCCGGAGCTGATGTTCGAGCTCGGTCCTTTCGATCTCGTGGTGCTCGGCGAGGGCGAGCGGCCGCTCACCGAGGTCGTCCGGAGGCTGCGCAGCGGCCAGCCGCTCGACGCTCTCGCCGGCACGGCCGAGAGAATCGGCGGCACGGTGCTCAGGCGCACCCAGCGCGCTCTCACCCGCGAGGAGCTGCGCGCCGCGATCTTCAGCACGCCCTACGTCAAAATGCCGTACCAGGCCTATTGGAGCCGCCTCGAGCAGGCATACCGCGTCGGCCAGCTGCCGATCAAAGCGGCCCGCGAGGCGCGGCTGGCGGAGATCCGCTCCGTACGGCTGATCACGCTCAACTATTGCCCGATGGGCTGCAGCTTCTGCTCCGCGACCAACTTCCTGCACGAAGCCCAGGGTCACGTCGCCGCCGTGGCGCGGCTCGAGGCCGACGAGTGCCTCGCGATGATCGAGCGCATCGTCGCCGCTCATCCCGGCGTGCGCACCGTCATCTTCCAGGACGACATCTTCGCCTTCACCCAGGACCGCCGGCTCCTGCCGCTCTGCGCGGGCATCGTTGCCGCCAAGGCGCAGGACCGGCTGCCGCGGGAGCTGCAGTTCATCAGCACGAACCGCATCGACGCGATGTCGGCGGAGCGGCTCGCGGCCATGCGCGGCGCCGGGTTTCGCGTGCTCGGGTTCGGCATCGAGAGCTTCTCGCGGCGCATCCTCGCGGAATTCAACAAAGCCCCCATTCACCGCCACATCGAGCCGATGCTGAAAGCCGCGCTCGAGCTCGGCATCACGCCGTTCCTCGATCTGATCCTGAGCTCGCCCCGCGCGAATCTCGAGGACCTCGGCGAGACCCTGCGCGAGGCGTATGGCTGGTTGCGCCGCGGCTGCGAGATCGGGATGTATCCCTACGTGATTCCCTTCTCCGGTGCGGCCCTGGCGCGCGACGGCTCGCTCGCTGCCCACACGACTCACGCCCGCCGGCGCGTCGCCGGAACCGGCGTGGAGTGGGACCAGCCGGCCAAGATCCTGCCGATCGACCCCGCCGTGCGCGAGGCGGTGCTGCGCATCGAAGGGGACTTCGAGCGCCGGATCGCGGTCCTGGAGGATGGCGTGGCGCATCTGCCCTCGCGCGTTCGCTCCCTGGTCTGGATCTTAAGCTCGCTGTCCGTGCTCGAGCAGTACGGCATTGCGGTCGCCGATGCGAGCGAGGTCGAAGCGGAGCTCGACGCTCGCCTGCCCCGGCTCGATGGAGCGGCGGACCTGCGGGCCGTCGCCAGCGCATGACCACCCGCCGCTTCGTGAGCCTCGCCGCCCCGCTCGCCGTGTGCGGCCTGCTCGGCGGCTGGATCGCCCTTTCCGCCGCCAACGCCGAGGCCGCCAGCTTCTCGATGCTGGTGTATGCGCTCGCGAATCTGATCGTCTACACCGACGCGCTCGACCTGGCGCTGCGGCTCTACATGAAGCGGCGCCACACCGCGACCGCGCGCGGCACCGGCCGCGAGCGCGAGATCTCGATCGACCTCACCACGGCGCTCCCCGCCGGCTCGCACCCGGTCGTTCCCATCGCCCCGTACGCCATCGTCGCCTCGGTGTTCAATCTCGAGGATCGGATGGAGGAATTCGTCGCGAATTACGCGCCCTACCGGGAGCGCATGTGGCTCATCAGCGACGGCTCCACCGACCACACGCTGCTGCGGCTGCGTCAGGCCGGCTGGCGCTGCTTCGACGATGGCCTCAATCGGCGCAAGCCCGCGGCCCTGCGCCGCCTGCTCGAGACCCTGCCGGAGTACATCGAGACGGTTCTCATCGTCGATCCGGACATCCGCATCCTGCGGCCCGGGGAAGGCAGCGAGATCGACCTCGAGCAATTCATCAGCGAGTTCCAGCAGTCGGCAGCCGCGGCGGCCTGCCCGCGGGTCATGATCGAGCCCGACGGCTTTCTCGCCCGCTTCCAGTCGTTCGAGTACGCGCTGGCGTTTCGGGCCGGGCGCCAGAGCCTGGCCGACTACAGCATCACCTCCGGTGTCTCGCTATACCGGCGCGACGCCCTGGCGCAGGCCCTGCGGCGGCACTCGCTGTCGGTCTACGCGGAGGATTTCGAGAACGCGCTGATCCTGCTCGACGGCGGCGAGCGGATCTACTACGACGGCCGGCTGGTCGTGGGCACCGAAGGACCGGGCTCCTTCCCGCGCTGGTTCTCGCAACGGGTGGGCTGGTATCACGGGCTCCTCAAGGTGTACATCGAGCGCATCGGCGCGGTGTGGCGCATCGCCCGCCGCACGCCGTTCGCGTTTTATCACTACCTGGTGTACGTGGGCGGCCTGACGATCTGCCTCCACATCCTGAAGACCGTGAGCGCGCTGCTGCTGCTCGCGAGCTTCGTGAGCGGGGTCGACAATCTCTTCTTCGCGCACTGGCAGCCGCCCATGCACACCTGGGCGAACCCGGCTTACTTCATGGCGGCGATCGGCAGCTACCTGATGCTCGGGGCGGTGGCGCTCTTCACCGTGGTGCCGAAGAGCGAGCGCGCATACGCGGCGCCCATCGTTCCGCTCTATCTTTTCTACGCCCTGGTCCACCTCGCGCCCATGACGGTGGGATACGCCAACTGGATCGCGCTCAAGCTCATCGGCCGGCGGCTCTATCGCGATCACTACGAGCCGGCGACGAGCGAGCCGCGCGAGCTGCCGGCCGGCCTGGGCGCGCTCGCGACGAGGAGGTTCAGATGACGGCGCACACGGCTCGCGCTCTGCCGGGCTACCGGCCCGCGGAATACTGGGAAGCCCGCGCCCGGCGCTTCGCCGTGGAAGGCGACGGCCTTGCCGCGGTCTGCTCATACGGCATGCCGCCCTTCTACAACAGGCTCATCCACTTCTGTCAGCGGCGCGCGCTCGAGCCGTGGCTCGAAGCCGCCCCCGGCATGCGGGTGCTCGATGTCGGCTGCGGCGTCGGCCGCTGGAGTCGATTGCTCGCATCGCGCGGCGCTCGCGTCACCGGCATCGACCTGAGCCCAACCATGATTGCCGAGGCTGAGCGCCGTGCGGCCGCCGGCGGGCTCGCGAGCCGCTGCCGCTTCCTCGTGCAGGACTGCGCCGCGCTCGAGATCGCGGGCACCTTCGATCTGATCCTGTGCGTCACGATGCTGCAGCACATGCTCGACATCGGCGCCCTGCGCTCCGCCCTGCGGCGCATGGCGCGGCATCTGGCTCCTCACGGGCGGCTGGTCATCCTCGAGGCGGCGCCCGCTCGCACGGCGAGCCACTGCAACACTTCCGTGTTCACGGCGCGGCATCGCGCCGTCTACCTCGAGCTCTTCAACGAGTGCGGGCTGCGGGTCCGGGCGATCTGCGGTGTCGACCCCGCCCCGTTCAAGACGTGGCTCCTGCCTCATCTGCCGCGCCTTCCCGCTGCGCTGCGCGTCGCCGCGCTCGCGGTCGCCACGGCCCTGTCCGCGCCCCTCGATGCCTTCTTTGGCAGACTGTTGACCCACCGCTCCTGGCACGCCGTCTTCGTGCTGGAGCACGCAACGGGAGACCGGCCGTGCGCCTGAGCCGCCGCTCGAGCCTTTCGATCGCCGTATTCCTCGGGGTCGCGGCGCTCATCGTCGCGGGATGGTCCTTCGAGGCCCGGCGCGCGGGACACGAGACGCTCTCCAACACCGTCACCCTGAGCGTCACGAACGGCAGCGACCGCGGCCCAGGCACGCTGCGCGAGGCGCTGTTCGTCGCTGCGACGGCGCCCGGTCCGACCCGCATTGCGCTCGATGTGGCGAGGATCTCGCTGAGGACTCCGCTGCCGCCGATCGTCAACTCCCACGGCGTGCGCATCGTCGCCCGCCGCGGCGGCAGCCGGATCGATGCGCGCAGCTTAAGCGGCGGTCCGGTCCTCGACGTCGCCGCGGCGAACGTATCGCTGGAAGGCCTCCTCATCCGCGACTGCCCGGGCGCGGCCGTCCTGGTGCGGGCCGTCCACTTCAGCCTGCAGGACGCGACTCTGCAAGGCTGCGGCGTGGGGGTGGACGTGGCCGCGAATGCGCACGATCTGCTGCTCGAGAACAATCGCTTCATCGACGATCGCCTCGGGGTGCGATTCTCGGCCTCGAGCCCCGACACGACGGTCGCCGCGAACCGGTTCGTCGGCGAGCAGGAGGCGGGCGTGTGGGCCGTGCGCGGTCAGGCGGACCTGCAGGCGGGCGCGATCAGCGTGCGCGACAACCGCTTCGAGCACGATCACAGCGGGATCGTCGCCGGCAACGTCAACATCCTGATCGAGCGCAATCAGATCTCCGGCGCACAGGCGGCGGCCGTCGACCTGGTGGGCGCCGGCGCCGTGGTTCGCGGCAATCGCGTGAACGGTGGCGCCGGCATGGGCATCCTCGCCGAGGGTGCGCGCGCCGCGACGATCGAGCACAACGATCTCGACGGGCTCGCGGCATACGGCATCATGGTCCGCGGCTCGAGCGGTACGCTGGTGCGCGCCAACCGCCTGTACGACTGCGCCTACGGCATGGCATTCGTGCTGGGCGACGCCCGCCAGCCGAGCACGGCGGTGGACAACATCATCATCGAGCCGCGGTACGACGGCATCGACGTTGTCGGAGATGCGCCGATCCTTCGGCGCAACCACGTCGTGAAGCCCCATGCCTTTGCGCTGCGCGTGGAGGACTTCACCGGTCCCGACGGCCGCACAGTGGTGAGCGCGCCGTTCCTCGACCACAACGCCTTCGGCCCGCCCTCCGCCATCCTCGCCGCCCGGCGGCACGGCAGCACCCCGCTGCGGTGAGAGCGTCATGAAATCTCTCGACAGCACCCAGCTCATGCCGCTGCCCACGTGGACCGATCCGCGGGTGCACCTGCTCGATGACCTGTGGCTGCTCGCGATCTTCGCGATCCTCTTCGCCGCCGGCGTGCCCTGGCTCACCGGCTCGCTCGACATCCGGGTCGGCGCCGCGCTCCTCGGCCTGCTCGCCCTGGCGGCGATCCACATCGGATTCACCGTGCTCACGGCGCCGGCGCCGGGCATCCACCACGGCCGCAAGCGCGCGCTCGCGATCCTCCATGCGCTCGGCGTCGTGCTGGTCGCGCTCATCTGGCACTACGCCGGCGGCGTCCACGATCCGGCGTTCCTGCTCGTCTTCGTGCTGCCGGTCATCGGCTCCATCTTCCTCTCCCGCTGGCAGCCCTACGCCATCGCGGTCCTCGCCATCCTCGCCGTGTCGGCGGTCGCCCTCAGCGAGTCGCCGGAGCTGCGCTGGTACGCGAGCGGTCTCGCGCCCGAGGCAGCCTGGCTGACACGCCTCTTCGGCGGCGCCGCCGCGGGGAGCGATCCTTTTCCCGGCTTCTATGCCCCTCCCGGCTACTACCTCGTGCTGCTGGAGGGCTTCGCCGTCCTGATGATCGCGTGCGCCTTCGCCGCCGAATACCTCGGGTCCGTGTTCGACCGGCTCCACGGCGCCCTTGCCGCCTCGCAGGCGGAGGCGCAGCGCGGACAGCAGCTGTGGTCGAGCGTGATCGAGGAGTTGCCGCTGCCGGCCGTGCTCGTCGATGCGCGCACGCAGCAGGTCGTCTCGCAGAGCGGTGAGCTCGCGACCGTGTCCGCCGACGGCGCGCCGGCGGCCGGCCGCAAGCTGACCGAGGCGATCCATTTCTCCTATCCCGAGATCGTCGAGGAGCTCATCAACGGCACGGGCGGCGAGGCGCAGCATGTGGTGCTGCGCCGCGGCAGCGAGATCTGCCTCACCCGCATCCGCGTCCAGCACATCCCGTACAAGGGCAGGCGCCTGGCTCTGATCCTCATCGAGGACACGACACAGGCCTTTGCCCTGCGCGCCGCGCTCGATGTCGCGGAGCAGGCCATCCTGATTCTCGACTCACAGGACCGGGTGCTCGCCTTCAACAGGCCGGCCCACGCACTCTTCTGCGCGGCGCGTGCCGGAGCCGATGCCGCCGCGCTGCTCGCGCTGCCCGAATCCGCGCCGCGCTGGTGGGAGCCCGGACTGACAGGCCGCCGCAAGATGCACGTGCGCATCCTGCCGCGCGTGTTCCAGGTGACCAGCACGGCCGTGGTGCTCCCCGGGGAGCAGGAGCGGCTCTGCGTGGTTGCGTTCCTTCCCGTCGCGCGGGCGGAGACTCTCGATGGCCCGATCCTCGGCGCTCACCTGCCGGGCGCCTCACTTTCGAGGACACGATGAGACCTTTGCGATACTCACCCCTCGTCGCGCTCGCCGTGGTCTGGCTCTCGCCGCGATCCGCCCCCGCGGCCGAGACCTCCGCGGCCCCTGCCCCGCCGGCCGCTGCCGCGGCCGACAACCTCGTCTTCAGCGCCAACGGCTCCACGCTGACGGGCGCCAGCGGCGGCGGCGGCGGCGCGCTCACCTGGCTGCACGACTTCAGCGCCGGGGTGCTCGGAGTCGGCGGGGAATACCAGACGCTCGCCAACGCTCACTGGGCGTTCGGCTCGCTATCCGGCTCGGTCAGCACCGGCAGCACGAGCGCCAAGTGGACGCTGTTCGGCTCGGCCCAGCTGGGCAGCGGCGACATCGGCACCCTTCAGGGGCTGCACCGCTTCGACTACCGCGTGGAGGGCGCGGGCGTCGCCGGCACGTTCGCGGGCAGGCTGACGGTGCAGCTCGAGGCTCACCAGTACGACATCGACACGACCCACGGCGCGCTGCCGAAAGTCGCGCTCGGCGTCCTCTGGGCGCGGCACGTGCAGACCACGGTCTCCTACTCGCGATCGGTCTCGGGCAACCTCGGCACCGAGCTCGAGACGGCCCGCCTCGATTACTACGGCCACACGATGAGCGCGTTCCTGGGCGGCGCCACGGGTCACGTCGCCCCTCCGGTCGTCAACCTCTACACGGGGCTCACCGGGGCGGCGCCGCGGTTGCGCGAAGGCTATGTGGGAATCACGAAATCCTTCACCCGCACCGACTGGTCCCTCCTCGCCGATTATCTGCAAGTCGCCGGCCAGAAGCGCATCACCCTCACCGTGGTCTGCACGCTGCACGCCGGTCGATCGTTATGAGACTCAACTTTGCGAGCCTCAGGCGCCATTCGACCTGGGTTCCGGCGTTCCTGGTGTTTGCGACGGTGGCCGCCGCAGGCTCCCGGCTGGTCTTCCTGAGCGTGCAGCAGCGCGCGCAGGAGGCGCGCGCAGCCGCGCAGGGGGCCGCCGCGCACTCCGCCCGCGCGATCGAGCACCAGCTGGACGAACTCGCGGGGCGCGCATCGAGCGCAGCCCGCGGCGCGGGCCCGCCGCAGGCAACGGGCTTGGCTCGATCGGCGCCGACCCGCGCGCCATCAGGGCCGCCGCCGAAGCCCGACTTCAACGTGTTTGAATGGACGGCCGGCGCAGGGGTCGCCGCCTCGAGCCGAGCCGACACCGCCGCCGCGAAGGCGATCGTGCGCGAGTGGCAGGCGGTCGCGGCCGCCCCGGGCGCGCCGGCCGCGGCGCTGCTCGAACCGGTGCGCGAGGGCAGCACCTGGCTGATCGCGGCGCGCGCGCCGCTCGCACCGGGGGCGGCGGCCGGCGGGCCGAGCGCGAGCGGCTGGGCGGTCGCCTACGCGAACGTCGATCGCCTGCTGGCGCGGGCGCGCATCATGAGCGCGGTGGGGCGCGGCAACGATTTCGCGCTCGTGCAGACCGATCCGGCGGGCGGGTATGCCCGGGCATTCGCGGCCTCGAGAATCACTCCGTTGAGCGATCCGGCGGTGAGCGCGATTCACCCGCCCCGGGGCTTCGCCTTCGCCTCTCCCGGCGTGCTGAGCTTCGAGATCCGCCCGCGCGGAGGCTGGTATCCGACGCGCACGCTCGCCACCGACATCGGCCTGCTCGCCCTGCTCGCCTGGCTGCTGACCTTCATGGCGCACGACCTCACGCAGCGTACGATCCGCCTGCGCACCTCGCTCGCGGCCGCGCGCCGCCAGCTGCACACCGCCAACCAGAGGCTGGCGCGCGAGATCGAGCAGCGCGAGAGCCTGCAGGAGAGCGTCGACCGGGCGCGCTTTCACGATGCCTTCACCGGGCTCCCCAACCGCTATTACTTCATGGAGCAGCTCGATCGCGCCCTGCGCGAGCCGCGCGCGCGCCGCGGCCGGGGCATCGGGGTCTTGCTCATCGCCATCGACCGCTTCCAGCTCATCAACGAGACGCTCGGCCTCACGGCCGCAGACGAGCTGATGGTGCAGGCCGGGCGCCGCTTCCAGAAAGCGGTCCCCTCCGCCTCGGTGCTCGCCCGCTGGGGCGGGGATCAGTTCGCCCTGCTGGTGCGCGATCTCGGCTCGAGCGATGCCGCGCCGCGGCTCGCGGGCGAGCTGCAGGCGGCGTTGGGCGAGCCGTTCGAATTGCGCCGCCACCGCCTCGCGATCACCGCCCGCATCGGGATGAGCTGCCTCGAGAGCTGGCCGCAGCGCGCCGAGCAGCTCGTGCGCGAGGCGCAGGTCGCCCTCTCGGTGGCGAAGCGGCAGGAGGAGCTCGCCTGCGTCGCCTACTCCCCCTCCATGGGGGGCGATGCGGCGAGCCTCGTGAGCCTCGAGGCCGACCTCTATGTCGCCCTGGAGCGCCGCGAGCTGAAGCTCCTCTTCCAGCCGATCGTCGCCCTGCGCGCTCGCCGGGCCGTGGGCGCCGAGGCGCTGCTGCGCTGGCAACACCCGATCGAGGGCATGCTCAGGCCGGACCGGTTCCTGTCGATCGCCGAGGAGACCGGGATCATCGTGCCGATCACGCGCTGGACGATTCGCCGGGTCTGCGTGCTCGCGCGCGAGTGGCGCCAGCGCCTGCCGGCCGGAACCGACTTCTATCTGAGCGTCAACCTGTCGGCGGCGGCGCTGCGCGATCCGCAGCTGAGCGAGTACGTCTCCTGCCAGCTGCTCGAGACGGCGATACCGCCGCAGGCGCTCAAATTCGAGCTCACCGAAGGCGGTCTGATCAGCAACGTGGTGGCCGCGCGCGAGACGCTCGAGCGCCTGCGCCACACCGGGGTGGAGCTGATGCTCGATGACTTCGGCACCGGCTACTCCTCGCTCAATCACCTGCAGCTCTTCCCGTTCGATTACGTCAAGATCGACCGGCCCTGGGTCGGCGCGAGCTCCTCACCGCACGGCGGCGCGAGCCTCGCATCGGCCATGGTGCAGCTCGCCTCGAGCCTCGGGCTCACCCCGATCGCCGAGGTCGTGGAGTCGCAGAGCACCGCCGATGCGCTCGAGGAGATGGGTTGCCACTTCGGCCAGGGGAATTTCTTCTGCGGCCCGGTCGAGGCCGAGGATGCCCTGCAGTGCCTCGGCGCCGAGCGCGGGGTGGTGCTGCCGCCCGGAGAGCGGCAGCCCGAAGAGGACGACTCCCCGACGCTGATCCTGCCGGCGGGACTCATCACCGAGGACAGCGCGCAGTCGGGTTGAGCCGATTCAGTCGAGCACGATGCGCGGAAAGTAGAACGAGACGGTCCAGTTGGGCACATCGACGATCTCGCTGATGCGCAGATCGCCGCAGACGCTGCAGAGGAGATAGGCCTCGATCGCCGGCATCCCCCGCTCGCGCGTGAGCCAATCGATCGTCGAGCGGACCGCCGCGCGCGCAGCCTCCATCAGATCCGGACCGATGCCGGTGCTCACCCGATAGCCGCGCTCGTCGAGGTGGCGCGTCACCGGGCCGGGCGTGATCAGCCGCGGGAAGGAGAGCGGCGTCTGCTTGAGCAGCTCGAAGCGAAGCGCCACGCCCATGGGACTCTCGAGCGCCGTGCCGCAGACCTCGCCGTCGCCCTGCGCCGCGTGGGTGTCGCCCACCGAAAAAAGCGCGCCCGCGACCTCGACGGGCAGATGCAACTCGCTGCCGCAGGCGATGTCGCGCAGGTCCATGTTGCCGCCGACCCGCCGGGGCGGCACGACGCTGTGACAGCCGCTCTCGGCGGGAGCCACACCGATGGTTCCCGCAAAAGGCTTCAACGGCACTCGGGCCCAGGTGCCGAACGCGGATGCGCCCAGGGTGCGCGCGTCGTAGCGCCACAGATGGAGCGCCGGCTCCTTGAAATCCTCCGCCAGCAGCCCGAATCCGGGAATGTTGCCCGTCCAGCCCCACCCGGAGGGGGCGAACGACAGCACCGTCACCTTGAGGATGTCACCGGGCTCGGCGCCATCGACATGCACGGGACCTGCGACCGGGTTGACCCGGGCGAAATCGAGACGACCGACGTCCTCGACGCCGGAGTCCTGGGTAAGCTGGCCGCCGGAGGCATCCGTCACCTCGAACTCGAGCGAATCCCCCGGCGCGATGCGCACCGCCGGCGCCAGGCTGTTGTCCCAGCCGAAGTGCTGCTCGTGGATCGTGCGGCGCTGCGCCATCGGCGGACTTTACCACGAGGGGGTGGCCTGCCTAGACTCCCCTACCCGGGGGTCACCGCAAACATGTCACTCGAGCAATTCGGCTATGAGGATCAGCTCGATCGGGCGCTCACGCTGAGCGACCTGATCGTGTACGGGATGATCTTCATGGTGCCGATCGCCCCGTTCGCGGTCTTCGGGTTCGTCTGGCAGGAAGCCCGGGGCATGGTCGCCCTGGCCTATCTGATCGGCCTCACCGGCATGCTCTTCACCGCGCTCAGCTATGCCGCGATGTCGCAGGCCTTTCCGCTGGCGGGGTCGGTATACGCCTACGTCCAGCGCGGGCTGCACGAGTTCGCGGGCTTTCTCGCCGGCTGGCTCATCCTCCTCGACTACATCCTGGTTCCCGCCCTGCTCTACCTCTTCTCGGCGGTCGCCCTGCGGCCGCTGCTGCCCGCCGTGCCCGCGTGGGCGTGGCTGGTCGGATTCGTCTCGTTCAACGCCGCCGCCAATGTGCTCGGCGTGCGCTTCACCGCGCGCCTGTACCAGGTGCTCCTCGCCCTGGAGCTGCTGGTCCTCGCGCTCTTCGTGATCCTCGGGGCGATGGCGCTTCACGCGGGCGCGGGAGCGGGCCGGCTCACCCTCGCGCCGCTTTACGATCCACGCGGCTTCTCGCTGAGCACCGTGGCCGGGGCGACCTCCATCGCCGTGCTGTCGTTCCTCGGCTTCGACGGCATCTCCACGCTCTCGGAAGAGAGCGCCGGGGCGCGCAACGCGATCGCCAGGGCCACGCTGCTGTCGCTCGTGCTGATCGGTGCGCTCTTCATACTTCAGACCTGGATCGCCGCCGATCTCGCCCACGGCATGCGCTTCGCGTCCGCGGCCACCGCCTTCTATGAGGTGGCGGCGCGCGCCGGCGGGGCGCCGCTCAAGCTCGCCGCGATCGCGGCCGTGGTGATCTCCTTCGGGATCGCGAACGCGATGGCCGCCCAGGCCGCCGTTTCCCGCGTGCTTTTCGCCATGGCGCGCGATCGCAAGCTTCCGGCCGCGCTCGCGGCGGTGCATCCGCGATTCAGGACACCCTATGTCAGCACGCTGCTGGTGGCGGGTGTCTCGCTGCTCGTCGGACTGC
>DAHUXV010000280.1 GCA_027306985.1 Gammaproteobacteria bacterium | reverse complement strand
GCGCTGGCTTCGCGCGCGCGGCCATCGCGGCGAGCCGCTCATCCTCGTGCAGCCGGGCAATCACCGCACCATGGGCCGGCGCCGGCTGCGAAATTGGCGCGGGCGCGACGATAAGGTATGGCCGGTCGAGCGCTGGGCGGCGCTGCTGCGCCGGCTCCATGCGCGCATGCCCGATGCGATGCTCGTGCTGCGGGGCGCCGCCGCCGAGAAGCCGCTTCTCGATGCCATCCATGCGGCCGCGGGACTGTCCTGCGTCACCCCGGCCGTCACCGGCCTGCGCCCGCTCTTCGCGCTCTGCGAGATGGCGCACAGCATGATCTCCATCGATTCCGGCCCCGCGCATGCCGCGGCGGCGCTGGGGCTGCCGCTCCTCGTCCTGTACGGCGCGCAGCCCTCGGGGACCTGGCTGCCGCGCGGCTCGAACGGCTCGCCGGTGTCGGCGCTCGGCGGACCGCCGGCCCTGCAGCGGGTGGATCAGATCTCCGTCGAGGCCGTATTCGCGGCGTGGTGCGCGCTGATCGAAGCGGCGGCGGCTCCTCAGGCCGCGGCCCACGCGGCCGACTTCGAGCCGGCTCCGGCGCCGCTTTCGATCCAGGCCACCTCCGTCACGATGGAGCCGTCGGCCTTCAGCTCGAGCGTCCGGTAAGCCGGAGGCAGGCGGTCGACCGCGAACTCCTCCGAGCGGGGCAGGAACTGCGCGCAGGTGGAGGGCGTCGCGAGCAGGCGCACGCCGTTGCGCACCGCATCATAACTCTGGTGCACGTGACCCCAGACGATGCCGCGGACGTTGCGATGGCGATCGACGACGTCGAAAAACTCGCCGGCATTCTGCAGGCCGACACGGTCGAGCCAACGGCTGGTCATCGGCACCGGATGATGATGCAGACACACGAGCGTGTGCCGCTGCGGCACCGCGGCGAGCGCCGACTGCAGCTGCGCCAGGCTCTGCGCGGACAGGCGTCCCGCGGCCGCGCCCGCAACGGTGCTGTCGAGCAGCACGATGCGCCACAGCCCGAGATCGACGGCTCCCCCGACGACGAACGGCGCGCAATCGAGCTCGCGGCGCATGGCCGCCGGCTCGTCGTGATTGCCGGGCAGGCACAGCACGGGCAGCCGCAGCGCGCCGAAGAGCCGCCGGAAATGCGCATACCCCGCGGGATCGTCCTGGACGAGATCACCCGTCACCAGCACCGCATCCGGCGGCCACTCGCGGCGCCGGGCATGGGCGAGCGTCGCCTCCAGCGCCGGCAATGTGGCGACACCGCGCAACCGCTCGCTCTCGTCGCCGTAGAGGTGTGGGTCCGTGAGATGTGTCAGGCGTATTACGCTCATCGCCGAAGCGTAACAGAGAGCCGGTGCGAGGCTGCAGTGAACTGGGTCGCTTAGATTCCGGGCGGCCCCGCCCGAGGGCGCAAACTGTGATGGATGCCAACCGAACATAAGTCGCCGTCGGGTGCCCGCGACGGTGAATCTCAGAGGCCGGGCACGCTTTTTACATACTGGGACGCGCGTGCGCCGCGGCGGAGGCATCGGTGCCTCTCGCGCGGCGCAGCGCCTGACCGGCGCGGGCGGCGCCGCGCACGATGCGATTGAGCCCCGGCGGGGTCTGATGGACAATGCGGCGCCATCCCCGGGCACTTCGTCACGCACAGGCCGTATGACCACACGCCGTGAGCTCGCCAACTGCCTCCGCGCTCTCTCGATGGACGCCGTGCAACGCGCCAATTCGGGGCACCCCGGAATGCCGATGGGCATGGCGGACATCGCCCAGGCGCTCTGGTGCGATTTCCTCAAGCACAACCCCGGCAATCCGCAATGGCCCGATCGCGACCGCTTCATCCTCTCGAACGGCCACGGCTCGATGCTGCTCTACTCGCTCCTGCACCTCACCGGCTACCCGATCTCGCTGGAGGCGATCGAGAGCTTCCGCCAGCTCGGCAGTCATACGGCGGGTCATCCGGAGCACGAGCCGGCGCTCGGCATCGAGACCACCACCGGACCGCTGGGTCAGGGGCTCGCGAACGCGGTCGGGATCGCGCTCTCCGAGCGCATGCTGGCGGCGCAGTTCAACCGGCCGGGCTTCCCTATCGTCGATCACCACACCTACGTATTTTGCGGCGACGGCTGTCTGATGGAAGGCATCTCGCACGAGGCCTGCTCCCTCGCCGGAACCCTGGGCCTCGGCAAGCTGATCGCCTTCTACGACGACAACGGCATCTCGATCGACGGCAAGGTGGAGGGTTGGTTCACCGACGATACCGCCAAGCGGTTCGAGGCATACGGTTGGCACGTCGTGCCGCACGTCGACGGTCATGATGCGGAAGCGGTGGCAGCCGCGATCCGCGCCGCCCGCGCGGAGACGACGCGCCCTTCGATGATCTGCTGCCGGACGATCATCGGCTGGGGCGCGCCGCACAAGCAGGGCACGCCGGAGGCCCATGGGGAGGCGCTGGGCGCGGAGGAGGTGGCGGCCGCGCGCAAGGCGATCGGCTGGCCGTACGAGCCCTTCGTGATCCCCGATGAGCTGCGCTGCGCCTGGGACCATCGCGGCCGCGGCGCGGCCGCGGAGTCCGCCTGGCGGGAGCTGCTCGCGCGCTACCGCGGCGCGCACCCCGAGCTCGCGCGGGAGCTCGAGCGGCGAATGGGCGGGCAGTTGCCCGCCGACTGGAGGCAGACCGCATCCCAGGCGCTCGCCGCCGCGCTCGCGCAGAAGACGCCGCAGGCGACGCGTCAGTCTTCCCAGGCCACGCTCAACGTGATCGGGCCGGCACTGCCCGAGATCTTCGGCGGCTCGGCCGATCTCACCGGCTCGAACAACACCAAGTTCAAGGGCGCGCGCGAGCTCGACCCGAAGGACGCCAGCGGCGACTACATCCATTACGGCGTGCGCGAGTTCGGCATGACCGCGGTGATGAACGGCATCGCGCTGCACGGCGGTTTCCTGCCCTACGGCGGCACCTTCCTGGTGTTCTCCGATTACGCGCGCAATGCGGTGCGACTCGCGGCGCTCATGGGCACGCGCGTGGTGCTCGTTTACACTCACGACTCGGTCGCTCTCGGGGAGGACGGCCCGACCCACCAGCCGATCGAGCACCTCGCCAGCCTGAGGGCCATGCCGAACCTGTGCCTGTGGCGGCCCTGCGATGCCTTCGAGACCGCGGTGGCCTGGACGGCGGCGGCGGAGCGTTCCGGGCCCACCGCGCTCGTGCTGACGCGTCAGGCGCTGCCGCAGCAGGCGCGTACGGTGGCGCAGCAGGCCAACGTCCGCCGCGGCGGCTACGTTCTGATCGATTGCCGGGGCACTCCCGAGTGCCTGGTCCTCGCCACGGGGTCGGAGGTTGCTATCGCTGCACAAGCCGTGACCGCTCTCAATGGGGGCGGCCGGCGAGTCAGGCTCGTCTCCATGCCCTCGACGGAGGTATTCGAGGCTCAGGACGAGGCGTACCGCGAGAGCGTGCTGCCCCGCTCGGTTCGCCGCCGCCTGGCGGTCGAGGCCGGCGCCACGCTGTCTTGGTGGCGGTACGTCGGAATCGAGGGCCGGGTGATCGGCATCGACCGCTTCGGCGCCTCCGGCAAGGGCGCCGAGGTACTGGCGCACTTCGGCTTCACGGCCGAGCACGTCGGCCGCGAGGCCGCAGAGCTGCTAAAGTCCGCCGGCTGACCATTGCCGCGCGAGTTTCAGTCCGTCGTCAACGACGCCATCCCAAACGCAACGAGGGGAACATGCCAATCAAGGTCGGAATCAACGGGTACGGCCGCATCGGTCGCAATGTCCTGCGCGCGCTCTACGAGGGCCGGCGCACCGGGGAAGTGCAGATCGTCGCCCTCAACGACCTCGGTGACGCGAAGACCAACGCGCACCTGACGCGGTACGACACGGTTCATGGCCGGTTTCCCGGTGAAGTGAAGGTCGACGGAGACTCGATGGTCGTCAACGGCGACCGCATCCGCGTGCTCGCGGAGCGCGATCCGGCGAAACTTCCGTGGGGATCGCTGGGGGTGGAGTATGTGCTCGAGTGCACCGGGCTCTTCACCAGCAAGGTCAAGGCCTCGGCGCACCTGGCCGGCGGCGCGAAGAGGGTGGTCATTTCCGCCCCGGGGGGCGAGGACGTGGACGCGACCATCGTCTACGGCGTCAATCACCTGATCCTCTCCAGCCGGCACACGGTGATCTCCAATGCCTCGTGCACGACCAACTGCCTGGCGCCGGTCGCGAAGGTGTTGCACGAAGCCATCGGCATCTCGGCCGGGATCATGACGACCATACATTCCTATACCAACGACCAGGTGCTCACGGACGTCTATCACACGGACCTGCGCCGGGCACGCTCGGCCACGATGTCGCAGATCCCGACCAAGACGGGGGCCGCGGCGGCCGTGGGCCTGGTGCTGCCCGAGCTGAAAGGACGGCTCGACGGCTTCGCCGTCCGCGTCCCCACCATCAACGTCTCGCTGGTCGATCTCACGTTCACGGCCAAGCGGGCGACGACGGTGGAGGAGGTCAACCAGGCGCTGCGCGGCGCCGCGGACGGCGCGCTGCGCGGGGTCCTCGCCTACAACGAAGCGCCCCTCGTCTCGATCGATTTCAATCACGACGCGCATTCGTCCATATTCGATGCCACGCTCACGAAGGTGATCGGCGGCACGCTGGTGAAGGTCTGCGCGTGGT
Source organism: Gammaproteobacteria bacterium (assembly GCA_027306985.1). Lineage (GTDB taxonomy): Bacteria > Pseudomonadota > Gammaproteobacteria > Steroidobacterales > Steroidobacteraceae > 13-2-20CM-66-19. The sequence goes on along the minus strand of DAHUXV010000280.1, from coordinate 1,831 downwards.
ACGACAACGAGTGGGGATTCTCCAACCGCATGATCGACACCACTCTCGCCTGGGCGAAGGCGACATGAAAGTCCTGCGCATGGCGGACCTGGACCTGCGCGGCAAGCGGGTCCTGATCCGCGAGGATCTCAACGTGCCGGTCCAGGATGGCGTCGTCACCAGCGATGCCCGCATCCGTGCGGCCCTGCCGACGATCCGCCATGCGCTCGACCAGCGCGCCAAGGTCTTCATCCTCTCGCATCTCGGCCGCCCGAAGGAGGGCGAGCCCGACGAGGCGCTGTCGCTGAAGCCGGTGGCGGCGCGCCTCTCCGAGCTGCTCGGCAAGCCCGTGCCGCTGCGGCGCGACTGGCTCGACGGGGTCGACTGCGAGGCCGGCACGGCCGTCCTCTGCGAGAACGTACGCTTCAACAAGGGCGAGAAGAAGGACGATCCGGCGCTCGCCCGCAGGATGGCCGACCTCTGCGAGGTGTTCGTGATGGACGCGTTCGGCACCGCTCACCGCGCGGAGGCCAGCACGCACGGCGTCGTGCGCTTCGCCAGGAGCGCCTGCGCGGGACCGCTGCTGGTCGGCGAGCTCGAGGCGCTGGAGCGCGCGCTGCAGAGTCCTGCGCGGCCGCTGGTCGCCATCGTCGGGGGCTCCAAGGTCTCGACCAAGCTCACGGTGCTCGAGTCGCTGCTCGCCAAGGTCGACAAGCTGATCGTCGGCGGCGGCATCGCCAACACCTTCCTGGCCGCGACCGGCGTGGCGGTGGGCAAGTCCCTGTACGAGGCGGAGCTGCTCGATGTCGCGCGCCGTCTCATGGCGCAGGCGCGTGCGCGCGGTGCGGAGATTCCACTGCCGACCGACGTCGTGGTCGCGAAGGAGATAGCCGCCACGGCGCATGCGGACGTGCGTCCCATACACGAGGTGCGGCCGGACGAGAGGATTCTCGACATCGGCCCGGACACCGCCGACCGGCTGAGCGGCCTGCTGCAATCGGCCGGCACCATCATCTGGAACGGCCCGGTCGGCGTGTTCGAGTTCGAGCAGTTCGGCGAGGGCACGCGCGCCATCGCGCAGGCGATCGCGCGCAGCAAGGCGTTCTCGCTCGCCGGCGGCGGTGATACGCTGGCTGCGATCGAGAAATACAAGGTCGAGGACGGGATTTCCTACATCTCCACGGGCGGCGGCGCCTTCCTCGAATTCGTGGAAGGGAAGACCCTGCCGGCCGTCGCCGCCCTCGAGGAGCGCGCAAGCGGTTGACACATGCTTAGACGAACGAAGATCGTGGCGACCGTCGGTCCGGCGACCGACGACATCGACATATTGACGGACATGATGGGCGCCGGGCTGGATGTGGTGCGGCTCAATGCCTCGCACGGCACGGCGGAAGACCACCGCCGGCGGCTGGCAATGGTGCGTGAGGCCGCCCGGCGCGCCGACAAATGCATCGGCGTGCTCCTGGATCTGTGCGGCCCGAAGATCCGCATCGAGAGCTTCCGCGACAAGAAGGTGATGCTGCAGGAAGGCGGCGCTTTCACGCTCGATACGGGGCTCGATCCGAAGGCGGGCACCGTCGAGGAGGTCGGCGTCGCCTACAAGGATCTCCCCAAGGACGTCGCGGCGGGCGACACCCTGCTGCTCGGGGATGGCCAGATCGTGCTCGGCGTCGAGCGAGTCAGCGGCACGAGGATCGAGACCCGCGTGCGGGTCGGCGGCGAGCTGTCGGATCGCAAGGGCCTGAACCGCCAGGGCGGCGGCATTTCCGCGCCGGCCATCTCGGACAAGGACCGCGAGGACATCCGCTTCGCCGCCCAGGAGCAGGTCGACTATCTCGCCGTCTCGTTCGCG
>DAHUXV010000276.1 GCA_027306985.1 Gammaproteobacteria bacterium | reverse complement strand
CCGCGTGTCGCGCGCGGCACCCTTGTAGTCGACGTCGAAATTCTGCTCGGCCCAGCCGAGACTCGTGAGCGCTTCGAGGTACGCTTGCCTGGCGGGCACCGAGGCCGCCGCTCCGTCGGCGAGGGGCTGGAGCAGGGCCACGGCATGGTGGCATGTGGCGAGACCCCGCGTGGGATCGCGCACGGTGATGATCAGGCAGCGGGCCGTTTCGGCCCGCCCGAGCGCGACCCGCGTCGCCTGCGATGCGCTTCCCCGACCCTGTAGCTGCGAAAGCAGCCGGATGGCCTCGCCCGTGTTCTGGATGCCCGTGTCGTAATCCCCGAGCTGACGCAAGGTCTCGGCGTGCTCGATCAGGGCGAGCGCGCCGTAGCGGACCGTCTCGGGAGTCCTGAGCTGAGGTGGCAGCGAGTGAAAGTAGTCTATCTGCCGCTGGGTGAACTGGGCGATCACCTTGAGCTGCCCGAAGCTCTCGAGCTGGCGCTCGAAGTCGTCGGCCAGATACCCGAGCAGGTGCTCGGCATGGTTGCGCGCCTGCTCGGCCAGGGCCCGGTTCTGCTGCGCCAGGTGCTCGGCGCGATGCGCTCGCTCGGCGCTCACGTAGCCGTAACCGGCGGCGGAGAGCGCCAGCGTTGCGAGCAGGATGCAGCCGAGCGCGACGGCGCGAGCGCGCCTGAGCGCATGCCGCGCCGCGCGCTCGCGCCCGCGCTGCTCCTCGAGCACGCGCTCGGCCGCCTCGCGCGCCTCGCGCTCGTGGCGCTGATCACGGCTCCCCTTGACCACGCCGCAGAGCACATCGTGCGTGAGCTCGACCCGGCGCACATCGAGCCGCTCCTCGATGCGCAGGAGCCGGCGGTTGACCAGGGTCGCGAGCGCCTCCGGGGGGACGCCGGCGGCCTGGAATCGCTTGAGGAGGGTCTCCTCTGCCACGTTCTCGCGAAAGCCCGAGTCCGTGAGCAGCTCGTTCTCGATGACCCGGCGAACGGCCGCCGGCTGGTCGGCGAGCGAGCGCTCGTAGAAATTGACGAGAATTCTCTCGTGCGTGCCGGCGAGCAGGTCGAGCGAGATCTCCTCCCGCCCCTGAGCCTGGCGCGCATCGTTCAGCTCGCGGCAGATCAGGCTGAGGAGCGATGGCTCGACCTCCGCATTGGTGCTCTCCGAGCCGCCGGCAACGAAGCGCACGATCGCTTGCGCGACTCCATTCGAGACCAGATCGCCGCCGGGCCGCAGCACCGCCTCGAGTGCCTGCGCGGTCGTCATGGGCGCCAAGCGCAACCGGTTCTGCAGCAGGCTCGGCATCGCCTGTCTCAGGCTCTCGAGCGGGGCGAGATAGTCCTCGCGCAGCGCAATCAGCACGCGGTAGTCACTGCGGTCGAAGTCGAAGCGCTCGGCGGCGTCTTCGTCCTCATCGAAGCGCGCCTCCAGCGCCTTCGGCGGCCGGTTCTCGACGAGATCGGCGAGCTCCTCGATGAAGCGGGCCGCTCGCGCGCGACCGAACTCATCGCTCTGCGCCAGCGTGAAGAGCTCCTCGAACTGGTCGAAGATGAGCAGCGGGATGAGGGGCGCCCCCGAGGCATCGCGCAGCACATCGTCCCGATGGTGCAGGAACTCCCACAGGGAATCCCCGGCGGTAGCCACGCCCACCTGGGTCCACTGCCCCGAGACGCTCGCGGCCCGCCGGATCGCATCCTTGATCTGCTCGGCGGGCTCGGGCGTCTCGCGGCCATACGCGATGCGCACGTATACCGGGCAGTATCCGTGCTCGCGCAGCTTTGGGACCAGCCCCGCGCGCAGGATCGAGGTCTTGCCGAGGCCCGACTTGCCGAAGAGCACGGTGAGGAGCTTGCGCTGCACGCGCCGCGCGAGCTCGGCCACCTCATCGTTGCGCCCGAAGAAGTACTCGCGGGTCTCCTCGGTGAAGGAGACCAGACCCAGGTAGGGGTTGCGCGGATCGACCGTCGGTTGAGCGTCGGACGGCGCTGCGACCTGCGCGCCCGGGGATGCGGCGGTCACCCGCGGCGCGCCCGCGCGAGCTCGCCCAGCCGGCGGGCAAACTCGGGGGTGACCTCGCCGCCCGAGAGCTGCGTGAAGTGCAGCGCCCGGAAGCGCTCGGGCACGAGGGCCTCCACGGCGCTCGTTCCGTCGATCGTCACCGGCAGGATGAACAGCGCCCCCTCGGTCATGTTGCGCGTCCGATCGACCGCATAGCTCCACTCGCGGCGGAAGTACGCCTCCAGGCGGCGTTCGGTGCTCTGCGAGATCACGGGGATGAAATACGAGCACCGGGCGATGTTTCGCTGGACCTTGAGGTCGTAGTCATCGCCGCCCTCCAGTCGCTCCATGTCGAACCAGGTGGTGATTCCGGCGGCCTCCAATCCGCTCTTGATCCGCTGCACCGCCTGCAGGTCCTCGCGCGCGTAGCTGATGAACACCGCGCTCTCCGGCATCTCGCGTGCCGGCGGCAGGAATCGGGCAGGATCGGCGGCCGCGGCGCCCGAGGGTCCGCGCCGCGACTGCCAGCGCTGGTAGAGCTCCGCGACAAAGGATTGCGCGCCGCGATAGATGCGCGTGTGGGCGCTGACCTGCTGCAGAAACGCGACCAGGCGCAGGTCCTGACTGATGTGGTCGTCGGCGAACACTTCGCCCACGTCGCGCGGGGCGGAGAGCCTCTGGCGCTTGGCCATGCGCAGAAAGAGGCGGGCCACCCAGTTGGTGAGCGAGCTGCCGATCACCAGCAGGTGGTTATGCTCGAGCTCGTGGAACAGCCGCTCGGGGACCAGGTGCTCGTTTTGCAGCGCGCACAGGTACTCGAGCAGATCCTCGTCCGAGATCACATAGGTCGGGGAGGCCGAGATCTTGCCGAAGAGGTGATACACCGTAGGCCGGGTCAGCCGCTCGCGCTCGGCCGAAAGATCGGTGACGCGGTTCGGCGCGTAGGCGAGCACCTCGGTCGACTGCGCCCCGTCGAAGCGCTCCAGATTGATCGCCGTCTCGAGCAGCGGGTCGAAGGTCGTCGAGACGAAGAGATCGAAGTCCGTGATCGCCGCCAGCTGGCGCAGCGCCAGCGGCGGCTCGAGGCTCGCCTCCTTGAGCACCCCGCGCAGCCGCACGTAGGCTTCCTCCCGCCGCCCGCGATGGGCGAGAAATGAGCACACCACGTCATTCAGCGAGTACCGCTCCGGGAGCTGGCGCGTATCGACGCCAAGACGCGCCGCCAGCCGCTCGGCGAGCAGCTCGTACAGCAACCTCGGCCGCTCACCGTTCGCGACCATCAGCAGCTCGGGCCCCACGATCGGGATGACCCGCCGCTCCTCGATGAAGCTCAGGAGGTCCTCCCAGGCGTTCTCATCCAGTGCGGCGTCAGGCAGTGCGGGGGCTGCGGCGTTCATCACCTACGGGGGCGTTGCCGTGTCGTTTGGCGCGGGATGCTACGCCCGGGCTCGCATTCAAGTCCAACACGGTGGATCGTCCCGATCCGACAGGGGCTGTCGAAAAATCTTACAGGACCGGTCTTCCCGCAGCGGGGGTATGGCTCAACCCATTGAGCAGGCGGCGGTAAGCGATATTGGCATAACCTTTGCTTCGGCGTAACCTCAGCCTCCTTCGGTCGCAAACGCCCCTCGCTCGGGAACTCGTCATGCTCACTCGCCTCTTCAAGCTCGGGCTGATCATCGCCGCGGCCGGCGCGCTGTGCGGCGGCACCGCCCTGGCCGGTCCCATCGAGATGTTCCTGACGAGCGGCGGCCAGAGCACCAGCTTGCTCATCGGCAGCGCGGGCAGCCCCTCGTCGGTGTCGTTCACGGGCACGCTCAACGGGTGGACCATCCGAAGCGGCACCAGCGGAATCAGCTATTCGCCGAACCAGGTCGGTCTGAACCTCAGCGGCGACGTGGTGACCTGCGCCGGCGCGGGGTGCTCGACGTCCTCACTCACGGTCCTCATCAGCGCGACGGGCTTTTCCGTACCGATCAGCCTCGACCAGTTTCAGCTTGGACTGATGGGCAATGTCTCCGGAGGCACGGTCACCTCATTGGCCTATTACGACACCTCCAATAACTATTTCTGCAACGGGGATTCCGACGATCAGATGGCTGATCCCGACGAGCACAATGGCGATCAGGGCCGCCATGAGGATCGCGACCACCACGAAGACGAAGACATCGATCATCACGGAGACCACGATCACGGCGCTGGCGCCGGAACCGCCACCAACCAGTGCGGCTCCAGCAATCTGATCGGCTCGCTCAGCCTGAGCGCCCCGAGCAGCGGCATCACCGTCAACGGCGGTCCTGATCCCATCCGGTCGTATTCGCTGACCGTCGCCGATACGTTCTCATTCGCCGGCGCTGTCGACCCGTCCTTTTCCGTGACCTCCAAGGTCACCGAGGTGCCCGAGCCCGGGGCGCTCTCGCTGTTCGGTGCCGGCCTTCTCGGCTGCGCACTGGTCAGCCGCCGGCGCCGCGCTCCGTAAGCGCGTCCTCAGCTCATCCGGGATCGGGCGGGCAGGTTCCCGAGCATCAGGCTCTGCAGCACCTCGGGATCGATCGGCTTGATGAGGTGAAGGTCGAAGCCGGCCGCGCGCGAGCGCTCGCGGGCTTCGGGAGTGCCTAGCCCGTGAGGGCCACCGGCAATACCCGATCGCCCGTGGGCTCTTTGCGGCAGCTGCTGGCGATCTGATAGCCGTCGAGTCCAGGCAGGCCGACATCGATCACGGCGACGTCCGGGAGCTCGGCCTGGAGCAGCTCGAGGCCGGTGCGGCCTTCCTCGGCCTCGAAGACCTCGTGGCCGGCGAGCTCGAGCATCATCCGAGAGGTCTCCCGGGCATCCCGGTTGTCCTCGATCACGAGCACGCGGCGCCGCACCGTCTTCGATCGCCTGTCGGGGCAGGGGGGCGCGGTGGGGCAGTCTTGGGCAGGCGGATGGTGAAGGTGCTGCCGCGGCCCGGGCCGTCGCCGCGAGTCCCGGGACTCGCCCGCCCTGCGGGTCGCTGAATAGCGAAGCTGCAGCTGTCAGCGAATGCTCTCCCGCAGCCTCGCAGCAAGCTCGGCGCCCGCCGCGGCATCGAGCGAGCGGGCCGGCCATCCGATGCCGAGCCCCTCGCCGCGGCTCGGCTTCGGAATGATGTGGAAATGGACGTGTGAGACCGCCTGGTGCGCCGAAGCGCCGTTGTTCTCCAGTACGTTGTACTCCTTGACCCCCGTGACGGCGATTACAGCGCGGCAGATGCGCGGCAGTACGCGTCCTAGCGCCGCTGCGGACTCGTCCGAGAGCGCGTCCAGTGTAGGCGCAGGCTCCTTGGGGATGACGAGGGTGTGGCCGGTGCTGAGCGGACTGATGTCGAGGAAGGCGAGCACACGCTCGTCCTCATACACTTTGTGGCAGGGAATCGCGCCGCTCAGGATCTTGCCGAAGATGGTGTCTGACATGGAAGCTTCGTCCCTTCACGCCGGTAGGCCCGGCATTGTCGCTCAACCTCGGATGGCGCGCTCGGGCCGGCCGGAACATGGACCGCGCTCGACCGTCTACCCTGCATCGAAAGCCGAGAGGCACGGCGCCATGCGCATCCTCGAGTCGCTGCTGCGTGGGTTCTCGCCGTTCCGGCCGATGAAGGACGTGAGCCGCGGAACGCGCGAGGAGCGGATCGCCGCCCACCGTTACAACCGGCGCAGGCGGGCAGAGCTCACGGGCTGCATGCGCCGCTGGACGTTCGTGCTCGCGGCCGCGGCGGTGCTCACGGAGTGGTTCGACGCGCTCTCCGGCATGGAAAGCCATGCCGAGGCGCCGGCGGGCGTGTTCGTCTATCTGGCCGCCGCATGCGCGATGTTGCTCGCCTGCGGCCTGTGCGTGCTTCTCGTCACGGCTTACGTCTACGTTTACCTGACGAGTCACGATGGGTGATGCAGCCGCGAGGTGATGTCGTGGCGGAAGCGGCGACCGATCGCGAGACGAGCCGCAGGTGGACCGAGATGCAGGGCGGCAGGCCGGCCGCGGTGGCGCGCACCCACCGGGGGGGGGCGAGGCCGGCATGGTGAGGATCATGTTTGCCGATGCGCCGCAGCCGGAGCATCAGGCGCTGACGGAGATCTCTTCCCGATAGAGAGCCGGGCGCGACACCCTGGGGCGGCACAGCCACCGCGAGTCGGGCGCCTCCCGGCACGAGGGCGGCGCGCCGCGCCGCCGGTGTCGGGCGATGACTTGGATCAATGCCTCGGGGGCAGGGTGATGGCGAGCCGGCGCATCTTGCGGTAGAGCGTGTTGCGTCCGATCCCGAGCTTCTGCGCGACGCGGCTGATGTTGCCGTGGTGCAGCTCGATCTCCTTCAGCAGCGCGCCGCGCTCGGCCTTCTCGAGCGGATTGAGGTCGTGGGCCTCGGGCGGCAGCCCGCTCTCCTCGGGCGTCACCGGCTCCGGCTCGCCGACGCCGTAATCGGCGGGCAGGCAGCCACCGTCCAGGCGGTCCGCCGAGCGCATCGCGATCATGCCGCGCAGCACGTTGCGCAGCTGACGGATATTGCCCGGCCACGCGTAGGCGCGCAGCGCATCGGCCAGATCATCCCCGAGCGTCACCGATGGAGTGGCGGCGCTCTCCTGGGCGAAGACGTGGCGGACGAGCGCCGCTTTGTCTTTGCGCTCGCGCAGCGGGGGCAGCGTCAGGACGAGGCTCTGGAGGCGGTAGAAAAGGTCCTCGCGGAACTCACCGCGGCGCACCTTCTCCTGCAATCCGCCGCGCGCCGCGCTCACCACCCTGACATCGACGCGGACCGGGGCCTCCCAGTCCGGCCGCAGCACCTCGCGCTCCTCGATCACGTGAAGCAGTCTTGCCTGCAGCTCAAGAGGCAGCTCGCCGACGTCATCGAGGAACAAGGTGCCGCCGTTGGCCTGCACGACGCGCCCGAGATCCTCTTCGGCCTCGGACTTCGAGCCGGCGGCCGTGCCCTCGTCCTGCGGCGAGGCGGGCGCCGCCGGCGCCGGCGCCGGCGCCGCGGCAGCGGCGCTGCGCGGGTTGCAGGGCCGGCCGAAGAGCTCCCCCTCGAGCTGGGCCTCGGGGAGCGAGCTGCAGTTGACCGCGACGAAGGGCTTGTCGGCGCGATCGCTCGAGGCATGCATGGCCCGGGCGAAGAACTCCTTGCCCGTGCCCGACTCTCCGAGGAGGAGGATCGGCACTTCCCGCGATTGCGTGCGCCGCGCGGCCTGGATGTTGCGCGCCATCATGGGGTCGCCGAAATCGAGCTCATCGAGCGGGCTGCGTCCGGGTTCGGGGAGCGGCAGCTCCTCGATGCGCGCCAGCCGCTGCTTGCCGCCGAGGGCGCGTTTCGACTGCGGCGCCTGCGCGATGGCGAAGAACCGGCCGCCGTGGCGCGCGTCGTAGATCGGCAGGGGATGGAAGGATTTCTTCTGGCTGCGGCCGACGAGCGCGTTCAGCGAGATGTTGAACGCCCGCTCGAGCGGCGCTCCGGTGAGCTCGCTCGCGTTCTTGACGCCGAGCTGGAAGAGGGCGTTGCGGTCGAGCGCGGCGATCGCGCCCGCGCCATCGAGCGCGATGATGCCTTCGCCCCAGGTCCCGACCAGCTCCGGCCGGCTGTGGAAGCGCACCACGAACTCGTCCTTGAAGCGGTGCAGGAACAGGCGATTCTCGATCATCTGCGCCGACATGTTGACCAGCACCAGCGTGTGCTGCTGCGCGCGGTCGGATTCCCCGGACGCATCGAGCACCGCGACCAGCTCGCCGCCGTGGTCGAAGATCGGCGCCGCGCAGCAGGTGAGGCCCGTGTTGCGCGAGAAGAAATGCTGGTCGCGATGCACGATGAGCGGCGCGCGCTCGAAGAGGCACGTCCCCATGCCATTGGTGCCGCCGTGCTCCTCGCTCCATACCGCCCCGAGCACGAGGCCGGTGCGGAAGGCGGCGTTGCGGAAGCTGAGATCCCCGTAATAGTCGAGGAGGACACCGTCCCGGTCGGTGAGGATGATGGAATAGCCCGAGCCGGCGAGCTGATGGTAAAGGTGCGCCATCTCCGCGTCGGCGAAAGAGACGAGCTCCAGGTTGCGCTCCTTGCGCGCCAGGCGCTCGTCGCGGGGCAGCACGTAGGGCTCCCGCTGGGACTGGGGGTCGAGGTGGTATTGTGTGAGGCAGCGCAGCCACGAGCGCTTTACGTAATCGGGCGTTCCCGGGCCCTCGTCGCGCGCGGTACCGCGAAGCACCGACTGAATATAACGGGCGTGACTGCCGATCGGCTGCAGCATGGAGTCCCCCTCTGGACGAGGGGGCATTATGCCACGCCGCGGCGGGCGCGCTCCCGTGAGCATCGAAAGCGGTACAGCGGCACAGGGGATTGTTCCGTATTGGAACATCCCCCCCGGGCGGGTGCCCCCGGCCGCGCCGCCGCGCGGCTTGCGACCCATCCGCGGCTAAACTGCGCGACACCGCGCCGACTGAGAGAGAGGAGCTACATGAAATCCAAGGCAGCCATTGCATATGCGGCGGGCAAGCCGCTCGAGATCGTGACGGTCGACCTCGAAGGCCCGAAGGCCGGCGAGGTCCTGGTCGAGATCAAGGCGAGCGGGGTCTGTCACACCGACGAGTTCACCCGCTCGGGCGCCGACCCGGAGGGGCTGTTCCCGGCGATCTTCGGGCACGAGGGCGCGGGGGTCGTGGTGGACGTCGGCCCGGGCGTGACCTCGGTGAAGAAGGGCGATCACGTCATTCCGCTCTATACACCCGAATGCCGGCAGTGCAAGTCCTGCCTGTCGCGCAAGACCAACCTGTGCACGGCCATCCGGGCGACGCAGGGCAAGGGCGTGATGCCCGACGGCACCAGCCGCTTTTCCATCGGCGGGCAGATGGTGCACCATTACATGGGCTGCTCGACCTTCTCCAACTACACGGTGCTGCCGGAAATCGCCGTCGCGAAGATCCGCGAGGACGCGCCGTTCGAGAAGGTCTGCTACATCGGCTGCGGCGTGACCACCGGCGTCGGCGCGGTCATCAACACTGCGAAAGTCGAGCCCGGCGCCAATGTCGTCGTGTTCGGCCTGGGCGGCATCGGCCTCAACGTCATCCAGGGAGCGCGCCTGGTCGGCGCCGACAAGATCATCGGGGTCGATCTCAACCCGCGGCGCAAGGCGCTCGCCGAGCGCTTCGGCATGACTCACTTCGTCAATCCGAAGGAAGTCGGCGGGGATCTGGTGCAGCACCTCGTCGCGCTCACCGACGGCGGCGCGGACTACAGCTTCGAGTGCGTCGGCCACGTCGATCTCATGCGCCAGGCGCTCGAGTGCTGCCATCGCGGCTGGGGCGTCTCGGTGATCATCGGCGTCGCCGGAGCGGGGCAGGAGATCAAGACCCGGCCGTTCCAGCTCGTGACCGGCCGGGTTTGGAAAGGCACCGCATTCGGCGGTGCGCGCGGCCGCACCGATGTCCCGAAGATCGTCGACTGGTACATGAACAAGAAGATCAACATCGACGACCTGATCACTCACGTCATGCCGGTCGAGAAGATCAACGACGCCTTCGATCTCATGCACAAGGGCGAGTCGATCCGCTCGGTCGTGACATTCTGAAGCCAACAACCGCTTGAGAGGAAAAATATCATGGCTATTTCGATTCATCCGGCCGTCGACGGCGGCGTCAAGCCCGGCAACCCCTCGTTCGCCGGTGGCACGCTGACCTGCAAGTGCGCCTCCGAGCCGGTGACGGTGAGCCTCGGTGCCAATGTCGCGTTCGACCACGTCTGCGGCTGCACCAAGTGCTGGAAGCCTGAAGGGGCGCTGTTCTCCCTGGTGGCGGTGGTCTCGCGCGACAAGCTGTCCGTGACCTCCAATGCGCAGAAGCTGAAGATCGTCGACGAGTCCGCTCCGATCCAGCGCCACCGCTGCACCGGCTGCGGCGTGCACATGTACGGGCGCATCGAGAACAAGAACCACCCGTTCTATGGGTTCGACTTCGTCCATCCGGAGCGCTTCAGGGAGCAGGGCTGGGCGGCGCCGGAGTTCGCGGCGTTCGTCTCCTCCATCATCGAGGCGGGCTTCCCGCCGGCGCGGATGGGCGAAGTGCGCGCGCGGCTGAAGGAGCTCAAGCTCGAGCCCTACGACTGCCTCTCACCGGCGCTGATGGACGCGATCGCCACCCACGCCGCCAAGGCGAAGGGCGTGCTGGCGGCCTAGCGCAGGAACGAGGCCCGCAGGTCGGCGACGGAGCAGCAGCCGAGCTGACCTAGGACGCGATCGAGTTCGACGGCGAGCATGTCGAGCGCCCGGCGCACGCCGCGCTCGCCGTCGGCCGCGAGGCCGTAAAGGGTCGCGCGTCCGATCATCACCGTGTGGGCGCCCAGGGCGAGCGCCTTGGCGATATCGCTGCCGCGCCGGAATCCGCTGTCGATGACGATCGTCAGCCGGTTGCCGACCGCGGCGGCGATCTCGCCGAGCACCTCGATCGGCGCCACGCAGTAATCGAGCTGCCGCCCGCCGTGATTCGTGAGGACGATGCCGTCGCAGCCCGCATCGACGGCGCGCCGTGCGTCCGCGGCGCTCAGCACGCCTTTGACGAGGAGCTTCCCGGGCCAGTGCCGGCGTATCCAGGCGATGTCCGCCCAGGTGATCGTCGGCTCGAACATCTGCGGGATGATGGTGCTGCCGCCGACGGCGCTCGCCGCGCCGGGAGGCAGGAAGGCCTCGATGTTCCGAAATCGCGGCACGCCCTTGCGGACCAGCACCGAGGTCAGCCACCGCGGGTGGCGCAGCGTGTCGAGGACGGCGGACGCCCGGGGCTTCCCGGGCCGCACGTAATTGCGCTTGTCCCATTCCCGGCTGCCGAAGACGTTGGCATCGGAGGTGAGGACCAGCGCCTCGTAACCGGCGGCCGCGGCCCGGGCCATGAGGTCCTCGGCGATCGCGCGGTTCTTCATCACGTAAAGCTGCATCCATAGCCGGCCGCCCGCCTGGGCGGCGACGTCCTCGAGAAGAGTGGTCGACAGCGTGCTCAGGGTGTAGGGGATCCCGAACCCGGCGGCCGCGCGTGCCAGGCCGATATCGCCCTCCTGGTGCAGCATGCCGTTGAGCCCGGTCGGCGCGATGACCAGCGGCGCGGCGGCCGTCCGGCCGAAGAGCGGCGCCTCGAGGCTCCTGCCGTGCGTATCGACCAGCGTCTGCGGCACGAAGCGCAGCGCCGCGAGCGCCTCCCGGTTGTGCCGCAGCGTCGCCTCGTCCTCCGCTCCGCCCTCGAGGTACTCGAAGACGAACCCCGGAACGCGGCGGCGCGCGATCTCGCGCAGGTCCGCGATGTTCAGCGCGTAGGCGCGATCGCGCGCGCCGGACGCGCGCCGTTTCCAGGGCATGACCGTCTACTCGAGTGCCACGTCGACCCGCGATGCGGTGAAGGTGTTGCTCGTCGCATCGTAAGTCCCGATGGCGACCACCTTGAACACTGCCGTCGAGCCGTTCAGCGTGCTGGTGAGTGCACCGGCGAAAGCGCTCGGCGCGCTGAACACCGAGACGCCGCCGGCGGAATTGCCGACCGCGAACTGGTCGCCGCCGGAGATCGTGATGGCGGGCGTCCCCGTGAGCGGGGTGCAGGCCGCCGTCGCCGTCCCGGAACAGCCGCTCGCCGAGCCGACGACGACCTCCGCCGTCGCCGCATTGGCGAGATCGAGCACCAGGCTCGTGCCGTCATAGGAGGTGAACGGAGTGGTGGTGCCGCTGCCGCCCCATTCCACGATGAGGTCCGCCGTCTCCGAGCTGGCCGGCATCACGGCCGTCGCATCGAAGTCCGGGGGCGCCGAGCCGAACGGCGTGGCAAAGCCATCGGCGCGCAGCAGGGTGTTCTGCGGGGTCGCGCTCTGGTCGGCCCCCGTCGAGGCGGCGGTGGTGTCGATCGCATAGCTCGCCGCGACGGCATCGGCGGCGCTCGAAGTGCCGGTGCCCGCAAAGTTGAAGCCGCTCGCGCCGATCGTGCCCAGCGAGTAGAGGTTGAGCGTGGCCGACCCCGCCGCGCCGGAGACGAGCGTTCCCCAGGCGGGAGTGGCCTGCAGCCGCACATCGCCCTGCGTGGCATCGAGCGTCAGCACGCCGGAGTTGGTCGAGCCCAGGCCGACCGCGTCGATCTGCGAGCCGACGGAGATCGACTGCGACGTCAGTCCGGTGGCTGATGGCTGGTTGTCTTCCGAGACGACCGTGGAAGGCCCGACGTTGACGGTTGCCGTCGGGTAGAACGTGAAGCACAGGTTACTCAGGCAATAGCCCTCGTAGTACAGGTACGTCGCGTTGCTCACCGTCAGGCTGTTGCCGTTTCTGGCGGTGACGATGCCGCGCACGTGCTCGTACTGGCCGTTTGATACGACCGTGCCCGCGTATACCTGCGTCGCGGTGAGCGCGGGCGTGATGGTCGACATGTCACCCAGCGACCCGATCGCGATGATCGGCGTGTTCGAGGTGAGCCCCGCCACGGCCGAGAGTCCCGCCGAGCCGGTATAGACCTTGCCGTTGATGTTGTAGTAAGTGCTCGAGCTGGTATTGACCGTCAGTGCGCCCACCGTCGAATAGACGTTGTCCTCGAAGGGCCTGATGTCCTCGACGAAGCTGCTGCTGGCGGTGGCGGCCACGAAGAGCCCGCGGGCGCGCACCGGCGCAGGGTCGGTCGGCGTCGCGGTGGCCACGACGAAAGGCCGGACCGTCACGGTGTTCTTGCTCGCATCGATCGAGTTGGACGCTGCCAGGTCGAGATCCAGGGCGAACCGTGTCGACTGGTTGAGACCGACGACGAGCGGGTGCGAGGGATCGAGCTTGACGGTCTCGTAGACGATCCCGGGATTCACCGCGCCGGCCGAGTCCTGCACCGTGGCCGCGGTGCTCTGCCCCCGGATGTAGACGATCGGGGACGAGTAGTCGATGCCGATGCTGACCGCGGTATAGGTGCCGCTCGGAATGCCCACCGCGTTCAGCAGCTCCGTGAGATTGACCCGCTGGGTGAGATCGGCGAATTCCTCGTAGGTGTAGCCGGCCGGGTAGGCGACGTAGCCGTCGCTGCGGGTCGCGCTGTAGAGGGTGATGCCGACGACGTACGTCGAGAAGTCCCCCGCGGCCTCGGTGCTGACGGTCACCACCGGGGTGCCGTTGTAAACTTTCGTATTGGTGCTGCAGCCGGCCAGCGCTGCCGCCAGCGCGACGCCGAAGCCACAAATCCAGAGGCGCAGAGCGCCCAAGGCGCCCGTTTTGGCGCGAGCGCGGTCGAAGATCATCAAAAAGCTCCCCCTTCACACGGGATGGATGGGCACGGGCGCAACGCCGGGACGGCCTGGGACCCGCATGGCTTGGGTTAGAGGTGCCGGCCGCCGTTCCGTTCACAATGCCCGAAGCGCGTAGTCTAGCCATTCTCGGGGCTCGACGCGCGGCTGGAAAGCCGGTAGAGTCCCCGGCCGCATCCTGCGGGGAGCCCTACCCAGCCCCCGCTTCACTAGGCGATGTCCGCCCGGCCGGGCTGGGCAAGCCAACACAGAGGTTCCCCCAATCCATGTCTTTTTCGCTCCTCGGGCTTGCGCCCGAGCTGTCGCGCGCCGTGGCCGAGCAAGGCTACGAGACGCCGACCCCCATTCAGATGCAGGCGATCCCCGCCGTGATCGCCGGCCGCGACGTGCTGGCCGGTGCGCAGACCGGCACCGGCAAGACGGCCGCTTTCGTCCTGCCGATATTGCAGGCGCTCGCTCAGAGCCCCGCCGGCCGCGCACCGCGGGCGCTCGTCCTCACGCCCACGCGCGAGCTGGCCGCCCAGGTGGCGGAGAGTGCCCGCCAGTATGGCCGGCACATGAAGACGCGCATCTGCGTCGTCTTCGGCGGTGTCGGCATCAACCCGCAGATCGATGCGCTGCGCAGCGGCTGCGATCTTCTGGTCGCCACACCCGGACGCCTTCTCGATCTTGCCGGCCAGCGGGTGCTCGACCTGCGCGAGGTCCGTCACTTCGTCCTCGACGAGGCGGATCGGATGCTCGACATGGGCTTCATCCACGCCATCCGCCAGGTGCTGAAGCTGCTGCCGCAGCGGCGCCAGAATCTCATGTTCTCGGCGACCTACTCCGATGACATCCGCGATCTGGCGACGCGCCTGCTGCGCGATCCGGTGAGCGTCGAGGTCGCGCCGCGCAACGCCACGGCCGACCGGGTGGAGCAGAGGGCCTACCGCGTGCCAAAGGAGCACAAGCGACATCTGCTCGCCCATCTCATCCGCGACGGCGGCTGGCATCAGGTGCTGGTCTTCACCCGCACCAAGCACGGCGCCAACCGGCTGGCCGAGCAGCTCGCCGGCGCGGGCATCGCGACCGCGGCCATTCACGGCAACAAGAGCCAGAATGCGCGCGTGCGGGCGCTCGAGGACTTCAAGACCGGCAAGGCGACGGCGCTCGTCGCCACCGAGGTGGCGGCCCGCGGCCTCGACATCAAGGAGCTGCCGTTCGTGGTGAACTACGAGCTGCCGAACGTGCCGGAAGACTACGTGCATCGCATCGGACGCACCGCCCGCGCCGGCGGCACGGGCTGCGCCATCTCGCTGGTGGGGCCCGATGAGGCGGGTTTGCTGAGGGACATCGAGCGGCTGCTGCGCCGCTCGGTGCCCGTGGTCGCGGCTCCCGAATTTGCAGTGACCGCGGACCCGCGTCCGGCGCCGCGGCCTGCCGCGCAGCCCCACCATCAGTCCGGGCGCCACAAGAGCCCCGGGAGCGATTCCGGACGGCGCGATGCGCCGGGCCCCAAGGGGCGCGGCCCGCGAGGAGCCGGGCAGGCGCGCTCCGCCGGCCGCTCCTTCGGCGCACACGCCGGCCGCCGCTTCAGCTCATCGCGCGGCTGAGCGCACAAAATCGCCGGCAGCGATTTTGGACGACGCGCAGCGTCGGGCCCGAGCAGATCGCAGGAGCGATCTGCAACATCAAGCGCGTCAGCGCTTGATGGCCCCGAAGGGGCGAGGCTCAGGACGGGCCGAGTCACGCCGAGGCCCAGGAGGGGCCGAGCAATCGGTGCCGGCGGCCGGAACCGCCGGGTCTCTCTCGGATTGTTGTGGACGTAGTGAGCGCCCCGGTGGCGGGGCGCTCCCATCCGGAGAGAGCGCATGGCAACCGACCTCACACAGCAGGGCTTGGGACGAAGCCGGCCGCAACCTTCTGAGTTCACCCGGATCGAGCCGGGAGCGGCGCATGCGCGCCTCGGCCCGCGGGGCGGGCTGGCGCCCGTCGGGGCGGTCGAGTCGCTCGAGCGCGGCCTCGGTTGGTTCAGCATCGGCCTGGGAGCCGCGGCCGTGGCCGCGCCTCGCCTGGTCTGCTGGCTGAGCGGCACCCGCAGTCCCGGCCTCATGCGGCTCCTCGGAGCGCGGGACCTGGCGGCCGGAATCGGCATCCTGACTCAAGGCGATCGCGAGCCATGGCTGTGGTCGCGCGTGGTCGGCGACACTTTCGATCTTGCGGCGCTTGCGGTTGCCTTGACCGGCCGCGGCCGGCGCGGCAGGGCCGCCGCCGCGCTGGCCGCCGTGGCCGGGGTCACCGCGCTCGATGTGCTCGCGGCCGTCCGTCTGACCGGCAGCAGAGGGGGGCACTCGATGCCGGGCGTTGCGGGACGGACCGACGTCTATCTCGAGCGCAGCATCGCGGTGAGCAAGTCGCCGCAGGAGTGCTATCGCTTCTGGCGCAGCTTCGAGAACCTGCCGCGCTTCATGCGCAGCCTCGAGTCGGTGCGCGAGCTCGACGAGCGGCGCTCGCACTGGGTGGCCCAGGGCCCCATCGGGACGCGGCTCGAGTGGACCTCGCAGATCACCGCCGACCGCCCGGGCGAGGAGCTCGCGTGGCGGACGCTGGATGATTCCGGCGCCGCGCACGCCGGCTCGGTGCGATTCGAGGCCGCGCCGGCGGACCGCGGCACGATCGTGCGCGTCAGCCTGCATTACAGCCCGCTCGGCGGCGCGCTCGGCGCCGGCCTGGTGCGGCTCCTCGGCCACGATCCGCAGTCCAGCATCCGCGAGGACCTGCGGCGCTTCAGGCAGGTGATGGAGACGGGCGAAATCGCGACCACGCGCGGTCAGCCGGCGGGTCGGCGCAGTCTCCTCGGGCGTGTCTCGCAACAGTGGGGGCTGAGGTCATGAAGGCGAACGTCTGGTACGGCAGAGAGCAGCTGCGGGTGGAGAACGTTCCGGACCCGAAGATCCTCAATCCGCGCGATGCCATCGTGCGCATCACCTCGACGGCGATCTGCGGCTCGGACCTGCACATCTACGACGGCTACATCCCGGGGATGCTCCCGGGGGACATTCTCGGCCACGAGTTCATGGGCGAGGTGGTGGAGGTCGGTCCGCAGGTCAACACCCTCAAGGTGGGGGACCGCGTGGTCAATCCCTTCCCGATCGCCTGCGGCGGCTGCTACTTCTGCCAGCAGTCGCTCTATTCGCTCTGCGAGAACTCCAATCCCAACGCCTGGCTCGCCGAGAAGCTCTGGGGCCACTCGCCGGCGGGGCTCTTCGGCTACTCCCATCTCCTCGGCGGCTACGCCGGCGGCCAGGCGCAGTACGCGCGCATTCCGTTCGCC
>DAHUXV010000234.1 GCA_027306985.1 Gammaproteobacteria bacterium | reverse complement strand
CCGGCATCGCCGCGGCGCGCGCGATGCGCGGCAGGGCGCCACCGGCCGCCCCGGCGATCGCCGACATCAGCAGCGTGCGCCGAGGGATCGATTTCGGGCGCGATACGGTGGGGCTGTCCGGTCGGCGGGGCATGGGCTGGAGCCTGAAGCTGCCGAATGAGGTCCGACAGGTACCGCCGCTCCGCTGGAGCGCCGACATAAAGTCATAGTAGACGAAGCGGTGCGACGGCGACAGATTTGGAAGATGCTCGGCATCCGCCGGGCACCGGGCATGGAGGCCGGCGGCGCACGACCGGCTCGGGCGGCGCCGTTGCCTTGTCCGGCCTTGCTCTCGGACTTCGCTGCGGCGGCATCGAAATCGGCGGCGAGTTCCCGGAATTTCTCGACCGCGTCCTGGTCGGGCGCGGTTTTGGCAGCCGTGCGACATCGATCCGCCATGGCACGGAACATGGCGGATCTGGGCTTGCTGACCACCATCGGCTCAGTCTTTCGGCGCCGCCAATATCTCGGAAATCCGGTCGGCGAATTCGGCCAGGCGGAAGGGCTTGGCGATGAACGGGCGCGGCGCTGCCGCGAGCGCTTTCATGCGCTCGACATCGCCGGAGATCAGCAGGGACGGAATGCCGAGTCCTTCCGCGCGGTCCGCCAGGGCAATCCCGGCTTCGCTCCCCAACGCGACATCGACAACCAGCAGATTTATATCTTCTTTCAGCAGGATCGACCGTGCTTCACCGTCGCCCGCCGCGACGAAGACGCGGTAACCGCAGTGTTCGAGGGCGCCGCGGAGCATCTCGGCCACCTCAGCCTGCCGGTCGACGACCAGGATGTGCCGGAACCTTGCGGCAGGGCGTCTCATCGGACGATCGAATCCCCCATTGTCGTGTCGACAGCCTATGGTCGACGCGCCGGCGGCAACAGATTCGGAATCTACTCAGGGCGTCGTCCTCCGTTCAGGGGCGCTTCCCGTTGTTCCTCTCGGCGCCTCGATCCGTCGTCTGCCGAGCGCCCGGCCGATTTTCTCATCGGCGAACGTTCGGGGCCAGCAGGTTGCATAATGCGAATTGCCCGGTTGCCGAGCTCGGCGATGAACTCGCTTGCGTCGCCCGCGGCGGGCGGGACGCGCCGGCGTGGTGCCGACGAGCAGAAGGAGCAGGCTCACGGTACAGACGGCCGTCCACCTTGACGCCGCAAAATTCCCCGTATGGTCATGACATACTCCCTGGAGGCGCAGACCGGCGGGCCCTTTTCGAACTGCGCCTCGGGTCTCCACCGGAATGCTCTCTAACATGGAGCGTCGATGCAGCGGCGCTTACCCTGGGAAACTACTCAGGGCATCGTCTTCGGGTTGGGGTTTCCGAGCCTCGCGCGATAGCGGGACGGATTGGACGGCCGGTGATGCGGTGTCCCATATGACCCGCCCGGGGCAAAGTGGGCGGCGAATGCTTCGGCCTCGGCGGTCACCTTGAATGCGACCCTCGCGCGCGCCCGATCGATATGCTCCCGGTAGGAAAATCCCGCGGTGTCGACGCGGTTGCTGTCGAGCCAGATGCGCATCTCGGCCATATGGCCCAACAAATCCAAAGAGCTCAGCCGCACCTCCACGAACACCATGGGTCGGCTCCTCTCGCCGGATAACCCTGGTAACGCTCGAGGGAATCACTTCGGCAGATTCGGAAACTACGGAGGTGCGTCCCCGGAAGCCATGCGCAAAGGGAAATCCCGGTGCACTTCATGGACGCTGAAAAGACTTCTGGCCATCGCCTTGCGCAGCGCTATCGATCGGCCGCTAGGTGCCGCGGAATGGACGTCAATCGGCGCCGATAGTCCCCGGCGAGGGATCGGATTGGCTCACCTCGGTGCGTCCGACACGCCCCGCCAGGAGTGAAAGCCGCTGTGGGGGCAGGCTAGCTGCGCTCGCCCTTGCCGCCATACCCGGCATGCCCGTTGCCGTGGTGATGCGCTCCATCGCTCGTGGGGGTCCCCGCGGCTTTCGTCGGCAGAACACCAAAATCGCTCGATTTCTCGCCGGTCGTCGCGACGGAAAAGCCCTCCGCGCTCAAGCCGCGCCGCATCAGCTCGCGCACGGCAGCGGCTCGGCTCGGCATGCGCTTCTGGAACCGGAAATCGTCGACCGCCTTCAATTCCTCTTCATTCAGCATGATCTGCAGCCGCTCGGCCCGCTCGAGTTCA
>DAHUXV010000229.1 GCA_027306985.1 Gammaproteobacteria bacterium | reverse complement strand
CACCCCCGGCAGCGCCAGCGTCGCCACGAGCGCGGTGAGCCCCAGCGCCAGAAAGGTGGCCGCGGCGTAGACCCCATAGACGGCGCGCAGGGGCGTCCGGGCAAGCACCCGCAACTGTGACCCGGTTCTCTTTATGTTAATGCTCGGACTCAGATGTGAAGATCATCACGTCGGGTACTCGCCCGCGCTCACCATACTGCCGCCGCAAGCTTGACCGCGTCCCGCGGGGCGAGACGGAATTGTCGAACCATTCTGCCGCAATTGCCATGACTCCTCAGGCCGACTCCACGGACCCGGCGGTGGCCCGCTTTCTCGACGCCGTCTGGTTGGAGCGCGGCCTTTCGGCCAACACCCTGGCGGCCTATCGCGCCGACCTCACGGCGCTCGGGCGCTGGCTGGTCGAGCGCCAGGTACGGATCGTCGACACTTCCCGCGCCGACCTGCAGGATTTCATCGCCTGGCGCGTGTGCCAGGGCGCGCGGCCCCGGTCCACCGCGCGGCAGCTCTCGAGCTTCCGCCGCTTCTTCCGCTACCTGATGCGCGACGGCGGCATTCGCGAGGACCCGACCGCTCAGATCGCGATGCCGAAGATCGGGCGCTCGCTGCCGAAGTCGCTCACGGAAGAGCAGGTCGAGTCGCTCCTCGGGGCGCCGCTCGTGACCGATCCGCTCGGCAACCGTGACCGCACCATGCTCGAGGTGCTGTACGCCACGGGCCTGCGGGTCACGGAGCTGGTGAACCTGCGCCACGGCCAGATCAACCTCAACCAGGGCGTGATCCGTATCCTCGGCAAGGGCAACCGCGAGCGGCTGATTCCCCTGGGCGAGGAGGCCGTGCGCTGGCTGGTGGAGTTCGAGCACGGCGCCCGCGGCGAGATCCTGCTCGAGCGGCAGACCGACTTTCTGTTTCCGACCCGGCGGGGCGATCGCATGACCCGCCAGGCGTTCTGGCACATCATCAAGCGCTACGCGCGCAAGGCCGGGATCTCCAAGGAGCTCTCGCCGCACACGCTGCGCCACGCCTTCGCCACGCACCTGCTCAATCACGGGGCGGACCTGCGCGTGGTGCAGATGCTGCTGGGACACAGCGATCTCTCGACCACCCAGATCTACACGCACGTGGCGCGCGAGCGCATGAAGGAGCTGCACACGCAGCATCACCCGAGGGGGTGAGGGCGGTGCCTTCATCGACGACACTCGAGGTGTCGTCGATCCGCCCGAACGCCCGGCCGGGACAGGCCGGGCCGGGTGCCCTGCCGCCACGGACGGCCAGTGGCACGGCCCTTTTCGGGTCCTACTTCTCCAGCAGTTTGAGCTTGTCCGCCTTCCCATCCCACTCCTTGGCGTCCGGCGGCGCTTCCTTCTTCTCCGTGATCACCGGCCACTGCTTGGCGAGTTCCGCGTTGAGCTTCGTGAACTGCTCCTGGCCCGGGGGCAGCTCTTCCTCGGAGAAAATCGCCTCTGCCGGACATTCCGGCTCGCAGAGCGTGCAGTCGATGCACTCGTCCGGATCGATGGCGAGGAAATTCGGCCCCTCGTGAAAGCAGTCGACGGGACACACTTCCACGCAGTCCATGTACTTGCACTTGATGCAGTTTTCGGTGACGACAAAGGTCATGGGGATTTTCCGGGTCTCGCGTGACCGCGCATTTTGCCACGCTGGCGGAGCCCGCCGCAAAGCGGTCTACTGCCTGAGCCTCCGATCGAGCGAGGTGAAGTGATGCGGCTCCGCCCCGGCGGCACGGTCCTCGAGGTAGCGGCGGAGCGTGAATTCCGTGCTGGGAAAGGCGAGCTCCGGCCAGGGGATCCGCTCGGGACGGACGAGCTCGACCTCCAGGCTCTCCGGCCCGGCGCCGAACTCGGGCTTGCCGAGGGTCGCGCGAAAGAATACGTGCACCTGCTGAGCATGCAGCACGTGCACGACGGACAGCAGCGAGCCGATCTGCACCTCCGCAAGCGCCTCTTCGCGCGACTCCCGCGCGGCGGCCTGCTGTAGCGTCTCGCCGTTCTCCATGAAGCCCGCGGGCACCGTCCAGTAGCCGCGGCGCGGCTCGATGGCGCGCCGGCAGAGGAGAATGCTGCCGGAGTGCTCCGGGACGCAGCCCACGACGAGGCGCGGGTTCTGATAGTGGACCGTCCCGCAGGCGTCGCAGACGTGACGGGCGAGGTGATCGCCCGGCGGTATGCGCAATTCCAGCCGGGCCCCGCACTGGGAGCAGAAATTCATGGGTCGGCCGAGCATACGGGCGCAGGCCGGGCTTGTCGATGCCTGCGCCGCGGCGTGCGCGGCATCCGCGGCTGCTGGACGCTGCTCGACGGCGGCTGCATCACCGGAGGAGGCGAGCCCGGCGCGCCCCGTACGCGCGGCAGCTCCTCGCGCCGAGGAAGACCGGGCTATCTCAGAGTCAGGGCCCGGCGCACGCCGGTCGAGGCGGTCCGATAGCTCTCGCGGTCGATGCGCACGAGGTCGCGCCCTTCGTTTTTCGCCTCGTACAGGGCGGCGTCGGCGCGGGCGATGATCTCATCGAGCGAGCGCGCGCCATCGGCGGTCGTCGCGAGTCCGGCGCTGAAAGTCACGCGCACCTGCATTTCCCGGTCCGCACAGGGCACCTGGATGGCCAGGGCCAGCACCCGCAGCCGCTCGACGCTCGCCAGGGCGGCATCGAGCGTCGTGTCGGGCAGAATGAGCAGGAACTCCTCCCCGCCCCAGCGGCCGAGGGTGTCGCCGAGGCGCAACGAGCCGCGGCTGACGCGCGCAAACTCCCTGAGCACGTGATCGCCCGCCGCATGGCCCAAGCGGTCGTTGATGGTCTTGAAATGATCCAGATCGATCACCGCGACGGTCAGCGGCCGGTGTTGCGCGGCCGCGGCTTCCAAGGCCGCCTTCGCCAGCTCCATGGTGCGGCCGCGGTTCGGCAGGCCGGTCAGGTTGTCCTCGGTCGCGAGCCGCAGGAGCTGGCGCCGATGACGCAGGTTGGTGATCAGGATGTAGGAGAGCAGGGCGATCACCAGCACCCCCGCCGTGCCCGCGGCCGCCACCCAGCGCAGCCTCTCGGTCTGACGCGTCTCGCGCTTGCGAGTCAGGTCGAGCTGGCGCTGCAGGACCGCGTTGCGCGCGATTTCCAGCTGCGCGAGCGCGCGCTCCTTCACGGTCGCCTGCAGGCTCAGGCGGCGCGCGAGAACGGTCGCCCGGTAGCGCCGCAGATACTCCTGCAGATCCGAATACGCCCTGCCGTAGTCGTGCAGGTCGCCAAAGGCCCGGGCGCGCGTCCGGTACGCGATGCCCACGACTCCCGGCGCCATGTCCGTCCCCTGGCGATCGAGCACACGATCGAGGATGCGCAGTGCCTGCCGCGGATCGCCGGCGCGCAGATCGAGTTTGGCCAGGTACACCTGCGTCTGCTTCAGGACGTCCGTCGATCTGCTGGCGGCGAATACCTGCGCGGCACTGTCGCAGAGCGGGCGCGCCGCGCCATAATGGCCGAGCTCGGTCAGCAGCTGGCAGATCCGCATGTCGGAGAAAGCGACGCCCTCGTGATCCCCGAGCGATACGCTGATGCTCCGCGCCTGGCCGAAGGCGGCAATGGCGGCGGCGAACTGACGCATGGCCTGCAGGTCCTCCGCCTCCAGGTAGGTGGAGACCGACAGGGCTTCGGCATCGCCATGCGCGGCGTCCCAGGCGATCTTCTGGCGCACCAGCGGGAGCGCCTCCTGGAAATCGCCCACACCGCGCAGCGCCGAGGACAGCTCGATGGCGGCATCGGCGTGGGCCGCGGCCCGTGCCGGGGTCTCGGTGTCGTGGTAGGCCTGCGTCAGGGTCCTGGTGGCGAGCGCGCTCTCGTTCGCCCGGCGCTCGAGAGCGCCGAGCGCGATCTCGAGACACACGCCGGACAGGGAATCCTCGGGCTGTTGCGCTCGCGCGGCGGCGATCGTACGGATCGCGCCACGGATGCCTGCCTGCGTATAGATGTCGAGGGCGGCCGTCGAGAGCAGGTCGAGCCGCAAGGGGTCGGTCGGGCCGTTGACGAGCGCGAGTCCCTTCTGCGCCGCCCCCCGCGCCTGATGATCGAGCTCCAGGATGGCGTAGGCGTTGGCCTGCACGGCGTAGAGGGCTGCGAGCCGCCGTGGATCATGCGCTGCGCCGGCGCGGTCGAGCGCGTGGAGGCGTGCTGCAACCACGCTCAGGACGTGCGCGGGATTGTCGTCCACCTGCGGGCGCAGGGCCACGTACCCGGGATCGGAGACCGGAAAGCAGCTCGCCCATGCCGCGACGGGGCCCGCGGCACACAGGACCAGGGCGAGCAGCGCGGTCCGCCCCAGGTCCGCCGCCGCTCCCCACAGAATTCCGGGCCTTGACAGGAGCCTGCGCATGGAGCCCGGAACATTACGTGCTCGCGCCCTCGCGGGCGCCATCGGACTTCACGCTTCCTCCGCGGGCTCGCGCCGGTCCGGGCTGGCGTGACGCACGTCACATGTCAAAACCCGCCTGAAGGATCGTTCAGTCTCGATTTAGCTTCCGTACAGGAAGCGGGGCTACGGTCGGGCCGTGGCCGCCGTCTGTGACCGCTATCTGCTCGAGGCCCTGGAGTCCGAGGGCCTGCTGAGAGCCTTTCTCTTCCGCTATGCGCGCAACGGCGCGGACGTGGACGAGCTCCTGCAGGAAACGTACGCCCGCCTGCTCGCCGCCACCCAGGCCGAGGGGGCGCGGGTGCGCTCGGTGCGGGCGCTGGCGCTGACGATCGCGCGCAACACGGCCCTCGACTGGCTTCGCCACCGCGAGGTCGTTCCGATGGACCTGATATCGGATCTTGCCGCTCTGGACGTCTTAGATGAGAGTGCGCAGATCGAGGAGATCGTCAATGCGCACCAGGAGCTCGCCTTGCTGGCCGAATGCGTCGCGGAGTTGCCGGAGCGGTGCCGACAGGCATTCACCCTGCGGCGGGTGTACGGCCTCTCGCAGCGGGAGATCGCCGAGCGCTTGAGAATCGAGGAAGGAACGGTGGAGCAGCTGATCGCCCGCGCCATCCGGCGCTGCGCCGAAGGACTGTTCGCGCGCGAGGTGGCGGCGGACCGCCCATTTTCCCTGAGCAGGCGCATCGCCCGGCGGCTGAAGCGCCATGAGTGAGGCCGCCGACATCGAAGCCGAGGCGGCCGCCTGGATCGCGCGCAGCGACGCGCGCGGCGGAGCCGATCAGGACCCGCAGCTCGCGGCGTGGCTCATCGCCGATCCGCGGCACCGCGCCGCCTACCTGCGCCTGGCGCACGCCTGGGAGCGCAGCCAGCGGCTGGCGCGGCTGCGGCCCGCCGATCGGTCCATCGATCCGGATCTGCTCGCGCCGCCGCGGCCGCCGAGCCCGTGGGCACGGCTGCGGCGCGCCCCCGGCGATGCCGCGGAGGGCGCCCGCGCCCGGCGGGCGCGAGTGTATCGTCCGCGGCCGGTGCGCTCGCTCGCCACGGCCGCGGGAATCGGGGCGGCAGCGATCCTGCTGCTGTGGAATGCGCTGCCCACGTCCTCCGCGCGGGACTACAGCACCGGCGCCGGCGGATTGTCGCGCGTCTTCCTTGCCGATGGCTCCGCGGTCACCATGAACGCCAACACGGAGCTGCGGGTGCATTTCACGGCCGCCCGGCGCGCGGTCACGCTCCTTAGGGGCGAGGCGCATTTCTCGGTGACGCACGACACGCAGCGCCCTTTCGAGGTTCACGCCGGCGATCGCATCGTGGTCGCGGTGGGGACCGCTTTCGACGTTCGTCTCGAGCCGGGCGATGACGTGGAAGTGACGGTGACCGAAGGGCGGGTCGCCCTGCTCGAGGATCGCGCCGCGCGTTCTGCAGCCGGCGAGCCCCCGCTGCAGACGCTCTCGGCAGGCGAGGATGCGCGCTTCACCTTGAAGCGCATCACCGTGCAGCGCCTCGACTCCACCCAGCTCTTCCATCGCCTGGCGTGGGAACGGCGCGAGCTGTCTTTCGACGGGCAGTCCTTGCGCCAGGCGGTGGCCGAGTTCGACCGCTACACCAATCGCAGGATCGTCATCGACGACCCCTCGATCGCCGGGCTCGAGATCGGCGGCACCTTTCGCGCGCTCGACGTCGGCAGCTTCGTCGCCGCCCTGCGCCGTGCGTTCGGCATCGAGTCCCGAGTGACCGCGCGCGGAACGATCCACCTCTACCGTGTAGGAGATGTGACGCCCGTCCGTCTTCACCGATGACGGCCGCAATCCGGCCGCAAGCAGAACGAGGGGGTAAGACGTGGCAAGAGTCGATCGTTGGCGGCTGGGCATCGCTTTCTCCCTGCTCGGGGCGCTCTGGCTGGCCGTCTCACCCACCGCCCTCGCCAGGGCGGATACCGAGTCCTTCGATATCGCCGCGCAGGCGATGCCGAGCGCCCTGAAGGCGTTCGCGGCGCAGGCGCATCTGCAGCTGCTGTTCGACTACAAGGCGCTGGCGCGGCTGCGCACCGGCCCGGTCAAGGGACGCATGGAGCCGAAGGACGCGCTGCTGCGGCTGCTCAAGGGCTCGGGCTACACGTTTCGACAGGTGAACGGGCGCACGATCGCCATCCGGCCCGCGGCCGCGGTGTCGGCCGATCCGCCGCCCTCGGTCGGCGCCAAGGAAGGCGATGCCCCCGCCGCGCCCGCTGCCAGCGGCACTCTGCAGATCCCGCAGAACGCGGCACTGCAGGCGATCGTCGTCACGGCGCGCTTCATCTCCCAGGCGGGCTCGAGCGCGATGAGGATGAACCTTCCGGCCCGCGACACCCCATTCTCCATCTCCACCTACTCGCAGAGCTTCATGCACGCGGTCGAGGCGCAGCAGGTCGCCTCGCTCTACCCGTACATGACCGGCATCCAAAGAGCGGGCAACACCGGTTATGACATCGTGTTCCGCGGCTTCACGAGCGGCGCCAACGACATCAATTCCATCCTGGTGGACGGCCTGCCGGGTCTCGCCACCCGGTTCGGCTCGCCGCCCACCATCGGTGTCCAGCGCATCGACGTGGTGCGCGGTCCCGCCTCGGTCATCAACGGGCAGGAAGAGCCCGGCGGCTTCATCAACCTCGTCACCAAGAAGCCGCTGGAGCAGCCGCTGTACGAGCTGGCCGCCACGGGCACGGCCTACGACGGCCACGGGATCGGTGTCGGCGACAGGCCGGGATTCGATCTCGCGGCAGACGCCACCGGCCCGATCGCCGGCAACGACCACTTCCTCTACCGCATGATCGTCGACGACACCAACGAGGACACGTTCAGGGCCTTCAGCTACAGCCGCAACGTCTACGTGGCCCCGAGCTTCACCTGGCGGATCTCGCATCGCACCCGGTTCACGCTGGCCTACGAGTATCAGCACGTGCGCTTCAGCTACGACACCTACCTGGTGGCGCCGGGCAGCGATATCGCCCTGGTGGCGCCCATCACCACCCGCTACCAGCAGCCGAGCGACTACGAGACCGAGCGCGGCAGCGTCTTGAGCTCGTTCTTCGAGCACACGTTCGCCAACGGGTTCTCGCTGCACATCGCCACGCGGGATGTCTGGCACACGGACGAGGCGCATGGTTTCGACGTGGTCGCGATCGCGAAGAACCTGCAGGACGTGACGCGCCGGGCGCGCGGACAGCTCAACAGAAGGAGCAATCATTACATCGACGCCCACCTGCTGATGCCGCTGGATCTGGGCGGCATCAAACAGCAGATGCTCGTCGGAGCGACCGACGGCCGCACCATGGCGGACGAGGACCGGTTGCAGTTCTTCAACGCGCCGGCGAGCGGCCCGGACTCGCTCAACATCGGCATCTACAACCCGGACTACGGCAACGTGCCGCCGCTCTCCAGCCTGCCGCTGGTCGCGCCGGGCAAGGCCTCGCTCTTGAGCGACCGCTACACGGTGACGGAGGAGTTCGGCGCCTACTTCGCCGACATGATCACCTTCTCCCGCCGCTGGAAGGGCAGTGTCGGCGTGCGCTATTCGCGCGACAAGCAGTGGACGGAGCTGCTGAGCAATCCCGGCTCGCCCGAGCAGGTCAAGGTGAACGAGAAGCCGCTGCCGATGGGTGGCATCGTCTACCAGCCCGACAAGCACTGGAGCCTGTATGCGAGCTACGCCACCTCCTATGTGCCGCCGCCGCCCAACGCCGTGGACATCAACGGCGCCAACCCCTTCGTGCCGACTTCGGCCAATCAGATCGAGGTGGGGGAGAAGGACAACTTCCTGCACGGCCGTCTGAGCTCCACCCTGGCGCTGTACCGCATCGACGAGAAGAACACCCTCAGCCATTTCGCCTGCGCGGACTACGGCACCTGCTACCAGCAGGTCGGCGCGGCCGAGTCCAAGGGCGCCGAGTTCGAGATCAACGCCCGGCCGCTGCGCAACTGGCAGTTGACGGCGGGCGCGGCGTACACCAATGCCCGGGTCACCCAGTCCACCACGGCGGCGCAGGTCGGGGCGAGGGAGCCCAACGTGCCCGTGATGGCCGAGCACCTGTGGTCCCGCTATCAGCTCACGACCCACGGACTGCGCGGTCTCGGCTGGGGCCTCGGCATCATCCATGAGGGGGAGCGCCAGGGCTTCCTGCCCACGGGCAGCACTCCGATGCTGCAGCTTCCGGCCTACACGCGGGTCGATACCGCGCTCTACTACGACTACGGCGATTACACCTTCACCTTCAAGGTGCAGAACCTCTTCGACAAGACCTACTACGCCAGCTCCGGCTTCGATGGCGACATCAACCTGCTGCCGGGCTCGCCGCGGATGTTCACCCTGTCGGCGCGGGCGTACCTGCAGTGAGGGGGGCGGCATCGGTCCGGCCGCGAGCGCGCATTCGCGGCGCTCTGGCCCTGGCCGCGGGTCTGATGCCCCTGGGCGCTTGCGCGGCCGGACGTGCTCCGGTGACCGTGGAATGGCAACTGCCGGGGCAGCCGACTCATCCCGTGCAGACCCAGGCGCAGGACCTCGAGGGCATGCGTGTCGGGCGGGCGCTGCCGCAACCGGAGGTGCTGCAGCCGACGCTCGATCCGCGGCTCGCGGTCTTCGAGCCGCGCTACGGCCGGGACTTGGGCGGCACGCTGCGGCTCATGTGCTCCGACGTGCTGCCCGCGCTGGTGCGGTCGTGGATCGGGTCGTTCACCAGGGTGTACCCGAAGGTGCACTTCGTCCTGGGGCCGCCCTTCGAGGGTGACGATGCGGCGAAAGCGCTGACCGACGGCCGGGTGGACATCGCCTTCGTCTCGCGGGAGCTGAGACCTGTGGACGTCTCCTCATTCCACGCGAAGTACGGCTACGATCCGACGAGCGTTCCGGTGAGCGGCGGCTCGTACCGGCAGTTCGGATTCCTGGACGCGGTCGCGATCATCGTCAATCCGCGCAATCCCGTGCAGGCGCTCAGTCTGCGGCAGCTCGATGCCGCGTTCTCGCGCTCCCACCTGCGCGGCGATGCGCCGGCGGTCACCTGGGGCCAGCTCGGCGCGACCGGCGCGTGGGCGGACAGGCCCGTGCACGTGTACGCCATCGAGCCGTGGAACGGCTTCGAGGAGTTCGTACGGCAGCGGGTGTTGGATGCCGGCGGCCGGCGCGGACACTGGCGGGCCGGAATCCATCTCGACAAGGCCGTGTTCCCGATCGCCCGGCGGGTCGCCGCCGATCCGGACGGCATCGGCTACACCGGGCTCGCGTTCGTCGACTCGCCCGTGAAGATCGTCGCGGTGGGCAGCGGCGCCGGCGCGCTCTCGCCGACCTACACCAACGTGGCGCTGGCGAAGTATCCGCTCAGCCGGCTGGTGTACGGCAACGTCAACCGCCGGCCGGGAACGGCGCTGCCGCCGCCGGTGCAGGAGTTCCTCAGGTTCGTCCTGAGCCGCGAGGGCCAGCGGGACGTGCGCCGCGAGGGCATCTATCTGCCGCTGCGGCAGTTCCAATCGCGCGCCGCGCAGCGCCTCGCCGGACTGCCGCAGGACCAGGCGCGACCATGAGGATCCGCTCGAGGATCGCGCGCGCCGGCGCGGTGCTGGCGGCGCTGGCGGCCGCGACCGGCGTGGCGTTGGCAGGGCCCTTTCCTTATCGGGTGCAGCACCGGATCGCGCTCACCGGCACCGCTCCGGTGCGGGCGCTCGCCGCCGGTCCCGGTGCGCAGCACGTATATGCGGCCGTCGGCGATGAGGTCCGCAGCTTCGATCTCACCGGCCAGGCCGGCTCGAGGGTGAAGCTGCCCGGTGTGGTGACGGGACTGGCCGCCGGGGCGGGTGATACGCTGTATGCCGTGGTCGGCGCACCCGCGCGCCTCGTGATCCTGAGCGTCCGGCCGCTGCATGTCGTTGTCTCGGTATCGCTCCATGCCGGGGCGCCGTCGGCGGTGGTCTTCGACCCCGTCGCGGATGAGCTCTTCGCCGAGAGCCAGGCCGGACATTCGGTCACCCGTCTCGATCCCGGGACGGGCCGGCGGCTCGGCGTCGTCCGGCTGCAGGGTGAGTTGATGCAGATGGCGTCCAACGGACGCGGCACGCTCTACCTCGCCAACGCCGAGCGAAATGCGCTCGACGTCATCGACGCCGACAGGATGGCATTCTCCGGAGACATACCGCTGGCCCGTTGCCGCGCGCCGTCCGGGCTCGCCATGGATACGCTCGGGCGCAGGCTGTTCGTCGGCTGCGGCAACGGCCGCGAGCTGATCGTCGATGCGGACCTGGGATACACGTTCGTGACGCTGCCCATTCAGCGGGCGGCCTCCCTGCAGGCGGCGTTTGCCTTCCACCCGCTCGGGCACGCCGGCTGGAAGGGCGGCACATTCGTCGCCGGCGGGTCCGAGGTGGATGCGATCCGGATGTACGCGTTCGTCCGCTATGCCGGCGGCGGAAGGTTGGCGCTGACACGCCCGGCGACGGCGCTGGCATCGAATCCCGCGGCGGGTGAGCTGTGGCTGGCGGAGGCGCCGCGCGCCGCTGCGGGTGCGGATGACGAAGGTGCGGGGCCGCAGCTGCTGGTGCTGGGCCCCTCCTGCGCGGAAGCTTCCCGATGAATCGCCTGGTGAACGGCCTGCGCGCGGCCTGCGCCTTCGTCTTGCTCGCCGCTCTTGCGGCTCCCGGGGCGCGGGCGGCGCTGGCTCCCTGGTCCGCGCTCGCGGGCAAGACCGTGCTGCTCGTGACCGGCGGCGCCGAGAGTCCCGAGCCCAACGACGATGCGCGCGTGGCTCGGCACCTGCGCAAGCTCGGCTTCACGGTGCGGACGGCGGATGCCGCCGCGCCGGCGAGTGCGGCCGCCGGGGCGAGTCTCATCGTGCTGTCCTCCACCGCAAACGCGCACGAGCTGGGCGACAAGTATGCCGACGTGCCGGTGCCGGTCTTCACCTGGAACACCTACGATTACCCGAACCTCGGGCTCACGGGCCCGGTGCTGCACCGCGACTACGAGGTGATCGATCCGGTCCAACACTATGCCGACAGTTTCGCGGTGCTGTATGCGTATGGCGCCAACATCACCTCCGAGATCAGCCGCGCCGTGGGGCTGAAGCCGCAGCTCTTCGGGACGTTGTATCTCGAGCCCGAGACCGCCGGCTGGGGGCGTCCGGGCCCCGGTGGCACGGTGATCGCCGACTTCTTCGGCTCCCGCTCGCATGCGGCCGTATTCACCTATGAGCGTGACGCCACCCTGGCCGACGGCCGGGTCGCGCCTGCGCGCCGTGTCGCCTTCTATCTCGGCAACGATGACTTTCACCTGCTCACCGCGGTTCACGGACCGGCGGCGAAGGATCCCAACCTGCGCAGCTGGGCGATCGGCAGGAAGCTCTTCGACGCCGCGCTGCGCTGGGCCGTCTCGCCGCCGCCGCCGATCCCGACGTACGACCCCGCGGCGATCGATGCCGGGATCCGCAGCGTGGCGCATGGCAAGAGGGTGCTGTTCGTCGAGCGCGTGCACGGCGGCGAGGGGCACCGTTCCGATGCAAACATGGTGGCGCACCTGCGCAGCCTCGGCTTCACGGTGGTCGTCGCCGACCAGACGGCGCCGCAGAGCGTCGCGCGCGGCATGAGCCTGGTGATGATCTCCGGCACCTGCTCGAAGTGGAAGCTCGCCAACAAGTACGACGAGGTGCGGCTGCCGCTCATCTCGCTGGAGGGACTCCTGTCCGACTCGCTGCACTTCACCGGACGCGATCGCTACCGCGACTACGGCGAGCACGGCGAGCTGCTCGAGAGCGACGATCCGCCGGAGGACTACCTCGACATCGTCGGCGCATGGAGCCCGATGGCCGCGGGCCTGAAGCCCGGCCTGGTGAGATTCACCTACCATCCGGGGGTGCTCAAGTGGGCCTGGCCGCTGCCGGATGCCACGGTGATCGCGACCCTGCCCGGTGAGCCGCACGAGGATGCGATCTTCGGCTATCCGAAGGGGGCCCGCATGGCGGGCGGCTTCATCGCACCGGCCCGGCGGGCGCTGTTGCCAACGGATAACCCGTCGTACGACGATATGACCCCGCAGGGCAGGGCGCTCTTCGACGCGGTGGTGCTCTGGACGATCGGCGGCTGAGCCGCCAGTCCGGCCAGGCAGCGGCCGGCATCCGTGAATGGATCACGGACTCGGCGCGCTGCCGCGCAGACGCGTCACAGTTCGCCGGGCCGGATCTCAAGGCGCGGGACCGCGGGCCGAACTACCCCCTGAATGTCCATTCAGGGGGGACTCTGTTCTCATGGTGCCCGGGCTGCAGACGAGCGATCCGCCGGCGCGGTCGGCGGACCGCGGCAGGGAGCCTTTGCTCGCGGGAACCGTCGCCGCCGCTGCCGCCTTGGGCGTCCTCGCGGCCGGCGTGCTGGCGATGGGTCCCGGCCGTGTCACCGTGTCCGGTGCCGGCGGCAGCCTGCGCGGGACCGCCATCGCGCTGAGCGCGCTCTTCGGGCTGTCCATACTCCTGATGGGACTGCTCGTCCTGCAGCGCCTGGCCCGTCGCCGCTGCGAGGCGGCGCTCGAGGGCACCATCCGGCGCCAGAGCCGGCTGCTGCAGGAGATCTCCGCCATGAGCACCATGGTCGAGCTGCTGCAGACCTGCCACTCCCAAGCCGAGGCGAACATCGTGATCCGCGGCGCGCTGCCGAAGCTGTTGCCGGGCGTGGGCGGCGCGCTTTACGTGTCGCGCCGAGACGATGCCGCGCTGGAGCTGCAGGTCTCCTGGGGCCCTATGGCCGCCGCGCAGAGCTTCGCATCCGAGGACTGCTGGGCGCTGCGCCGCGGGCGGCCGCATCTCTACGAGCCGGCAAGCGCGGCCGCCGTCTGCCGTCACGTCGGTGAGTGCGAGGACAGTTGTCTCTGCGTGCCCCTCCTCTCGCAGGGCGACACCCTGGCGGTGCTGCACCTGCGGCGCAACGCAGCGGTGAGCTTGTCCCAGGACGTGCAGCGGCTGGCCTCGGCGCTCGCCGAGCAACTCTCGCTCGCCGTCGGCAACCTGCATCTGCAGGAGACGCTGCGCAGCGGCTCGGAGCGCGACCCGCTGACCGATCTCTACAACCGGCGGCACCTGGAGATTTCCCTGCAGCGGGAGCTCGCCCGCGCTCAGCGGCACGGGTTCCCCGTGAGCCTCATCATGCTCGACGTGGATCACTTCAAAGCCTTCAACGACGCCAATGGCCACGATGCGGGGGATGAGGTGTTGCGCAGTGTCGCGCAGGTGCTCAAGCGACACACCCGCGCGGAGGACGTGGTCTGCCGTTATGGCGGCGAGGAGTTCCTGGTCGTGCTGCCGGACTGCGCGGTGGACGATGCGTACGCCAAAGGCGAGGCGATCCGCGAGGCCATCGCGCAGCTGCACGTGTTCTCGCGCGGCGCCGCGTTGCCGTGCATCACGGCCTCGCTCGGCATCGCCTGCTACCCCGAGGACGGCGAGCGCATGGATGACCTGATCGCCGGCGCCGATGCCGCGCTCTACAGAGCGAAGGCCACGGGCCGCAACTGCATCGCCGCGTCCAATGCGCCGGGCGACATCGTGTTGTTCGAGCCGCGGGGCCGCAAGGCGGCCGAATCGCCGGCCCAGCCGCTGCCGGGTATCATTGCGGGGTGACCGGACGAGCGAGAGAAGAGCGGCCTGGCCAGCACGCGGGCGCGGGATGCCTGCGCGCGGGCCGCATGAAGGGCCTCGCGCTCGTCATCATCCTGGCCGCGAGCGCGACGCCGGGATTCGCCGCGCAATCACGCGCGGCTCACGGTGACGCTCGAAGAGCGGACGTCCTGGTCGCGAAGCTGCGCGACATGCCCTTGCCACGGCGGCCATTCCCGCGCGGCGTCGCGCCGACCGAGGCCCACGCACATCGGCTACCGGCGTTGGAGGTGCGACGGCAACACGTCTACGACGAGCTCCATGCCCTCGGGCCCGCGAGCGTGACCGCGCTGGCCGGGGCGCTCCGCGACCCGGACCCGCAGATGCGGCGCGATGTCGCGGTGGCATTGGACGTGGTTGGAGGAGGGTGGTGGGAATTTCCCGACGGCCGGCCGAAGCTCGATCTGCGTCCGGCGCTGCCGGCGCTCCTCACGGCACTGCAGGATTCCGATCCCGACGTCAGGGCGTGGGCCGCGCAGGATCTCGGCGACATGGGCGCGGCTGCGGGCGCGGCCGTGCCGCGCCTTCGCGCGATGTTGCATCGGCCGGACGCGGAGTCGCGCGGCAACGCCTGCAGGGCCCTCGGGCAGATCGGCATTGCGGCGCACGCCGCGTTGCCGGACCTGCGCCGGGCGCTCGAGGACTCGAGCCCGGCGGTTCGACAGGCCGCGCGCGCGGCGATCGTGAGTATTCAACGCGCCGATGCGCTGCGGAGGACACATGCTGAATGATGATGCGCGACAGCCGCTCGCCCGGCTCGAGCGCTGGCTGCTGACCGAGGCCTTTCCGGTCTGGTCGCAGGCCGGGTGGGACGCGCAGCACGGCGGTTTCCACGAGCGGCTGGCCGCCGAGGTGCCGCTGGCGGGCGATGCGCGCCGCGTGCGCGTGCAGCTGCGGCAGATCTACTCGTTCGCGCGCGCGCCCCGCTTCGGTTGGACGGGCGATGCTCGCGGGCTCGTCACCCGCGGCCTCGAGCATTACTTTGCGCGTTACCGCCGGCCGGACGGTCTCGCGCGCGCGCTCGTCGCGGCCGACGGCACCGTCCTCGACGATCGTGCGCTGCTCTATGACCAGGCGTTCGTCCTGCTGGCGCTCGCCGAGGCCCACCGTCTCCTCGGGCCCGGCCGCGGCCTGCGGGAAACCGCGGCGGGAGTCCTCGAGCGGATCTACGCGACGTACAAGCGTGCGGGCGGGGGATTCCGGTCGGAGGGCGCGAAGGAGCGTCCGCTGTCGTCCAATCCGCAGATGCACCTGCTGGAGTCGGCGCTGGCGTGGTGCGCGCTGTCGGACGATCCGCGCTGGCGGCGCCTGGCCGACGAGCTCGTCGAGTTGGCGCTCGAGCGCCTGATCGACGCTCGCTCTGGAATTCTGCGGGAGGACTTCGAGCTCGAAGGCACGGCGCACCCGCCGGCCGACGGCCGGATCGTCGAGCCCGGCCATCAGTTCGAGTGGGCCTGGCTGCTGCTGTGCGCCGGCGGCGCGAGGGAGCGGCGCGCGGCGCAGCGGCTGATCGAGATCGGTGAGACCCATGGCGTCCGTGACGGCGTGGCCATCAACTCGCTGCTCGACGACATGACGGTGCACGATCCGCGGGCGCGGCTCTGGCCCCAGACGGAGCGGCTGAAGGCGCATGCGCTCATGGCGCGCCTGACCGGAGAGCCGCGTCACTGGCAGCTGGCCGCGCAGGCCGCGGAGGCGCTGGAGCGCTATCTCGATGCGGGCGCGCGCGGCTTGTGGCGCGACCAGCGGCTGCCCGACGGAAGCTTCGTCCGCGAGCCCTCGCCGGCGAGCAGCTTCTATCACATCGTCTGTGGCATCGGCGAGCTCGCCGCGGCGCTCGAGGCCGCGCCGCGGTAGCGTTTCAGGGGCCGCCGCCGCTCAACCCTGGCCGCAGCCTGCCGTCACGAAGCGCTACGCAGTCGCATTGACCGGCGGCTCCCTCGCCGAAGCCGCCGCCGCGAGCAGTAAGACCCCAGGCTTCGTTCGCATGCAACCTCCCATGGCTGCTGCTATGTTAGCCTTTGACCCGATCATCCATCCTACAGATCTGATCGCGCGCCGCGCTCGCGCAACGGGAGCCACCGTGACACGCAGCCCTGGCGGCCAGCGCGCCGCTTTCTTCTCCGTCACCACGCTCTTCTTCGCGTGGGGATTCATCACGGTCACGGTCGATCCGCTGATCGCCGCGATGAAGTCCATATTCCACCTCTCCTACGCGGAGGTGATGCTGACCCAGTTCGCCTTCTTCATGGCGTACGGGCTCGTCTCCCTGCCCGGCGCGGCGCTCGTCGCCCGGCTCGGGTACGCCCGCTCGATCCTGACGGCGCTCGCGATCATGATCGCCGGCTGCCTCTGGGCGCCGTTCGCGACCCGCATCGGCGCCTTCGGCCTGGTGCTCGTTTCGCTCTTCATCATCGCGAGCGGAATCACCATCCTGCAGGTCGCGGCCAATCCGCTCGCGGCCTCGCTGGGGCCGCCCGAGGGCTCGCACTTCCGCCTGACCCTGTCGCAGGCATTCAACTCGCTCGGCACGGCGCTCGCGCCCTACCTCGCCTCCAGCGTGCTGCTGGCCGGCGGCATCTTCGCCGTGAAAGCGGGAGCCACCATCACGGCGGCGCAGCGTGCACAGTCGCTGCGGCACATCGACTTCGGCTTCCTGTGCGTGGCCGGCCTCATCCTGCTGCTCGGCCTCTTCATCTGGTCGGTTCGCGCGAAGTTTGCCGCCGCAGTCGCGGACGGCGGCGTGTCCACCGACGCGCAGGGGACCGGGGGCGCCGCGGCCGGCGTCGGCTCCGTCGCCGAGGCGCTGCGCTCGCGCTGGGCGGTGCTCGGCGCCGCGGCGATCTTCCTCTATGTCGGCTCGGAGGTCTCGATCGGCAGCGCGATGACCAACTTCCTGCACCGGCCGGATGTGTTCGGGATTCCGCTCGAGCAGGCCGGCAAGTGGGTGAGCCTCTACTGGGGCGGCGCGATGGTCGGCCGATTCGTCGGCAGCGCGCTCCTGACACGCCTGCGCGCATCCGTGCTGCTCGCCACC
>DAHUXV010000201.1 GCA_027306985.1 Gammaproteobacteria bacterium | reverse complement strand
TGTGCCGCGCGGAGTGGCTGTGGTTGTCCTGCACGAACTTCAGCTCGAGCCCCGCGGCGGCGAACTTGCGCTCCTCCCAGGATTCGAGGAAGTAGCCGCGCTCATCGCCGAACACCTTCGGCCGGATCAGCACGACCTCGGGGATCTCGGTGGGGACGAATTCCATCTCAGCCCCCGTCCTTCAGGATCTCGAGCAGATAAGTGCCGTATCCGGTCTTCGCGAGCGGCCGCGCCAGCGATTCCAGCTGATCGGCGGAGATATACCCCTTGCGATAGGCGATCTCCTCCGGGCAGCAGACCTTGAGCCCCTGCCGGGTCTCGATCGCCTCGATGAACATCGCCGCCTGCAGCAGCGACTCATGGGTCCCCGTGTCGAGCCAGGCCACCCCGCGCCCCAGCTGCTCCACCCGCAGCTCACCGCGCTCCAGGTACCTGCGGTTGACGTCGGTGATCTCGAGCTCCCCGCGCGCCGAGGGCTCGAGATGCGCGGCGATGTCGAGCACCTGGTTGTCGTAGAAGTAGAGCCCGGTCACCGCGAAGTGGGATTTGGGTGTCGCGGGCTTCTCCTCGATGTCGAGCGCCCTGCCGGCCTCGTCGAACTGCACGACGCCATAACGCTCGGGGTCCCGGACCCGATAGGCGAATACGGTGGCGCCTGCGCCATGCCGTGCGGCGGCCTCGAGCTGCTCCGGCAGCCCGTGGCCGTAGAAGATATTGTCGCCGAGGACCAGCGCGACCCGATCGCTGCCGACGAACCGCCTTCCAATGATGAACGCCTGGGCCAGGCCCTCCGGCCGGGGCTGCTCGGCGTAGGACAGCGAGAGTCCCCATTTGGCGCCGTCCCCGAGCAACCGCCGAAAGAGCGGCAGGTCCTCGGGCGTCGAGATCAGCAGGATGTCCCGGATCCCCGCCAGCATCAGCGCCGACAGCGGGTAGTAGACCATCGGCTTGTCGTAGATCGGCAGCAGCTGCTTGCTGATGCTCAGGGTGACCGGGTGCAGCCGGGTACCGGCGCCGCCGGCCAGAACGATGCCTTTCAAGCCGATTTTCCTCGTCTCAGTGGTTGTCGCCGGCCGCGTGCCTTGGCTTTGCTCGGCGCCGGCGACTTGCGGGCCGCCTTCTTCACGCGCGAGCGCGCTGCGGGCGGGCTTGCCGCCAGCTCGACCCCGAACACGCTGCCGAGGTCTTCGCTCTCGAGCGTCTTGCGGCCGCTGCGCCGCGAGACCTCGACTGTGGCCGCCTGGGTGATCAGGTCCTCGTGATCGACCTTGCGCAGCGTGAAGAGGAGCTGCGGCTCCTGGTCGAATCGCGCGCCGACGCCGTACATCACCGCCGCCACGTGCTTGCACATCGTCGCCCAGTCGGGACAGGAGCAGGTCATCTCGATCTCCGCGGGCTTCGGGAACAGGCCCTGCTCGCGGTGGGTGACGATCTGCAGCACCTGATCCGACAGCCGCCCCTCGAGCAGCTCGATCAGCGAGCCGATCTGGCCCGCGCAGCGGGTCTTGATGCGGCTCCAAT
The DNA here is from genome assembly GCA_027306985.1 of Gammaproteobacteria bacterium. GTDB lineage: Bacteria > Pseudomonadota > Gammaproteobacteria > Steroidobacterales > Steroidobacteraceae > 13-2-20CM-66-19. The sequence goes on along the minus strand of DAHUXV010000201.1, from coordinate 14,281 downwards.
GCGCCGCGGCCACGGGTTTGATCTTGATCTCGACGTCGTAGAGGCTCGTGCCGGATACCACCGCGGCGATGCTCCCCGGGCGGATCTCGAGGTCGAGCACCGCCCCGTTGCGCACGTAGCTGCGCCCGCGCGGCAGGCGATACTCGTAGTCGCGGTAGGACTCGAGGTTCTCGCACCACGCCTTGCCCCAGAAGGTTCGCGCGATGGTGCGGCCGTCGATGACGACGGCAGATGTCTTACGACCCGTTTTGGCCCGGCGCTTCGCCAGGCGTTGCGCCTCGCGCGCAGCGCGTGCGCGCACCTCGGACACGCTCGGCTTCGGGGCGTAGTTCCACCAGCTCATCGTCACCTCGGTTCAAGCCGCCCGTGGAAGCGGCTACCTTGCGCGCGGCATCATGCCGCGCACGCCTTCCGGATGTCGAGCGCCACGATGCCACGCCAGCGGCCGTATCGGCACCCTCTCGTGGCCGGCATGCGAGACAAGATCAGTCACGGCTATGACACTGTCGACTACCAGACGCTCTGGGACGCGGTAAAGAGCGACCTGCCGACGCTCCGGACAACAGCGGAGGCAATGGTGCGTGACCTGGAGCGGCATCCGCGGCCGACGACTCTACTCCTGGAAAGTAGGCACAGGCGAGCCAGGAGCCTTGGGCCCGGGCGGATCGCACCCGTGCATGCCGCGGCGCGGCATCAGGCCGCGCAAGCCTTGCGGATGTCGAGCGCCACGACAGCGAGCAGCTCCTCGTCGCTCATCTCGGTCAGCAGCCGCTCCCCGCCCTCCCCCAGCAGATCGCGGGCGAGCCCGGCTTTCGCCTCGATGAGCGCGTCGATCTTCTCTTCCAGGGTCCCGCGGCAGACGAACTTGTGCACCAGCACGTTGCGCCGCTGCCCGATCCGAAACGCGCGATCGGTCGCCTGATTCTCGACGGCGGGATTCCACCAGCGGTCGAAATGAATCACCTGCGAGGCGGCGGTGAGATTGAGACCGGTACCGCCCGCCTTCAACGAGAGCACGAAGAAGGGCGGCCCGTCCTCGCGCTGGAAGGCATCGACCAGCGACTGGCGCTTGGAGACGGGGGTGCCGCCGTGCAGGACGAGCCCGGGCCGGCCGAACAGGCCCTCGAGATGCGCCGCCAGGGGCGCGGTCATCTCGCGGAACTGGGTGAAGACGAGCACGCGCTCCTGGCGCTGCGCCAGCTCCTCGCAGAGGCTCGCCAGCCGCTCGAACTTGCCGCTGCGATCGGCCGCGTAGGCGCCCTGGCCCGACCACTGCGCGGGATGGTTGCAGATCTGCTTGAGCTGCATGAGATGCGCGAGCACCGTGCCGCGGCGCTGGATGCCCTCGGTCTGCCCGAGCGCCCGCTCAAGCCCCGCCACGCACTCGCCATAGAGCGCCGCCTGCTCCCGCGTGAGGCCGCAGAACGAGCGCACCTCCGTCTTCTCCGGCAGGTCGGCGATCACCCGGCGGTCGGTCTTAAGACGCCTGAGGATGTAGGGCTGCACCAGCCGGCGCAGCGGCGCGTAGGGCTGTCCCGGCTCCTGCGCGAGCCGCTTGGCGGCAGCGGCGAAGGTGCGCGCGTCCCCGAGCAGCCCCGGGTTCAGGAAATCGAACAGCGACCAGAGATCGGAGAGGTGGTTCTCGATCGGCGTCCCGGTGAGCGCGATGCGGCTTTCGGCCCGCAGCTGCTTCACCGCCCGTGACTGCTGCGCCCCGGCGTTCTTGATCGCCTGCGCCTCATCGAGCACGGCCAGGCGCCAGGGCCGCTCGCGCAGCCCCGCCGAGCGCGCCACCATGCCGTAGGTCGTCAGGACGACATCCATTCCTCGCAGCACGGCATCGAGCGCCGCGGCCTCGCCCAGATTGGCGGCGGTCTCGGAGGGATGCGCCACGAGCACCCGCAGGTCCGGCGCGAAGCGCTCGATCTCGGCCTTCCAGTTGGCGAGGAGCGAGGCCGGAGCGACGATGAGGCTGGCCGGCGGTGGCTCGCTCGGCTTGCGCGGGGCGCGGCGCGCCGCCGCGGCACGCAGATGCAGCAGCAGCGCAATCACCTGCAGGGTCTTGCCGAGCCCCATGTCGTCCGCGAGGCAGGCGCCAAGACCCAGCCCGGCGAGCAGGTCCAGCCACTTCGCGCCGGCCGCCTGATACGGCCTCAGGGTCGCCCGCAGGCCGGCGAGGGACAGCTCCCGCTCGTCCTGCGGAGCCCGCAGGCGGCCGAGCAGCGCCCGCAATCCTTCCCCGGCCTCGATGCCGCTCCAGGCCTTGAGCGGCTCCGGCAGCTCCTCGACCGTGCGGCCGCTGTCTCCCGCGCCGGCGAGAAGCCGCATCCCCTCGTGAAACGAGAGCCCTCCGGAGCGGGCGTCCCTCTCGATGCGCTTCCAGTGGGCGAGCGCCGCCGCCAGTTTTTCACCGTCCGCCTCGACCCACTGGCCCCGCAGGCGCACGAGGCCGCCCGCCGCCGAGAGCAGCAGCCGCCGCTCCGCCTCGGTCAGCGGCTCGCCATCCAGCGTCAGCCCAACGGAGAAATCGAGCAGCGCCGCGGCACCGAGAGCGGCCGCCGCCGCGCTGCCGATGCGCACGCTGACCTGCGGCCGCTTGGGGCGCTGCGGCCGCCACCAGTCCGGAATCCGCACCACGAGGCCGCTCTCCTCGAGCGCCGGAATGTCGCGCAGAAACCGGTGTGCCTCCGCGGGCGTCCAGGCGAGCGGCTGATACATGTCGCCGCTGTCGATGAGCTCCCCTACCCACGGCAGGCGCTGCGAGGCATCGCGAACCGGAGTCAGCAGGGCCGCCAGGCGCTTGCGGTGAGCGACGCCGGCGTATTCCTGCAGGGCGCGCGCCAGGGGCAGGTGCCGCGGCTCGCCGTGCTCCGACACACTGTCGGCGTAGGTGGCGAGAAACGCGAACGGGTAGTCCTCGTCGCGCTTGTTCTCCGCGAGATGGAAGGTCACGCGGCCGACGAGCCGCCAGAGGGGATTCTTTTCGTGCAGGTAGGCCCGCAATCCCTTGCCGCTCTCGCTGACTTCCCGCCGGACGGTGACATCGATATCGCGCCATGCCGCGCCCAGCATCTGCTCATCGAGATATTCGAGCCCTCTCACCGGCGGCGCATCGAGCGCCAGGGCCGCGAGCTCATTGTCGCCCGGAGGCTCGATCCATTCGACATCCGCCTGGCGCCCGCCTTCCGCGAGATGACAGAGCTGAGTCACGTAGCGCTGCGCGAAGCTGCGCGCGAACGCGAGTCCCGCTGGCAGGGAAGTCTTCACCTCCACGATCGCAAGGTGAAGCAGACCTGCTCCCTGGCCGCCGTCAAAGGCACGCTCGATCCTTCCGGCCGTGGCGGGCGGCAGCGGCGAACCGCCCTCCACCTCAAACACCTCGACGCGGAATCGGCGTTGTGTGGTGACGTACAGGTCGAGACTGGCGGTCACGGATGCGGAAACCGGTTATTCACGTGAGCGGCGATTCCCATGGTGCGCTGATTTCATCGGGGCCAGCCCGCTAAGCGCACCCGCTGCCGCGAGTTCTTCGCTTCATGCGTGTGCGCAGCCTGCGATCGCGCCATTTCTCCACGAAGACGCATCTTTTGGCGGCAGGCATAACGGTATCGAGCGGTTAGCATGCGTGAAGCCCCGAGTGTCAGGGGCAGATCCCGGGCGTTGATTCACGATACAATAGCGAGGCACGGCGCGATGGCCACCGCGATGATCTATGACACCCTGAAGCTGGCGGAGCAACTGGAGCACGAGGCGGGTTTCGACGCCGCGCGCGCCAAGGCCATGGCTCGTATCCTCGCGGAAAACGCCGGCGGAAACCTCGCTACCCGGGAAGACATCCTGCTCACCAAAGGAGAATTGCGAGCCGAAATCCAGGGTGTGAGAGATGAAATCCAGGGTGTGAGAGACGAAGTTCAGGGTGTAAGAGACGAGATTCGGGATGTCCGGGGCGACATCCGGGTACTCTACTGGATGAGCGGCACGACCTTGGCGGGCGTCGCTGGCCTCTTGAGCATTGCCATCACCATTGCGCTCCACCTTATGCGTTTGGGATAGGCGCTGCGACGCGCGTAGCACGTACGCAGTCCAGCAGGTCGTCGTAGACCCCGTCCGCGCGCGCTGCCGCCTCGTCGGGCACCGGGTAGCCCGTTCGAACCAGAAAGCAGCGCCCGATTCCGGCGCAGCGGCCCGCTTCGATATCCGATAGCCGATCACCCACGAGGAAGGACGACTGTGGATCGATGTCCAGGGCGCGGATGGCCCGCGTGAGCATGCCGGGCTTCGGCTTGCGGCAATCACATTCGCGCCGGTACCGGGCCACCGGCGCGTCGGGCAGGTGTGGGCAGTACTCGACCGCAGCCAGCGTGACTCCCTCGGCCGCAAGCTGCGCGCGCATGTGCTCCGTCAATGCGCGGTAATCGGCCTCCGAGTACAGGCCACGGGCGATTCCGGACTGATTGGTCACCACCACCAGGAGATACCCGGCTGCCTTCAGCATCCGCAATGCCTCGACGGCGCCCGGCACGAACGCGAAATCCTCGGCGCGATGAACGAAGGCCCGTTCCTCATTGAGCACCCCGTCCCGGTCGATGAACGCCGCCCTGCGGCTCATGAGCCGCCGCGAATGCGGCCGACGAGCGCGCTGGTCGAGTAGCCCTCCACGAAGGGAATGGCGGCCGAGCGGCCGCCCCAGGTGCGTACCAGACGGGTCTCCTCCAGCGTCTCCATGTCGTAGTCGCCGCCCTTGACGTAAATGTCAGGGCGGCAGCGCTGCAGCAGCGCGCACGGCGTCGGCTCCTCGAAAGTCGTGACGAAGGAAACGCTCTCCAGCGCCGCAATGACGAGCACCCGGTCGATTTCGCGGTTGAGCGGCCGGCCAGGCCCCTTCCCGAGCTGTCTCGCTGAAGTGTCACTGTTGATTGCGACCAGCAGCGCCGCACCGAGCTCGCGCGCCGCGGAGAGGTAGAGGACATGCCCGCGATGCAACACGTCGAAGACGCCATTGGTGAAGACCAATGGGCGCGGCCAGTCCCGGCCGTGGACCTCGGCGCACGGGACCAGCTTGCGGCTCAATGAGACCGGTAGATCTGCCATCGTTCCGATCAAGGTTCCCGCTGCTCAGCCAGCCACTCTGCGTATCGCCGCACGCCGGTAGCAACGTCTGCAAACTCAACGTCGCAGCCGGACGCCCGCAGCGACGTCAGATCCGCCTGGGTATGGCACTGATACTTGCCGACCAGAGCCTGCGGGAAGGGGACGTACTCGATCAGGCCCTGGGAGACCTGCTGCTCCAGGCTGAGGGGCGCCTCGCCCCGCAGCGCCCGCGAAGCATTGATGGTGGCATGCGCCACATCGTTGAAGGGCTGCGCCCGGCCCGCGCCGACATTGAAGATCCCGCTGCGCTCCGGATGCCGCAGAAACCAGAGATTCACCGCGACCACATCGTCCACGAAGACGAAGTCGCGCGTCTGCTGCCCCGGCCCGTAGCCGCCGTACTCTCCGAAGAGCTTGACCTTGCCGGTCTCACGGAGCTGCCCGAAGTGATGGAAAGCCACCGAGGCCATGCGGCCCTTGTGCTGCTCCCGGGGCCCGTAGACGTTGAAATACCGGAAGCCGGCCACCTGAGCCCGTGCCGTGGGGAGCACGCGCCGCACGATGTTGTCGAACAGGAGCTTCGAATAGCCGTAGACGTTGAGCGGCCGCTCGTTCTCCGGCGATTCCCGGAATACCGTGGTGTCGCCATACGTGGCGGCGGACGATGCATAGAGGAGCCGCGTCCCCTGGGCCTGGCAGTGATCGAGCAGGTCCTTCGAGCAGCGGTAATTGGTCTCCAGCATGTAGCGGCCGTTGTGCTCCATGGTGTCGGAGCAGGCGCCTTCGTGGAAGATCGCATCGACCCGTCCCAGCTCCCCGAGCGCGAAGCGGTCGTAGAACTCGCCGCGGTCGAAATAGTCGCTGATCCGGGCGCCGAGCAGGTTGCGGAATTTCGCGCCCTCGGTGAGGTCATCGACCGCGATCACATCGTCGATGCCGATGGCATTCAATCCATGCACGAGATTGCTGCCCACCATCCCGGCGGCGCCTGTGACGACCACTTTCAACCGAAGAGCTCCTCGTAGCTCACCGTCGCGGTGCCGAACTTGCCGACGACGATGCCGCCCGCGCGGTTGGCGATCGGCATCGCCTCTCGCAGACCCATTCCGCACGCCATCATCGCGGCCAGCGTGGCGATCACCGTGTCGCCCGCGCCAGTCACGTCGAATACCTCACGCGCCTGCGCCGGCACCTGCAGATGGCCGGCGTCATCGAAAAGGGACATCCCCTCCTCGCTCCGGGTGACCACCAGACCGTCGAGCCGGTGGCTCTCCCGCAGCCGCTGCACCCGCTCCTCGAGCTGGGCCTCCGTCTTCCAGCTGCCGATCACCTGGGCCAGCTCCAGGCGATTCGGCGTGATCACGGTCGCCCCCGCATACCGGCCGTAGTCATCGCCCTTCGGGTCCACCAGCACGGGCTTGCCCGCCGCGCGCGCGAGCTCGATCATGCGCGGAATGTGCGTCAGGCCGCCCTTGCCGTAATCCGAGAAAAGCACGGCGTCGTACTGAGCCACCACGCGCGCGAAGTCCGACAGCATGTCCGCCAGGACTTCGTGATCCGGCTGATTCTCGAAGTCCACCCGCACCAGCTGCTGGGCCCGCCCGATGACCCGCAGCTTCACGCAGGTGAAAAGCTGGGGGTCCCTGCCCAGAGTCACCTCGACGGCTCGAGTCTTCAGCAGCTCCTCGAGCTTCCGTGCAGGCTCATCGTCTCCGACCGCCGTCATCAGCATCACCGCCGGACCGAGCGCCTTGACGTTCAGCGCGACGTTCGCCGCCCCACCCAGCCGATACTCTTCGCGGGTCACCCGCACCACCGGCACCGGCGCCTCCGGCGAGATCCGCTCGACCTCCCCGAACAGGTAGCGGTCCAGCATCGCATCGCCCACCACGAGCACCCGTGCATTGCGCAGCCGCGCCTTGAGATCCGTCGCGGTCGCTTTGCCTCCGCTCATGCGAGTCCCAGCGCCTCTTCCACCAGGGCGCACAGCGTATGTCCGATGAAAATGTGCGCCTCCTGAATCCGCGCCGTGGTCTGACTCGGTATCACGATCGGAAGATCGCAGAGTGAGCGCAGCGCCCCGCCGTCCCTGCCCAGGAGGCCTATCACCGCCATCCTGGCCGAGCGGGCCGCTTCCACCGCGCGAATGACGTTGCGCGAGTTGCCGGAGGTGGAGATCCCCACCAGGCAATCGCCGCGCGCCCCGAGCGCGAGGACCTGCCGCGAGAACACCTCATCGAAGCCGTAGTCGTTCGCGATGCAGGTGAGCGCCGAGGTGTCCGTCGACAATGCGATCGCAGCCAGAGGCCGGCGGTCCTTCACGAACCGCCCGGTCATCTCCGCCGCGATGTGCTGGCCATCGGCGGCGGAGCCGCCGTTGCCGCACAACATGAGCTTGCGGCCGTCCCCCAAGGCATCGGCGATGAGGCTCGCCGCCCGCTCGATTTCAGGAACCAGGGACGAGAGGCTCTGAAAGAGCGTCAGATGCTCCTGCAGGCCCCCCCGGATGATGTCGCTCAAGGGATCTTCTCTTGGTGTTCCAACCCGTTGACGGGCGCCAGGCCGAAATCCTATCAATTCCCCTTCTTCCACTCCGTGAGCTGCGCAATGATCTTCCCCACCCCCGGCGCCACCGCATGCCCGCCATCCGGGTCGCGCACCGCCGGCGCCAGCTGATCGGTGAGCCGCTTGCCGAGCTCCACGCCCCACTGGTCGAAGGAATTCACCCCCCAGACCACCCCCTGGGTGAACACCTTGTGCTCGTAGAGCGCGATGAGCCGCCCCAGGGTCGCCGGATCCAGCTTCTGGAACGCCACCAGGGTGCTCGGACGGGAGCCCGGATGCACCTTGTGCGGGATGAGCTCCTCGATCCGCTCCTTCGGCACCTGAAGCTGCGCCAGGTCCGCGCGCACGGTCTCCGCCGACTGCCCGTTCATGAACGCCTCGGCCTGCGCGAGGCAGCTCGCTATGCCTAAGTCCTGCTGCGGCTGGTTGCCGCAGGAGGATTTCGCCGGCAGCAGGAAATCGAGCGCCGCCCGCGGCGTGCCCTGATGGAGCAGCTGGAAGAACGAATGCTGGGCGTTGTTGCCGGGCTCGCCCCAGATCACCGCCGCCGTCTGCCAGTCGACCCGCCGGCCCTCGAGGGTCACCGACTTGCCGTTGCTCTCCATCTCCAGCTGCTGCAGGTAGGCCGGGAAGCGCTTGAGGCGATCGTCGTACGGCAGCACCGCGAGCGTCGGCAGCGCCTCGAAGTTGATGTTCCAGACGCCGAGGAGGCCCATGAGCGCGGGCAGGTTGTCCGCCCAGGGCGCCGTGCGGAAATGCTCGTCCATGTCGTGGCCGCCGGCGAGCATGCCCAAGAACTGATCCTTGCCGATCGCGATCGCGAGCGACACGCCGATCGAGGACCAGAGCGAGTAGCGGCCGCCGACCCAGTCCCACATCTTGAAGCGGTACTGCGGATGGACGCCGAACTCGTCCATCGCGCGGTGATTGACCGACACCGCCGCGAAATGCTCGCGCACCGCCTCCTCGCCCAGCTTCGCCTTCAGCCACGCCCGCGCCGTATGCGCGTTGGTCAGGGTCTCGAGCGTCGTGAAGGTCTTGGAGGAGACGATGAAGAGCGTCGCGCGGGGATCGGCGGTCTCGAGGATGTCCTCGAGGTGGCAGCCGTCGATGTTGGAGACGAAATCGCACTGCGGAGCATCGAGGGTGTAGGGCCGCAGCGCCTTCACCGCCATCGCGGGTCCGAGGTCGGAGCCGCCGATGCCGATGTTCACCACCCGGGCGAAGGGCTTCCCGGAGCTGCCGGCGATGCGGCCCGCGCGCACGCTCTCCGCGAACGCGAGCATGTGCTCCCGCTCCGCCATCACCACGCGCGCGATTTCCGCGCCGCCGATGTTCGCGCCCGGCGGCTGGCGCAGCGCCACGTGCAGGACCGCCCGCCCTTCGGTGGCATTGATCTTCTCGCCGCGCCACATGGCGTCGCGATAGTCCTTCAGGCCCACCGCCTCGGTGAGCTCCAGGAGCTTGCCGAGCACCATCTCATCGAGGTGCTGGCGCGAGAAGTCCATGAGGATGCCCGCGCCCTGGCGCGAGAAGCGCTCGAAGCGCCCGGGATCGCGCGCGAAGAGCTCGCGGGTGGCGACGGTGCTCAGCCGCGCGGCATGGGTGGCCAGCTCCGGCCAGAGGGGAGTACGGGGACCTGCGGCCTTCGGCATGGGAGAGCTCCTCAGGCGGTCTGCTGGGACGGGGACGCTGCGGACGCGAAGAAGCGCTCGATTGTACCGGCCACGTGATCGATTTGGGCCGGCGAGAGCTCGGGGAAGACCGGCAGCGCCAGCACCTCGCTTGAGGCCCGCTCGGACTCGGGCAGCTCCCCGGGGCCGTGGCCGAGGTACGCGAAGCACTTCTGCAGGTGCAGCGGGATCGGATAGTAGATCTCCGTTCCGATGCCCGCCGCCGCCAGGTACTGGCGCAGCTCGTCCCGCCGCTGCACGCGGATCACGTACTGGTTCCAGACGTGCCGCACGCCCGGGATCTGGACCGGTGTGGCGACCTTGCCGGCGCCGCGCATCGCGCTCAGGCGCCGCGTGTACTGGCGGGCGTGCGCGTCCCTCGCGGTCATCCAGCCATCGAGCGCGCCCAGCTTGACGTTGAGCACGGCCGCCTGGATCTCATCCAGCCGGAAATTGCCGCCGATCAGGCTGTGGTGATACTTGGGCTCCATCCCGTGCACCCGCAACACCCGCATGCGCTCGGCGAGCGCCGGATCGCTCGTGGTACACAGCCCGGCATCGCCGAACGCCCCGAGGTTCTTGGTGGGGAAGAAAGAGAAACAGCCGATGTGGCCGATGGCGCCCGCCATCCGGCCCTTGCGGTCCTGGGCGCCGATCGCCTGCGCGGCATCCTCGATGATGTGCAGACTCAGGCGGCCGGCGATCTCCATGAACGCGTCCATGTCGCAGACCTGCCCGTAGAGGTGCACGGGCATGATCGCCCGCACCCGCTCCCCGGTGCGCCGCAGGATCACCTGCCGCTCGGCACCCTCGCCGCGGACCTCGCAGTCCCTGGCGATGAAGGCCTCCACCCGGGCGGGCGAGAGGTTGAAGGTCTCGGAGTCGATGTCGCAGAAGACCGGCCGGGCGCCCAGGCGCGCGATCGTGCCGGCGGTGGCGAAGAAGGTGAAGGCCGAGGTGATGACCGCATCGCCCGGCCCGATGCCGAGCGCCATGAGCCCGAGGAGCAGCGCATCCGTGCCCGAGGACACGCCGACGCCGTGCTCGCAGCCGGTGTAGCGGGCCATGCGCAGCTCGAGCTCGCGCACCTGGGGCCCGAGAATGAACTGCTGGCTCGCGCACACCCGGCCGATGGCCGCCTGCACCTCGGCGGCGATCTTCTCGTACTGCTGCGTCAGATCGAGCAGTGGGACCTTCATGGCGGGCGGGGGAGGCGGTGTCGTCAAGGGGCTCACCTGAGGCAATAGAAACGCGCATCTTAGCCGGATATCCCGATTGGGGCGCGCGGTCTCGCCGAAAACCATTACCGCCCCTCCCTGGGCGGTTATAAATTATAAGCACCCGCTGATGGGCGCTAGTCCGTATTGCTTTGTCCCTCTAATATCTTATAATCGTTCTGAAACGGGCGCTTAAAAGCTCTAAGCGCCCTTTTAAAGGTGCTTATGAAGCGTTATCCCGTTCCTGAGCCCGTCGCCCGTGCCCTAGCCAAGCTCGGCAGGGACATCTCGCTCGCCCGCCGCCGCCGCCGCCTCTCGCAAGCCTCCTTGGCCGATCGAAGCGGCATTGGGGTCAACACGGTGCGGCGGCTGGAAAAGGGTGAGCCCAGCGGCTCGATCGAGCATCTGGCCCGCATTCTTTACGTACTCGGCGAGCTCGAACGGCTCGAGAATCTCCTCGACACCGGCACCGACGAAGTCGGACTCCTGATGATGGATGAGGACCTCCCGGAGCGCATTCGGGCTCGACGATCGAAGGGGGCGTTGTGAGCGCACGGCCGCTCAGGCATCAGGCGGGTATCGTGATCGGCACGAAGGCGTTGCCCGTCGGCCAGCTCACCTTTGTGCGCGACGGCAGACGTGAATACTCCGGGTTCGCGTACGCCTCCGAGTGGCTGCGCTCGCGCGACGCCTTTGAGGTCTCGCCTGACCTGCCGTTGCGCGAGGGGTTCGTGACGCGGCGCGCGCCGAGCGATCTTGATTCGCCGTTTCCATTTGCGCTTGCCGACACTGCGCCAGATGCGTGGGGGATGCGCGTCATCAAGCGCGCACACGCGAAGCGTCGCGCCGAAGACCCGACTCTCGCACCGCTCACGGCGTTCGACTACCTCGCATCCGTCGATGACTTCAGCCGCGTCGGCGCGCTGCGCTTGGTCAACTCAGAGGGCGAGTTCCTTCGCTCCAGCTCCCGTCACCGCATACCCCAACTCCTCGACCTCGGCAAGATCGCCGTTGCCGCACACAGGGTCGAAGAGGGAACCGATACGGCGGCGGATCTCGCCTACCTCCAGGGCAAGGCAACTTCCCTCGGCGGATTGCGGCCGAAGTGCACCGTGCTCGAGGACGATGGCGCCCTGGCGATCGGCAAGCTCGCGAGCATCAAGGACGAGCGGTCGATTGTCCGCGGCGAGGTCCTTGCACTCAGGCTCGTGGCGCATGCCGGCAGCCGCGCCGCGCTTGCGCGCGTAGTCACGATCGAAGGCGCCGAAGTCGCCATCGTCCGCCGCTTTGACCGCGACAGCGACGGCGCACGAGTGCCGTACCTCTCCGCAGGCTCTCTGCTGCAGTCCCGTCGCGATGAGGACCGCGCATACACCGAGCTCGCCGACGCGATCCGCAGAGTCGGCGCCGCACCGGCCGATGATCTGCGGGAGCTCTGGCGCCGGCTGGTCATCAACCTGTTGATCACGAATGTCGACGATCATCTGTGGAATGTCGGCTTTCTGTACGCGGGCGACGGGAAATGGCGCCTGGCGCCCGCCTTCGACGTCAACCCATTTCCTGATAAGGCGCGCGAATCGAAGACCTGGCTGAGTGAGGCCTCGGGGCCGATCACCTCGCTCGAGCAGCTGCTCGCCGAAGCGCCTTATTTCGGGCTCTCCCGAGCCGAGGCGGAAGAGGCCGCCGGCGACATTGCGATGAAGCTGGCCCAATGGAGAGAGATCGCGACCTCCAAGGACCTGGGACTGAACGAGGCGGAGCTGGCCGAGCTCGCTCCCGCATTCGAGCATGAGGACGCGGTTGCCGCACGGGCGTTGGCCCGCTGAGCCGGCAGCCCGACCGGGCGGCCGAGGGGCCGCAGCCCAGGAGACGGATCAACCGGTCAACCGGGCTTGTACCCGTAATACTCGCAGAACCAGTCGACGAAGCGGCGCACGCCGACCTCGACCGGCGTGGCCGGCCGGTAGCCCACGTCCCGCACCAGGTCATCGATGTCGGCGAAGGTGTCCGGCACGTCGCCGAGCTGCAGCGGCAGGAAGCGCTTCTCGGCCTTGGTGCCCAGGCACTCCTCGATCACCTCGATGTAGCGCATGAGCTCCACCGGCTGGTGATTGCCGATGTTGTAGAGGCGGAAAGGCGCGCGGCTGCTCGACGGGTCGGGCGCGCCGCTGTCCCACTCGGGCGAGGGCTGCGCCGGCCGCTCGCAGGCGCGCGCGACGCCCTCGGCGATGTCCTCGACGAAGGTGAAGTCCCGCCGGTGATGCCCGTTGTTGAAGACATCGATCGGCTTGCCTTCGAGGATATTGCGCGTGAAGAGGAAGAGCGCCATGTCGGGGCGCCCCCAGGGACCGTATACCGTGAAGAAGCGCAGACCCGTCGTCGGCAGGCCGAAGAGCGAGGAGTAGGTGTGCGCCATGAGCTCGTTCGAGCGCTTCGTGGCGGCATAGATCGAGAGCGGATGATCCGCGATCCGGTGCGGCGAGAACGGCATGTCGGTATTGGCGCCGTAGACCGAGCTCGTCGAGGCGTACACCAGATGCTCGACGCCGTTGTGGCGGCAGCCCTCGAGGACGTTCAGCGTGCCGGTGACGTTGCTGCGCACGTAGCTGTGCGGATCCTGCAGCGAGTAGCGCACCCCCGCCTGGGCGGCGAGATGCACGACGCGCTGGAACTGCTCCTGCGCGAAGAGCGCCTTCATCCCGGCATCGTCGGCCAGGTCGAGCTTGACGAACCGGAATCCCGGCTGCCCGTTGAGCCGCCCGAGCCGCGCCTGCTTGAGATTGACGTCGTAATAGTCGTTGAGATTGTCGAGCCCGACGATCTCGTGTCCGCGCGCCAGCAGATTGAGCGTGGTGTGATAGCCGATGAACCCGGCCGCGCCGGTCAGGAGGATCTTCATAGCCGGCCGTCCGCCTCCGCGGCGCTGAAGACATGCTTGATGTCGTACAGCACGTGCTGCTTCCTGCAGAGCCGCCGCACGCCGCTCGCGCCCAGCTCACGGAACTGCCGGTGCGCCACGGCCACGACCGCGGCATCGTAGCGCTTCGGCACGAGCAAGCGGATCGGCCGCAGGCCGTACTCGTGACGGCACTCCTGCCCGTCGGCCCAGGGATCGTAGATGTCGACGTGCGCGCCGTACTTGGCGAGCTCGCGCACCACGTCGATGACCTTGGAATTGCGGATGTCCGGGCAGTTCTCCTTGAACGTCATGCCGAGCACCAGGATGCGGGCGCCCTTGACGTGGATCCGCTTCCCCGTCATCAGCTTGATGATCTCCCCGGCGACGTAGAGGCCCATGTTGTCGTTGAGCCGCCGTCCCGCGAGGATCATCTCCGGGTGATAGCCGATCGACTGCGCCTTGTGGGTGAGGTAGTACGGGTCGACGCCGATGCAGTGGCCGCCGACGAGGCCCGGCCTGAACGGCAGGAAGTTCCACTTGGAGCCGGCGGCGTTCAGGACCTCCTCGGTATCGAGCCCGAGGCGGTTGAAGATGAGCGCCAGCTCGTTGATGAGGGCGATGTTGACGTCGCGCTGCGTGTTCTCGATCACCTTGGCGGCCTCGGCCACCTTGATGCTGGAAGTCTTGTGCGTGCCCGCCGTGACGATGGCGCCGTAGAGCTTGTCGATGAACTCCGCGGCCTCGGGCGTCGAGCCCGAGGTCACCTTCTTGATGGTGGTGAGCCGATGCTCCTTGTCGCCGGGGTTGATCCGCTCCGGGCTGTAGCCGACGAAGAA
>DAHUXV010000200.1 GCA_027306985.1 Gammaproteobacteria bacterium | reverse complement strand
AGACAGACGGTGCGCCGAGGGCGCAGGCACGTGTCGGCCCAGACCAGCACCGCCCTGGCGCCCTCGGTGGCGTATCCGTTGCCGTGAAATCGCGCGGCGACGGCGACGCCGAGCTCCGGGCAGCCCCTCATCGCGGGCGCGATGTCCCGCCGGAAGTCCGCCAACCCGACCTCGCCGACGAACTCCCCCGAGTCCCTCCGCTCGATGACCCAGTAGCCGAAGCCCATGAGAGCCCAGTGGCCGACGTAAGCGAGCAGCCTGGACCAGGTGCGTGACTCACTCGACGGCTCGCCGCCGATGAATCGGGTGACTTCGGGATCGGCCCACATCGCCGCGCACTGCGGCAGATCACCGCGGCGGTGCCCTCGCAGGCGAAGACGCCGCGTCTCGATGAGTGGCACCGCAGGAGCGCCGTTCATTGCGGGTGTCAACGGACGTTCAGACTGACCGGAGTGCCGTGAGGGGTGCGGCGGTAGGCCTCCTCCCAGGCGCGCCTGCGCTCGCAGAGCTCACCCGGCCCGAGCGTGCCCGCGCCGAGCAGCAGCGATTGCAGTGCCGACAGCCAACAGTCGAAGTAAGCCGCATCCGACGCTCCGTGCAGCTCGCGGCTCAGTGCCCGAGTCCACTCCGACCAGGTGAAACATCCCTGGCGAGAGGCCAGAACGGCGATCGCGAACGCGCGGGCCTGCCAGGGCTCCGAGAACGCCGCGGCCGGCGGCTGCGGGGACGGGCCGGCGGCCGCCGGAGCATCGTGAGCCGGATCATTCGGCATCGAGGTGGTCCTCCCATAAATCCACGTAAACGGCGTCTGCCGCGACGTGATCGTCACCCCACAGCTCCCGCGCCTCGAAGCGCACCGAGTACACGTGCTGCGGGTCTTCGCCGCGCAAATGCGCGTGGGTATCGGGGAAAACGAATACTCCGTGCACCCGATCCACGACCCCTGATTTTCCGCGCACGTATCGGGGCAGGCGGGTGTGGCCGGCAGGATGGAGATTGCGCGCGCGCACCCGCTGACCCGGCCGCAAGCGCGGCGGCCGACCGGATTCGCGCGCTGCCGGAGAGCCGCGGGCGATGAACGCCGGCACCTGCGCGGCCCGCAGTGCCGGTGTGCCGGCCGCCGCCCCGGGAAGCGCCCTGCCGCTGGCAACCTCTGCCGCGCTCGCGAGGCCGTGTCGGACCAGGAGCTGCGAGAGTCCCTCCAGCCATCGCTCGTAGTAGCTCATCCGCAGCTGGTCCGCCGCCGCAATCAACTCCCGCTGATGCCGCGACGCATCGATGTTCCAGCGGCCGAGCGCTCCCATGGCCCGCACGAGCGCGAACACCCGCCCTTCCCAGCGGTGATGGAACACGGGCTCGTCGCGCTCCGGCTGCACGGAGCCCATGCCGTGCATTCCGCCCAGATCGTGCACGCCGTTCACCCGGCGCCTCCCGCGGGCTCTTGCCCGGCCCGGACGAGGGCCACGCCGATCATGGCATCGCGGGTGACGAGGGCGGCGAGCTGCTCCGCGGTCATGCCTTGGGTTTGCGCGGGCTGCTGCGGCAGAACGAGATACCGCAGCTCCGCGGTGCTGTCCCAGACCCGCACCTGCGTTGCCGCCGGGAGCTCGAGCCCGAATTCCCGCAGGACGCCGCGCGGATCGATCACCGCCCGCGAGCGGTAGGCCGCCGACTTGTACCAGACCGGCGGCAGGCCGAGGAGCGGATACGGATAGCAGGAGCAGAGCGTGCAGACCACGAGATTGTGCACCGCCGGGGTGTTCTCCACCGCAACCATGTGCTCGCCCTGCAGGCCGCCGAACCCCAGCTCCGCGATGGCGGCCGTCGCGTCGGCGAGCAGGCGCGCCTTGTAGGCGGGGTCCGTCCAGGCCCGGGCGATGACGCGCGCGCCGTTGTGTGGGCCGATCCGATGCTCATAGGCATCGACCAGGGCATCGAGCGCCTGGCTGTCCACGAGGCCCTTCTCGATGAGGAGCGACTCGAGCGCCTGCACGCGCAGGGCCGGGTCCGAGGGCATGCGATGCCCGTCATGCTCACTCTGATCGTCTTTCATGCTGTCCAGCTTCGCAACGGGAGGAGGCCGCCCATTCTAGAATCGCGGCACACAACGCGCGACGGCCGCCGCGGCCCGCATCATCCCCACGGAATCCAGTAGGTCATGCCGATCGAGACCAGGGTGGGATTCGCCCCCGCGGCACTGAAGCGCTCGTACTCGCCGCGCACCGCCCAGTTGCCGAGCTTCCACTGCAGGCCGGCGCCATAGGCGAACGCGGTGTCGGTGGGGTTGTCGCCGGCACTCAGGGAATAGCAGGTGGGAACGCCTATCACACAGGTCCCCGCGCCCGGCAGATCATAAATCACATGCCTGTCGGTCCTGATCCGGGAGATGCCTGCTTTGACGTAGACATCGATGACGGGGACCGGGAGATAGAGAAGCGCGTAGGCGGCCTCGCCTCTCTGGGACACCTGCTGCTCGGAGGAAGTGGCGCTCGGGAAGCCGCGGGATTGGCGGCCGAAATCCATGTACGTGATCTCGGCACCGAGGAATGAGAGCGGCCGGATACCGAGCATGGCCTGATACGCGGAATGGGTGGCATCGAACTCGGGGCTGCCCGGAGCGAGACCATCGAGCCGCGCCCGGATGTGCGCCTCGCCGTAGGCCGCGCCAACGTACACGCCGAGGGGATCGGCCGCCTGCGCCACGCCCGTCGCCGCGATCGAGCCCACGACCAGCGCCGCCAGCGCGAGCCAACGCCGCAGGGGGATTACGAAACACGAAAGCCGGTCATTCATTCTGATTTCCTTGATCCACCGTGACAACCCGGCCCCGGCGAGCGGCCGTAGCGAGCCCGCCGGGCTGTGCAAACGCATCGCCCGCATTATAGTTGACCGTGAGCGTCGCCGGAGGATCCCGGCGGCCGCCCGACTTCCCTGGCCGGCGAGGCCTACTCCTCCTCCGCCCGCGGCCGGTAGGCCTGGACCAGTTCCTGCTGGCGGCGCGGGGGCACGGGGTCGTAGTGGCTGAGCTCCATGGAGTACGTGCCCTGGCCGCCGGTCAGCGCCTTGAGGCGGGTCTGGTAGTCGGCGATCTCGGCGAGCGGCACGAGGGCGGAGACGGTGGCGAGCTGCCCGGAGAGTGTATTGTTGCCGTTGATTCGCGCGCGCTTGGTGGCGAGGTCGCCGGTGATGTCGCCGATGGCGCTCGCGGGAGCGGTGATCTCGAGGTGCACGATCGGCTCGAGCACGATCGGGCTCGCCTTGTGGATCGCATCCAGAAAGGCCTTGCGTCCGGCCGAGACGAAGGCGACTTCCTTCGAGTCCACGGCATGGTGTTTGCCGTCATAGACGGTGACCCGCACGTCCTGCAGGGGGAAGCCGGCCAGCGCGCCTTCGGTGAGCACCTGCCGCACGCCCTTCTCGACCGCGGGAATGAACTGGCCGGGAATCGCCCCGCCCACGACATCGTCCACGAACTCGAAGCCGGTGCCGCGCTGCAGCGCCTCGATGCGCAGGTACACCTCGCCGAACTGACCGGCGCCGCCGGTCTGCTTCTTGTGGCGGCTATGGCCCTCGGCCGGGCGGGTGACCGTCTCCCGGTAGGGGATGCTCGGCGGGTGTGTCTTCACGTGCACGCCGTAGCGCTGACTCATTCGCTCCAACAGCGTCCGCAGGTGCAGCTCCCCGGTGCCGTAGAGGACGGTCTCGTTCACCGCCGCATGATGCTCGATGCGGATACAGGGGTCTTCCGCGATGAGCTTGTGCAGCGTGTCGGCGAGGCGCTGCTCATCGCCCCGGCGCTCCGGCTCTATGGCCAGCCCCAGCATCGGCGGCGGGAAGGCGACCGCCTGGAGGTGGTATTGGTCCTCGTCATGCGAGTCGTGCAGCACGGCATCGAGGTGCAGCTCCTCCACCTTGGCGATGGCGCAGATGTCGCCGGGAATCGCCTCGGGGATTTCCGCGGTGTCCTTGCCCACGAGCTTGTAGAGGTGCGCGATCTTGAAGGGCTTGCGCGCGTCGCCGACGAAGAGCTGGGCGCCCGGGCGTACGGTACCCTGATGTACGCGTAAGACGCCGAGCTTGCCGACGTAGGGGTCGATCGTGACCTTGAAGACGTGAGCGATGACGTGTTTCCCGGGATCGGGCGTGACTGTCACCCGCTGAGCCCGCTCACCCGCGCCTTTCAGGAAGAGCGGCGGATTGCCTTCGGCCGGGTTCGGCAGCAGGCGGGTGAACACCCGCAGCAGCTCGGCGACGCCGGCGCCGGTCTCGGCGGAGGCGAAGCAGACGGGGACGAGATGGCCCTCGCGCAGGGCCTGCTCGAAAGGGTCGTGGAGTTGCTCCGGGGAAATCTCCTCGCCCTGCTCGAGATACACCGCCATCAGCTGCTCGTCGAGCTCGATCACCTGATCCACGAGCTGTGTGTGCGCGGTCTCGACGGAAGAGAAATCGGTTGCCGCGCCGTGCGGCTGAAAGAAGCAATCGACCACGGCGCGTCCGCCTTCGGAAGGAAGGTTGAGCGGCAGGCATTCCGACCCGAACGTCTCGCGTATCTGGGCGAGCACGTCGGGGGCCTTCGCGTCGCGGCTGTCGATCTTGTTGATGACCATGAGCCGGCACAGCCCGCGGTCGCGCGCGAATTCCATCAGACGCCGCGTGATGACGTCAGGGCCGCTCGTTGCGCTGACGACGACCGCGACGGCCTCCACCGCCTCCAGGACGGACAGCGTTCGACCCAGGAAGTCCGGATAGCCGGGCGTATCGAGGAGATGGATGCGGGTCGAGTCGCAGTCGAAGGTGAGTATGGCGGGGTCCAGGGAGTGCTGCAGCGCCCTCTCCTGGGTGTCGAAGTCCGACACCGTGCTGCCACGCGCCAGGCTTCCCTTGGTCCGGATGGCGCCCGCCTGCAGCAGCAGGCTTTCCGCGAGCAGCGTCTTACCCGCGCCGGCCGCTCCGACCAGCGCGATATTTCGGATGCCCAGAGTCGTATGCCCCATGGTGTGCTCCCCGGCTAAGGAGTGAAGCGGGGTGGCGGGATCCGCCGGGGTCGGGGGGAGCCAGGCTCCTGGGCCTCGGTACGCCGTCGCGCCACCGGAGGATTGAGAGCGTACTCCCGCCAGCCCGCCATTTGCATCTGGCACGCTAAATGCGTCGTCGGGCGATCCCGACACCGGGCCGAGGGCCGGCGGGAGCGTCCTATTCCACGAAGACGATTGTCTGCGATAGGCGGGCCCATGAGCGAGTCGCGCCGCCACCCGGATCGAGCATCCGAGCCGCAGCCGCCGGCCGGCGCGGCGCAGTCCCGGCGGGAGAAGGTGCAGAGGCAGCTCGATGAGGCGCTGGCGGACAGCTTTCCGGCGAGCGACCCCGTGTCCATCGTCACCTCCCACGAGGAGGAGGACTGGGGCGAAGATAAGTCCGGATCATGACGCGGCACCAACCCATCGCCCAGGCACAGGGACGTGCCCCGCCGCCGCAGGTGGCGGGCGTGGAGCAAAAAACCACGCTTTTTTGCTCCACGCGCGCTGGGCCGGGCAGGAGCCCGGATCCAGCGCCTTGATCACGGCGCGGTCAGCTCCAGGGCCAGGCCGGCCTGGTTGGTCGTGGTGAGCTGCACCGGCCGCCGCCATACCCGGTGCAGATAGTCGAGCACCTTGCGGCTGCGCTCCAGGTCGAGGCCGCGGCCGTCGAGCGTGTAGTCGTGCGCCAGCTCCAGCGTGCCGTCGTTGCGGACGTGCTTGGCCCACACGGTGGGCGCGCCGAAGTTGTATTTCGGCCCGAGGATCGCTTCGTGAAGGGCCGGCAGATCCTGCTCCATGATCTTGATCTGCCCATCGCTGCGCGCGCTGTAGCGAAAGAGGCTCAACTCCTCGGCCAGCTCCCGCGTGAGGTGGTTGCGCACGAAGGCGAAGTCATCATCCTGCGTCATGATGCTGCGCGCCGCCTCGAGGCCTTGCGTTTCGACGATCTTTTCCCACATCGCGAAGCCGAGATGATAGGGGTTGATGCTGAGCGCGACCTGCTGGTCGGCCGCGACCGGCCGCACCACGTCGGAGTGGCACTTGATGGCGTCGAGGTAAGCCTGCTGCGGCACGAAATCCGCCTCGCGCAGCAGGCGCGCGTGCCAGTACGAGGCCCACCCCTCGTTCATGATCTGAGTGGCGAACACCGGATAGAAATAGAACGATTCCTCGCGGACGGCCAGGAAGATGTCGCGCTCCCAGCTCTCCATCTCCGGCGCATATTGCGCCACGAACCAGAGCAGGTCGCGCTCCGGATGCGGCGGCACGGGAGCGCGCTTCTTCGGCTCCACGCCGGCGCTGGCCGCCGTCGGCTCGAGCTGCGCGAAGCGTTTGCGAAACTCGTCTTCGTCGGGCGGGCGCCGGTCCGGGAGGTATTCCGGATATCGGGAGCGGCGCAGCGACTGGTCGACGTCGATGTGTTGCTCCAGGGCCAGGGCGGCATCGAGCACGGTCTCGACGCGCTGCAGGCCGTGCGTCTCGATCGCCTGCTGGATCTGGCGGGCGTGGTTGGCCGCATGCTCCACGATGTGCTCGCTGACCTGCTCCTGGCAACGCTTGAAAAGGAGATTGTTGCGCGAGAAATCGGCGTGCCCCAGCACGTGGGCGGTGACGAGAACGTTCTCCGCCAGGCCATTGCTCGAGGCGAGGTAGGCGTGTCCGGGGTTCCCCGGGAAAACCACCTCGAACAGCCGCGAGTGCCCCATGTGCCGCTGGATGAGCTGATAGATGTAGCGGACGCCGAACGACCAGTGCGGCATGCGCACCGGCAGGCCGTAGACCGCGATCTCCATCATGAAGGTGTCGGGCACGGCCTCGAACTCCACCGGGTGGAACGAGAGTCCCGAGCGGGCCGCCAGCTCCTCGATGCGTCGGGTGTAGCTCTGCCAGTTCTCGTCGCTCATGGCCTCAAGGCGGGGCCGACTCCTCGGCCCGGCTCTCCGCGGAGAAGAAGTGTCTGACGCCGTCCCAGACGTCGTCGAAGTCGTTGAGGGCGTAACTGCCCGCGGCGCAACCCGCGCCGGCGAGCTCGGCGAACAGGCGCCCGGTCTCGGTGGCGAGCTGCCGCGAGAGTCCGGAAGAGACCTCCACGTAACCGGTGAAGCACGCGTCCTCGGCGATGGCGGACAGCCCTTCGCGGGCATCGGCGGAATCGCTCACGGAGTTGTCACCGTCCGAGGCATAGAAGAGATAGATGTTGCAGCGCGCCGGGTTATAGCGCTCGTCGATGATCTCCTGCACCTTGGCGAGTCCGGTCGAGGCGACCGTGCCGCCGGTGCCGCTCACCTGGAAGAACTCGGCCTCGGTGAACTCCCAGGCCTCCGTGGTGTGCGCGACGAACACGGTCTCGAGCGAGCGGTACTCGCGGCGCAGGCCCTGCACCACCCAGAAGAAGAACGTCTTGGCGAGCTTGCGGTCGCGATCCGACATGCTTCCGGACACGTCGAGGAGGAAGAAGACGACGGCGTGGATCGCCGGCTGACGGCGCCGCGCGAGCTGCCGGTATCGAAGGTCCTCGTCGGTGAAGGTGGGCGTGGCGCCCGGCGCGCCGCGGCGCTTCACCAGCTCCTTGAAGGAGCGGCGCCGATCGAGCCTGGACCGCGCCCCGCGCCGATCCCAGCCCTCGCGCACCCAGTCGGACTCCTCGGAAGGTCCCACGCGGGCCTTGAGGTTGGGGAGCTGCATCTCCTCCCAGAGCCAGTCGACGATGTCATCCACCTTGAACTCGAGCAGCAGCTGCACCTCGCCCTCGTCCTGCCCGCCGGGACCTTTCTCGCCCGGCCCGCGCTGGCGGGAAGGATCGGCGAAGACATCGCCAGGCTTGGCCTTGCCCTGGCCGGCGCCCTGCTGCTCCTCCGGCCGGCGCAGTCGAAAGTGATAGTGCTCGAGCATGCGCACCGGCACTCTGACGGTGCGCGAGCCGCCGTTGATCAGCTCCCCGCCGGCGACGATCTGCGGCAGGTGCTGGCGCACCGACTCGCGAACTTTCTCATCGTGACGCAGCCAGTCGCGCGCGCCGCGTGAGAAGAGCTCGTACCACTTGGCGGCGTCGCCGCCCGCCTGTCCGCCGCCGCTCTCGCTGTTCGCAGCCATGATGCTACTGGTACTCCTTTTTGCGGCCGTGCGCTACTCCTGGGCGAGCAGAGTGGTGACGTAGCTCAAGGCTTCCTTCGCGCTGTGCTCGTCGTAGCCGTACTCGGTGATCAGGCGTTGCTGCACGGCCGAGATCTTCTGGCGCGCGTCGTCGTCCGGACGAGCCGTCGAGGTGACGAGCCTGAGGACATCCCGCCGCTCCTCGAAGAGGTACTGCTCGATCGCCTCGCGCATGCGCGCGTGGCTCACGAGCTTGAACTTCTCACCGGCCTTGAAAGCGACCATGGCCTTGCGCACCACCTCCTGCCGGAAGGAGAGCTTGCCGGAGTCGGAGACCTTGATCTTCTCCTCCACCGAGCGCAGGAACCGCTCGTCGGCCGGCCGCGTCTCCCCGGTGATGGGGTCGGTGACCTGGCGGTGATCGAGCGAGGCTTCCACCTCGTCGAGGTACTTCTCCAGGAGCTGCTGCGCCTCTTCCTCGAAGGAGGCGAACATCGCGCGGTGGACGTCCTCCTTGACCCAGCGGTTGTAGAACTCCTTGCGTGCGGTCACCAGATGATCGATCCAGCCCTTCTTCTGCTTCGCCTCCATGCGCGCATCGCTCTCGATGCCGTCCTTGAGCGCGAGCAGCAGCTCCATGCTGGTGAGGCTGTGGGTCGTGCCGCGCGTGATGGCGTTGGAAATGGCGTTGATGATGAATCGCGGACTGACACCCGTCATACCTTCGTCGGGGGACTCCGCATGCAGGCGCCCGGCCTCGGTCTCCGGGGCGCCCTCGACCGCCTCGCCGGCATAGAGGCGCAGCTTCTTGGCGAGGTCGAGGCCCTCGCGCTCCGGCTTGGTCAGCCGCGTCAGGATGGCGAACACGGCCGCGAGATTGAGCACGTGGGGATCGAGGTGCACGCTGCGGAACGCCGGCGCGCCGGAGACGAGCTTCTGATAGATGCGCGCCTCGTCGCGGTAGGAGAGCGCGTAGGGGACCTTGATGATCACCATGCGATCGAGCAGCGCCTCGTTCTCCTTCTCCTGCAGGAACTTGTGAAACTCCGCGAGATTGGTGTGCGCGAGAATGGTCTCGTCGACGTGGATCAGCGGGAAGCGGGAGACCTTGACGTTCTTCTCCTGCGTCAGCGTGAGGAGCAGATAGAGGAACTCCCGCTTCACCTTCAGGATCTCGATCATCTCGAGCACGCCGCGGCTGGCGGCATACACGGCGCCGGACCACGACCAGGCGCGCGGATCGCCCTCGTCGCCGATCTGCGCGACCTTGGCGAGATCGACCGAGCCGACGAGATCGGCGATGTCGGCGGTGGTCGGATCGTGCGGAGCGTAGGTGCCGATGCCGGAGCGCGAGGCTTCCGACAGGAAGATCCGCTCCACGGGCACGCGCACGAAGTCTCCTTCGCACTCCCGCTCCACGTAGTCGCGCGCCCAGGGCGAGAGCTCCCCCTGGATGCTGACGCCGTAGCGGTCGCGGAATTCCGGCCGCAGGCTCGCCGGAATGAGGTTCAAGGGGCTCTCGCGCAGCGGCGAGCCCTTGATGGCGTACAGCGCCCCCTCCTCGGTGCGGCTGTATTCCTCGAGACCGCGCTTCAGGAGGATGGCCATCGTCGACTTGCCGCCGGAAGGAGGCCCGAGCAGCAGCAGCAGCCGGCGGCCAACATCGGACCCGGCGGCGGCGGCCTTGAAGTAATCCACTACGCGCGACAGCGGCTCGTCGATACCGAACAGCTCGCGCTTGAAGAGCTCCCGCGCCCGGACGCTCTCCGCGGCGTCGGGCTGCGCAGTGCGGCCGTGCCAGCGGAGCATGTCCCAGATGTACTCATGGCTCGTCCGCGCCAGGGCCGCGGGGGCCGCCGGCAGGATGTCGGCGAGAAACTCGCCGAAGGTGCCTTCCCAGCGCTGCGCGCGGTGGAGTCGGCTGAAGGAGCTCAGCGACTCGATGAAGGCGGAGTGAGTGGTCGATTCCGGGTCAGTAGAAAGCGATCGCATCGTGCTTCCCTCCCGTTTCAGTTCGTGGCCCTATGAAGGATGCACCGGGAGAGCAACCATGCCGGCGCGACGACTCCCGAGTCCGATTCAACGCTGTACACGGTGCGTGGTGGCGCTCGATTCCCCGGTCCCGCGACATTATTTAAGACGCTCATCACAGCGGATCGTTCACCGCCTCTGAGAACCGCACGCGCGTGGAAAGCCGGGCCTGCCGGGAAACGCTCCTGGAAGCGGCACTGAGAGGAGACAAAGCAAAATGCATGCCCAGTTGTGCCCGAATGCGGCGAGAAGGTGGGAACGGGTCCGCGCGCATGGGGACATCTTATGTTCTGTCCGCGGCCTGCGCCACTGCGCGCAAGACCGGAAAGCGAGCACTGCTTCAGAGTTTCCGCGACCGACTGTCGCGCGCGCCGGACAGGGCTGTCGTTACTGTGAACTGCGGCACTACGGTACGTCGGCCGCGCAATATGCTCCATGAGACCGCGTTTTATGTGCTTTATCAAGCGGGTGGACGCTTGGGTGCCGGTGGAACCAGGACCGGTCGCGCGCGGAAGAAGATCCAGTTTCGAGCTTGGAGACACGAGCAGTGGCGAATCCAGCATCGAGTGCGCCCAGGAATCCCGAATCCGGCAACGCGGGCAATCCCGCGGCGTCGCCTCCCCCCGTGCAGCGCGCGTCCGTCGATCTGACGGCACTCACGAATCGCGATGACTTCCTGCTCGAGCTCGGAGAGGCGCTCGGCGGACAGGCATCGGTCAATCCAGTCGACTCGATCGATGCGGCGCTCGGGCAACTCACGAGCACCAAACGAGGGCAGATGCTGGTGATCGATGCACGCGCAACGAGCGATGTCCGCTCGGACGTGCATCGTGCGACTCAGCAGGCGCCCAACGCGGTCGTCGTGGTGTTTGCGGAGGCGGCTTCCGAGAAGCAGATCGCCGCCGCGGTCAAAGGCACGAGCGTCTTTGCTTTGCTCACGATCCCGATCGAGGGCGCGAAGACGATGGCGGTGCTGGATGCCGGCATTGCCGATGCCGCAAGCCGCAGCGCCGCCGCGCGCGGCGGAGGCGCGGAGCGCTCGAGCGCTGCCGGTACCGTGACGCTGGATTCCTTCCGGCCCGCCATGTCGTATTCCCCGAAGGCCGAGGAGCCTGAGGAAGGCGGGCGCAAGTGGGGGCTTTGGGCCGGCGTCGCAGTTGCCGTGGTCGCGATCGCCGCGGGCGGCGCGTGGTACTTCAGCCATGGCAGGACGGCAGCCGCCCCCGGCAAGGCGCAAGCTGCGGGCGCCATCGGCTCGCACGCCACGGCGGCGCCGAAGAGCGCAGCGGTCCTGCCGCAGCCGATCGTCGACACCTCCATCGTGGCGGGCCGGGTGGATGATCTGCTCGAGAAGGCGCGGCGCGCGATGCGCGACCGGCGCTTCACCACCCCGACCGGCGACAACGCGCTCGTCTTCTACCGCTCCGCGGTCGCGGCCGATCCCAAGAGCGGTGAAGCCGAAGACGGCTTGCGCCGAGTGGGCGATGTGTGCATCTCCCGCTTTCACGAGGCGATGTCGGGCAACCACTACAATCAGGCCGCCACGGCGCTGGCGACACTGAAGGTCGCAGAGCCGGCCGACCCGCGCCTGTCAGCCCTGCAGCAGCAGCTCTCCGGCGCCGAGATCAGCCAGGCGCTCGCCGGCGGCCATGGAAATCGCGCGGCCGCACTGCTGCGCCAGGCCCGCCAGTCCGGCGCCGTGCCGGCGGCGCAGCTCGCCGCCTGGAGCGCCCAGCTCTCGCGGGTACAGAAGAAGGACAAGCTGCAGAGCCTGGCGAAGCTGGTGCGCGATCGCATCCGCGCCGGCGAGCTCACGAGTCCCGCCGGCGACAGCGCGCAGGACTATGTCAGCCAGCTGCGGGCGGCCGCGCCGTCGGCCGCCGCGACGGAGCAGGCGGCCAGTGCCCTGACCGCCGCCTTCTTCAGCAAGGCGCAGCAGGATGCGATTTCCGGCAGTGCCGCCGACGAGAGTCGCTGGCTCGCCGCCGCGCGCGCCAACGGAGCCTCGGCGGCAGCCCTCGCCCAGTTCCAGCGGCAGCTCGCGAGCGCGCAGGCCAAGGCCGCGCATGAGAAGACGGATCGCCTGGTATCCCTGATTCAGCAGCGCCTGAGCAGCGGCGCATTGACCTCCCCCGCCGGCGACAGCGCGGCGGACTATCTGCGGCAGCTCGAGAACGGCAATCCGCGGGGAGCCGCGGCGGCCGCGGCCGCGCAGGACCGGCGCGCGCTCGCCACGAGGCTGATCGAGCGTGCCCGCTCGGAGATCCAGTCGCACGAGACGCAGCAGGCGCATGCGGATCTGGCGGCCGCGAGCAGCTGGGGCGCGAGCCAGGCCGCCGTGGATTCGGTCCAGCGCCTGGACTCGACGTCGCCGGCGCAAGCGCATCAGGCCGCGCGGCCTGATCTGGCGGCGCTCGCGGCCGAGCTGAAGCGGATCCACTACGTGCCGCCGCGGTACCCGGGCGATGCAATGGAGAACCGGGTGAGCGGCAGCGTGATCGTCGAGTACGTCGTCGACAAGAGCGGGCATACGCAGGACATCAAGGTGACCCAGTCGACCCCGCGGGGCGTATTCGACCGTGCGGTGATCGACGCCATCTCGCAATGGCGTTATCGACCCGCCCGATATGACGGCCGGCCGGTCGAGGTGCCCGTGCGCACCCTGATCCGCTTCGTGCTGCCGAAATAACTCTCAGGGAAATCCAACATGAATGTCGCAGGCGCAGATCGCAACCGCCGGCTGGTCACGGCCGGCGCGGGCACCGCCCTCGCCCTGGTCATGGGGCTCGCACTGCTCGCGGGCTTCAGGCTGGCGACGCAGATCCGATCGAGCATCACGGAGCTGCAGACCGCGAGCGAGCTTCAGACCTACCCGAGCGTCCTCACCCAGCAGCTCACCGCCCTGCGGCAGCGGCTGGAGACCCGCGAGTACACGGGCCAGGCGCACGAGGAGCTCGCGGGCACGGTGGCGCGCTTCAAGCACGACCTGCGCCGCCTCGCCCGGCGCAGCGACATGCAGTCGCCGCAGCTGCGGGACGCGCAGCGGATGTGGCAGGCGTACAGCCCGCTGCTCGCCCCCATCCTCGCCTTCTCCGGCGAGCCGTATGTCGATACCGACTCCGGCAGCTCGCTGTCCGACAGCGGCAAGATGTACTACCGGAACGTGCGCCAGGCGCAGCTGCTCGCGAAGCAGAACGTCGGCCGGCTGCACCGGCTGCTGACCGCGGTGACCCGCTCGCTCGAGACGCAGACCTCGGGCGCCGCCGCGCGGCTTCGCCTGCTGCTCTCGGGCGGCGTGCTCGCGGCGCTGGCGCTCGCCGCCGCCGCCGCGTACCTGCAGCTCACCCGCGCCCGGCACGAGCGCGCCGCGCGCGAGGCGCAGGAGCAGACCCGCGACATCCTCAAGACGGTGCGCGAGGGCTTCTTCCTGCTCGACGCCGACTACAAGATCGGCTCCGTCTGGTCGGAGGCCTTGGCCCACATCTTCGGCCGCAACGACTTCGCCGGGCTGTCGTTCGAGAAGCTGCTCGAGGATCGAGTACCGCCCACCACGCTGGCGACCGCGGTGAAGTACATCAAGCTCCTCTGGGGCGATCGGGCGCACGAGAACCTGATGAAGAGCATCAACCCGCTCGGGCAGCTCGAGATCAGCGCGGACAACGGCCGCGGCGGCAAGGAGACGCGTTACCTGCAGTTCGACTTCCACCGCGTGGTCGGCGCCAAGGGCGTCAAGCACGTGCTGTGCTCCGTGAGCGACATCACTTCCAACGTGCTGCTCGCGCGGGAGCTGCAGGAAGCGCAGGAGAACGCCAACGCACAGGTCGACATGATGGTCGGCATGATGCACGTCGATCCGCTGCAGCTCGGCTCCTTCCTCGACACGACCGAGACCGGGCTGCAGCTCATCAACGCCATCCTGAAGGAGCCGGCCCGCACCGACGGCGAGTTCCGCAAGAAGCTGGGCGGCCTCTTCCGCGAGCTGCACTCGATCAAGGGCGAGGCCTCGGCCCTGAACCTGATGAGCATCGCGCAGCGGGTGCATCACCTCGAGGACATGGTGAGCGAGCTGAAGAAGAGAGCGGAGCTCTCCGGCAACGACTTCCTGCCGATGGTGCTGAAGCTCGACGAGCTGCTGGCGCATCTGCGCGGCGTGCGGGAGATGGCCACACGGCTCACCGCCCTCAAAGACGCCCCGGCGGCCGCGGCTCCTGCCGCCGCGACACGGCAGAAGCCGTCGCCGGCG
Source organism: Gammaproteobacteria bacterium (assembly GCA_027306985.1). Lineage (GTDB taxonomy): Bacteria > Pseudomonadota > Gammaproteobacteria > Steroidobacterales > Steroidobacteraceae > 13-2-20CM-66-19. The sequence continues at coordinate 21,240 of DAHUXV010000200.1, read as the reverse complement.
GAGCGTCCGGCCGGCCGCACCGGCGAGGACATCTCACCGACGCTGCGGGCGCTGGCCGAGAAGCTGGCGAAGGATCACCGCAAGGCTTTCAAGCTGATGCTCTCGGGACTGGCCGAGGTGCCGGCGCCGTATGTCGCGACGGTCAAGGACTGCCTCATCCAGATGCTGCGCAACTCAGCCGTGCACGGCATCGAGGCCAGCGCCACCCGCCGGGCCCAGGCGAAGGCCGACGTCGGCGCGGTCCGCGTGGACTTCCGGCGCGCGGGCGAAGGGTATGAGCTCGTGTTCGAGGACGACGGCGCAGGCATCTCGCCGCAGGTGTTGAAGGATGCGGCCCTGCGCAAGAACATCATCACGGCCGAGGAAGCGGCCGCGATGGATACGAGGACCGCCATGGCCCTCATCTTCCGTCCAGGGTTCTCGACACAGGAGGAAGTCACCATGGATGCCGGAAGAGGCGTAGGCATGGACGTGGTGGCGCGCACCGTGTACGGTCTTGGCGGCAAGATCGGGGTGAGCACGAACCCGGGCCGCTTCACCCGCTTCAAGATCGTGCTGCCCGCCGCGGAAGCGGCGAGCTCGGCGGTCGCCTGAGAAGAAGGAAGAGATGAATGAGCGCAGCGCGAGGCAACGGCAAAGGCGGCAAGCGGACGCTGAAGCTTCTGATCGTGGATGATTCGAACATCATTCGCCGGCGGATCGAGCGCTCGCAGCAGCTCGAGGAGCTCGAGGTCGTCGGCACGGCGGCCAACGGGCTCGAGGCGCTGGAGATGTTCAGCAAGACCGATCCCGACATGGTCACGATGGACCTGACGATGCCGCAGATGGACGGCATCGAATGCATCTCGAAGCTGGTGCAATTGAAGCCGGCGATACGTATCCTGGTGATCTCGGCGCTGGCGGACAAGGCGACCGCGGTCGAGGCCATGGAGCGCGGCGCGAACGGATTTCTCAACAAGCCGTTCACCGACCGGCAGTTGAACGAGGCGATCGCGGAGCTGATAACCTGAAGACAAGGCGGAGAGCGGGCAGATGTTGCGGGAAGAGGAGCTGAAGACTTTCGTCGAGGGAACGACGAACTATTTCGAGGTGGCGGCGCAGCAGCCGGCGACCATCGGCTCGCCCTATCTCACCGAGGGCGCGCCCTCGGTGCACGACTATACCGGGGTCATCAGCATCTCGGGCAAGCGCGAAGGCGTCGTGTACTTCACCGCGCCGCGGGCGATGCTCACCGTGCTGCTGATGAAGATGCAGGAGAACGACTTCAGCCACGAGACCATGCGCGACCTGGTCGGCGAGGTGGCCAATACGATCTCCGGCAACGCGCGGCGGGATTTCGGCCGCGACTTCGTGATCTCGGTGCCGAGCGTGCTCGCGGGCGAGAAGCCGGAGATCTCCCAGAAGCCCGGCCAGCGATCCTTCATCATCCCGATCAACTGGCGCAGCCACTCGGCGAAGCTGATCGTCTCCCTGACCTGAGGAGGCCCGTCGCCTCGATCGGGCGGTAGGCCTTTGACTGCCCGCATGAGCGATCCGCCAGAGTCCTGGATCCGCGCCGACCAGCAGCCCATCCGGCGCATCATCGGCAAGCGCGTCGCCCCACCGCCCGGCCACCTGCCGAGCCAGACGGTCCGGTCCGCAATGGACGCGAATGCTCGCTATCGGACGCGGGCGCCGAAAGGTCTGTTCTTCTACGCGAGCCACGAGCAGATGGTCCGCGACCGGGAGCGGTGGTCCGTCGAGGCCATGGTGCTCAAACAGAACAAGGCGCCGGCCATCCTGAAATCCAGGAAGACCTGAGGATACGGCGCGCCCCGCGGCATTCGGCGCCGCCGCATCCCGCCGCAATCCGTCCTGCGGGATCCGTGCTCGGACGTGCCGCGGAATCAGTGCTCGTCGGCGCGCAGCCGATAGCCGAGGCCGGCCTCCGTCACCAGGTAGCGCGGCCTGTGGGGATCGGCCTCCAGCTTGCCGCGCAGGTTCTTGATGCAGACCCGCAGGCTCCGGGAGTCGTCCTGCCGGTCCGGTCCCCAGACCTCCCGGATGAGCTGGCTCTGCATCACGATCGAGCCCAGGTGCCGGGCGAGGCACTCGATCACGCGGTACTCGAGGGGCGTCAGGTGAAGCTCTCCGGCCGGGCCGTGGGCCTCGCGGCGCGCGAGGTCGAGCCGCACGTCACCGAACCGCAGGACGGAGGCCTGGTCCGCCCCGCGCACGTTGCGGCGCAGCGCGGCGCGGATCCGGGCGAGCAGCTCCGGGGCGCTGAAAGGCTTGGTGACGTAGTCGTCGGCCCCGGCGTCGAGCGCGGCGATCTTCTGCTCCTCCATCGTGCGCGCTGACAGGACAACGATCGGGACGGGCGACCAGGCGCGCACCCGGCGGATCACCGCCAGACCATCGCCGTCCGGAAGGCCCAGGTCGATGAGCAACAGGTCCGGCTTGTGACTTCGGGTCTCGATCTCGGCGCGCAGCGCCGTGTCCGCCTCGATGACGCGATACTGCTCCGCCTGCAACAGGACCTTGAGCACAGTGCGGATGGCGGGCTCGTCCTCGATCACGAGGACCTGATGCATCGACTCCGTCACGCGGACGGCTCCTTCGCCGGCAGCGTGAATTCGAACCGGGCTCCGCCGCCCTCGCGGCGGCGCGCTTGGATCTCCCCGCCGTGAGCCCGCACGATGGCGCGGCAGATGGCGAGCCCGAGGCCGGCGCCGACCACGGGGCCTTCCTCGTTGCCGCGCTGGAACTTCTCGAAGAGCTTCGACGGATCGCCGGCCGGGAACCCGGGACCTTCGTCCTCCACGACGACCCGGACCGTCTCACCGTCGCTGGTCGCGGAGATCCAGGAGCGGGTGCCGGCGGGAGTGTACTTGGCGATGTTGTCGAGCAGATTGCCGAAGACCTGCACCACGAGCCCGGCATCCACGTGCACGGGCGGCAGGTCGGGAGACAGACGGACCGCCACCGGATGGTTCCGCAGCCGCTCCTGCAGCCGCTCGAGCGCGGCCCCCAGGAGGTCCTCGAGCGGCTGCCAGTCCCGCCGCAGCTGGATCTGCCCGGACTGCAGGCGCATGAGGTCGAGCACGTTGGAAACCAGGTCCGACATCTCGCGGGCCTTGACCTCGATCGAGCGCGCGAGCTCGGCCTTGCTCTCCTCCGTGAGCGCCGTGCCGCGCTCCGCGAGGGTGCTTGCGGCTCCCGCCATCACGGCGAGCGGTGTACGCAGATCGTGCGAGATCGAGGCGAGCAGCGTGTTGCGCAGGCTCTCCCGCTCCACCGCCAGGCTCGAGGCTTCGGCAACCTCCGCGAGGCGCGCACGCTCGAGCGCGAGCCCGGTCTGGCCCGCGAAGGTGTCGAGCAGGTGGCTCTGCTCCGGCAGCAGCACGCGGCGCGGATTGGCGGGCAGGACGGCGAGCACGCCCACGGTCCGGCGCTCGTCGCCGAGCGGTACGTAGAGCGCCGGAGCCGCCGGCAGGGTATCGGTGCCCAGCCCCGCGCGCCGGCCGTGGTCGAGCACCCACTGGGCGACGCCGAGATCCGCGCGCCGCAACCCGTTCTGCGGCGCTTTGCCGCGCGGGTAACGCAGCTTGCCGCCGGAGTCGGGCAGGAGAACCACGGCATTGCACTGGAACACTTCCGCCACGTGACGGACCGCGACCGCCGCGATGCTCTCGATTCCCCGGGTGACCGCCAGCTCGCGGCTCATCGCGTACAGCGCGGCGGTGCGGCGCTCGCGCGCGCCCGCAACCCGGGTCTGCTGCCTGACGTTCGCAGTCAGCGTTGCAATCACCAGGGCGATGGTCAGCATGGCGCCGAAGGTGACGAGATACTGCGCGTCCGAAACGGCAAACGTGAAGCGAGGCGGCACGAAGAAGAAATCGAAGGAGCCGACATTCAACACCGCCGTCAGCGCCGAGGGTCCGCGCCCGAGCCGCAGCCCCGCCACGGTGACCCCGAGCAGATAGACCATGGCGAGGTTGGAGAGCTCGAAATGCGGATACATGAGGAGCGACAGCAGCGTGCAGGCGACGCTGAGCCCCACCGCGCGGCCGTAGCGATCCCAGCGGATCGCCCCCTGATAGCCGGCCGCAGCCTGCGCGAGGCCGGCCGGACTCATCCGCTGCCGCGTGCCGGCCTCGGCCGGCGCGATGATCACCACGTCGAAGCCGCGCGCCTGGAGAAGAAGCTGAGTCGCCGTCGAGGGCCGAATCCAGGCACGCCAGCCGCGCCGCTTGGGGGCACCGACGATGACGCGCGTGGCGCCCCGCGTCTGCGCGTAGTCCAGGAGCGCCGCGGCCGGGGACGGGCCATCGAGGGTCACGGTCTCCGCACCCAGGGATTCCGCCAGGCGCAAGACGGCGATCCGGCGATTGCGGTCCTCGTCGGAGAGCCGCAGCAGTCGCAGCGTCTCGACATAAACGACGGTCCATTGCGCATCGAGCGCGTCTGCCATTCGCTTGCCAGCGCGTACGAGCTGCTCCGCCTGCGCGTCCGGGCCCACGGCGACCAGGATCCGGTCGCCGGCGATGCGTGCCCGCGCGCTCTCCGGCGCCAGCGCGCGCGCGGCGGCCTCGACCCGGTCCGCGACACGGCGCAGCGCGATCTCGCGCAGCGCCATCAGATTCGGCTTGCGGAAGAAGCGCTCGACCGCCTGCGCCACCTCGTCGGCGATGTAGACCTTGCCGGCTTGGAGCCGCGCGATGAGGTCGTCGGGCGGCAGGTCGATCAGCTCGATGTCGTCGGCCTCGTCGAACACCTTGTCCGGCAGCGTCTCGCGCTGCCTCACTCCCGTCGTCTGGTAGACGAGATCGTTCAGGCTCTCGAGGTGCTGGACGTTGACCGTCGTCCAGACATTGACGCCGGCCGCGAGGAGCTCCTCGACGTCCTGCCAGCGCTTGGGGTGCCGCGGCGCCGGCTCGCCGCCGGCGAGATTCGAGTGCGCGAGCTCGTCCACCAGGAGGATGCCGGGATGCCGGGCCAGGGCGGCGTCCAGGTCGAGCTCCTGCCGGACGATACCGCGGTAGGCGACCGGCAGCGGCGGGACGTGCTCGAATCCTTCGGCGAGCCGCTCCGTTTCCACCCGGCCGCGCGGCTCGAGATAGCCGATGACGACATCGGTCCCGGACGCCTTGGCGACACGTGCCGCCTCCAACATCGAGTAGGTCTTGCCGACGCCCGCGCAGGAGCCGAAGAAGATCCGCAGCCGGCCACGGGTGGCGCGGGCCTCCTCGGCCTTGACGCGGGCGAGCAGCTGGTCCGGATCGGGCCGGGCTTCGGCCGGCGAGTTGTTTGTCATGCGCTTCGCGCAGGCCTCAGCGGGGCGCGCCTTCGGCGGGCAACACCGGTCTGGCGGCGGCCCGGGCGCTGGGGGGAAACCACGCCATTATCTCAGCTTATCGAGGGCGAGGTTCAGCTCCAGCACGTTGACCCGCGGCTCGCCGATCACGCCGAGCCACGGCGTCCTGGCGCGGGTGGCGATGAGGGCCCGCACGCGCCCGGGGCTCAGGTGCCTGGCGCGCGCGATGCGGTCCACCTGGTAGTAGGCCGCCGCGAGGCTGATGTCCGGATCGAGACCGCTGCCGGAGGCCGTCACCAGGTCCACCGGAATCGGCGCGTGGTCGCTCGGATCGGCGGCCTCGAGGGCGGCGATACGCGCCTTGACCGCGCCGGTGAGCGCCGGGTTGAGGGGGCCCAGGTTCGAGCCGCCGGAGGCGAGGCCGTCGTAGGGCTGCGGGCGGGTCGCCGAGGGGCGGCTCCAGAAGTACTTCGGATCGCTGACGGGCTGGCCGATGAGCCGCGATCCCACCGGCTTACCGTCCCTGACGATGAGGCTGCCGGCGGCTTGCGACGGGAACAGGACCTGCGCCACGCCGGTCACGGCCAGGGGATATGCGACACCGAGGACGACGGTCATCACGATCAGCAGGCTGACGGCCGGACGCAGTATCGAGTGGGTCGGTGTTCCGTTCATGATGTCGTCCTCAGACCAGATGCACGGCCGCGAGCAGCATGTCGATGAGCTTGATGCCGACGAACGGCACGATGATGCCGCCGAGGCCGTAGATGAGGAGGTTGCGGCGCAGCAGCACGGCGGCACCGAGCGGCCGGTAGCGCACGCCCTTGAGCGCAAGCGGGATCAGAACGACGATGATGAGCGCGTTGAAGATCACGGCGGACAGGATGGCCGAGTACGGGCTCGTGAGTCCCATCACATTCAATGCGCTCAGCTGCGGGTAGGTGCTGGCGAAAGCCGCGGGGATGATGGCGAAGTACTTGGCGATGTCGTTGGCGATGCTGAAGGTGGTGAGCGAGCCCCGTGTCATCAGCATCTGCTTGCCCGTCTCCACGACCTCGATGAGCTTGGTCGGGTTGGAGTCGAGGTCGACCATGTTGCCGGCCTCCTTGGCCGCCTGGGTGCCCGTGTTCATCGCCACCGCCACGTCCGCCTGCGCCAGCGCCGGCGCGTCGTTGGTGCCGTCGCCGGTCATGGCCACGAGCCTGCCCTCTGCCTGGTGGCTGCGTATCAGTCTCAGCTTGGCTTCCGGCGTCGCTTCCGCGAGGAAATCGTCGACGCCGGCCTCGGCGGCGATCGCCGCCGCCGTCAACGGATTGTCGCCGGTGATCATGATGGTCTTGATGCCCATGCGGCGCAGCTCGCCGAAGCGCTCCTTGATGCCGCCCTTGACGATGTCCTTGAGCTCGATCACGCCGAGGACACGGGGGCCGTCGCTGACCAGGAGCGGGGTGCTGCCCCGGCGCGCCACCTCCTGCACCGTGGTCAGCATGGCCTTGGGGAGGAGCTGACCGAGAGCCTCGACCTGCTTACCGATGGCGTCGGCGGCTCCCTTGCGGACCTGGCGGTCGCCGATGTCCACGCCGCTCATCCGGGTGTGGGCGGAGAACGGCACGAAGGTGCCGTGCAGCGCGGTGAGGTCGCGCTCACGCAGCTTGAAGCGCTGCTTGGCGAGTACGACGATGCTGCGGCCTTCGGGCGTCTCATCGGCCAGGGACGCAAGCTGGGCGGCGTCGGCCAGCTCTTCCTCGGTGACGCCCGCGGCGGGGATGAGCGCGAAGGCCTGGCGGTTGCCGAGAGTGATGGTGCCCGTCTTGTCGAGCAGCAATACATCGACGTCCCCGGCCGCCTCGACCGCCCGTCCCGACATCGCGATCACGTTCGCCTGCATCATCCGGCTCATGCCGGCGACGCCGATGGCCGAGAGCAGGCCGCCGATGGTCGTGGGAATGAGGCAGACGAGCAGCGCGATGAGGGCGGTGATCGTCACCGGCGTGCCGAGCTTCGTCACCATGACGCTGTAGAGCGAGTACGGCAGCAGTGTCGCCGTGGCGAGAAGGAACACCAGCGTCAGCGCCACGAGCAGGATGGTCAGGGCGATCTCGTTGGGGGTCTTCTGCCGCTTCGCGCCCTCCACCATGGCGATCATGCGGTCGATGAAGGTCTCGCCCGGGTTGGCCGTGATCCGCACCACGATCCAGTCGGAGAGCACACGGGTGCCGCCCGTGACCGAGGAGAAATCGCCCCCCGACTCGCGGATGACGGGCGCCGATTCGCCGGTGATCGCGCTCTCATCGACCGAAGCGGCGCCCTCGATGACCTCGCCGTCTCCCGGTATGTAGTCGCCCGCCTCCACGAGCACCACCTCACCCTGGCGCAGGCGGTCGGCCCGAACGCGCGTGACCCGCGTGCGCTCGGCCGGATCGGCGAGGCGCTTGGCCTGCACCGCCTGCTTCAGGCCCTTGAGGCTGGCCGCCTGCGCCTTGCTGCGCCCTTCCGCGAGCGCCTCGGCGAAGTTGGCGAAGAGCACGGTGAACCACAGCCAGATCGCGACGCTCAGGATGAACCAGGGCGGGGCCTCGCCGTGACCCGCGAGCGCCTGGAGCCAGAGGGCGGTGGTGAGGATGCTGCCGATGTAGACGACGAACATCACGGGGTTGCGCCACTGCACGCGTGGGTGCAGCTTGGCTACCGACTCGACGATCGCCGGACCGAGCAATGACCGGTCGAACATCGAAAGCCTGCCCCGGCGGGAATGGCGCGGCGGCTCCGGCTGGGCCGGAAGTCCCGGGCTCGAGCTCTGTGTGCTCACTGACATCTCAACGTCCCCGGAGCATCAGGTGCTCGACGAGCGGACCCAGGGCGAGCGCCGGCACGAAGGTGAGCGCGCCGACGAGCAGGACCGTACCGATGAGCAGGATGATGAAGGTCGGCCCGTGCGTCGGCAGGGTGCCGGCGGTGACCGGAATGCGCTTCTTCGCCGCGAGCGAGCCGGCCATCGCCAGCACCGCGATGATCGGCCAGTACCGGCCGAGCCACATGCAAAGGCCGAGCGCCGTGTTGTAGAACACCGAATCGGCCGCGATGCCCGCGAAGGCGCTGCCGTTGTTGTTGCCGGCGGAGGTGAAGGCGTAGAGGATCTCGGAGAACCCGTGCGCGCCCGGATTGGCGACCCCCGCCCGGCCGGCCGCCGTGCTCACGGCGATGGCCGTGCCGAGGAGCACGAGGAGCGGCATCACGAGGATGGCGACGGCGCTCATCTTCATCTCGAATGCCTCGATTTTCTTGCCGAGGTACTCGGGCGTCCGCCCTATCATGAGACCGGCGATGAAGACGCCGACGATTGCGAAGATGAGCATCGAATAAAGGCCCGTCCCCACTCCGCCGAACACCACCTCGCCCAGCATCATGTCGAAGAGCGGCACCAGGCCGCCGAGCGGCGTGTAGGAATCGTGCATCGAGTTCACCGCGCCGCACGAGGTCACGGTGGCGACGGTCGCGAACAGCGTGGAGCCGGCGATGCCGAAACGGGCCTCCTTGCCTTCCATGTTGCCGCCGGCCTGAAGGGCGCTCGGCGCCTGGTCGACCCCGAGAGCCGCGAGCCGCGGATTGCCGAGCTGCTCGCTGCCGTTGCAGAGCGCGAACAGTCCGACGAAGAGGATGGCCATGGCGCCGAACACCGCCCAGCCCTGCCGGGTATCGCCCACCATCCGGCCGAAGGTATAGGTGAGCGAGGCGGGAATGGCGACGATCGCCAGCATCTCGAGGAAGTTCGAGAGCCAGGTCGGGTTCTCGTACGGGTGGGCGGAATTGGCGTTGAGGAAGCCGCCGCCGTTGGTGCCGAGCTCCTTGATGGCCTCCTGGGAGGCGATCGGCCCCATCGGCAGGGTCTGGACCTGCGTGGTGACGCTCTCCATCGCGGGATGGCCGGCGGCGTCCTCGACCGGGTTGCCCGCCGCATCGGTCTTCTGCTGCCGGTAGGTCACCGGCTGCAGCATCGTCACGCTCTTGTAGGCGCTGAAGTTCTGGATCACTCCCTGGCTGACGAGCACGAGAGCCAGCACGAACGCGAGCGGCAGCAGAACGTAGAAGGTCGAGCGGGTGATGTCCGCCCAGAAGTTGCCGATGGACTTCGCCGAGTGGCGCGCCAGCCCGCGGATGAGCGCGACCGCCACCGCGATGCCGGTCGCCGCGGAGAGGAAGTTCTGCACCGCGAGGCCGGCCATCTGGGTGAGATAGCTCATGGTGGACTCGGGCGTGTAGCCCTGCCAATCGGTATTGGTGATGAAGCTGACCGCGGTGTTGAACGAGGAGTCCGCAGCGACGCCCGGGAAATGCTCGGGATTGAGCGGCAGCCAGTACTGCAGGCGCTGCAGGCCATAGACGAGGAGCCCGCCGAGCGCGTTGAAGACGAGGAGCGCGATGGCGTAGTGCTTCCACCCCATCTGCTCTGCCGGGTCGATGCCGCAGAGACGGTAGACCCGCGACTCGAGGCGCGCGCCCAGGCGCAGCGGCCAGATCGGCCGGCCTTCCATGACGTTGGCCAGGTAGAGCCCGAGCGGCCTGGTGCAGAGCACGACCGCCGCCAGAAACAGGGCGAGCAGTCCCCACGATTGGGCGGTGATGGTCAGAATCTCTCCGGCTCGAAGAGGGCGTAGAGCAGGTAGACGAAAAGACCGAGCGCGAGCAGCCCGCTGATGAGGTAGACGGCGCTCACGACCCGCCTCCGAGGCGCGCGATGGCCCAGGCGGTTGCGTGCGAAACCGCGTAGAGGCCCGCGATGAGGAGAATGAATACGACGTCCACGCCCTGCTCTCCCGGCGACGAATGAGCTGGCGCGGCAGGAGCCGCACCGGCCCGCTGAAACAGGGCGCCAAACTAGCGCGCCGGCCGTGAATGCGCGGTGAGGAAATGAGCGCGCGAGCGGTCGTGCCGCCGGCAGCGGGGCGCGCCCACCGTGCGGCCAAGCCAGGCAGCAGCCCGGTGCCCGTGTTGCGCGGTGGATTCAGCCGTCATTCACAAGCTCTCTGGTTTGATAGGGGCGTGGAGAAGGCGGACGCACATCTTGACGGCAGCCTCGCGGAGCAGAGACGGGCGCGGCGGAATGTGCGTGACGATGAGCGGTTGTTTCGGGCGACGGGCGGCGGCCGCGTTTTGCGGGGACCAAAGCTTGACGGGAGCGCGTCTGCGAGCCGCCTCGAATTTCTCTCACCGGAGGGCGAAAGTCGCGCGCCGGAGACTCCCCGGCTCGATCCGCGCGATGTTATGTTCAACGCATATCGCACGGGGGATCATCCATGCACCTGGAGCTTCTGACGTCGGCGCCGCGCGCGCTCACCACGCTCGCGCGGGACAACGGCAATCTTTCGGCCCTGGCACTCGTCCTGGGCGTGGTCGGCGGCTGCATGCTGTCGGCCTGGCGCGAGCAGCTGCGTGAGCGCAAAGCGCAGGTCGCCCGCAGGTCCAATCCGCTGGAGTGAGGCTGGGATCATGTACTGGAACGCCGCTTGCTCTCCTGACTGTCGCACGCCCGTCATCAGCGGGTGGCATCCTGGGAACGTCATGCAAGTCAGTCCTTTATACGTCGTCACCCAGCGCCGCGATCTGGCCTCGCGCTACGCGACCACCACCCGGCAGTGGCTGGTTGCCCGCACGACCTACCGGCGGCTGCACGAAGCGCCGGTGAAAAACATCACCGCACTGCGCGATGCGGCGCGGCGGCTGGATCAGCTCGAGCGCGGACGCGCGGCTCTGCTGCGGGACCTGAAGGCTCTGGCGGATTGAGTCGCTAGCGCAGCTGGCGGACAATGCGGCCAAGGAAGGTCGCACCGCCGTCAGATGCTCGCTTCTACCTCACGCTACCGCGCATTCCCTGCCCTGCGGCCCGGCGATCCGGTCACGGTCGTCGCGCCGGCAAGTCCCTTCGACCGCGCTTCCTTCGAGGCCGGCCTGGAGATCATCGCCGGCCGCTACCGGGTGCAGTACGACCCCGGACTGCTGACGCGGCACCGCTACCTGGCGGGCAGCGACGAGCGGCGGCTCGCCGAGCTCGCTACCGCACTCGCCGACACTCGCGCTCGCGCCGTCTTTTGCGCCCGCGGCGGCTACGGGATGCTGCGGCTGCTCCCGGGCCTCGAGGGCATCGCCATCGGGGCGAAGCCGGTGATCGGGTTCTCCGACATCACGCCGCTCCATCAGCTGTTGCAGCGGCAGGGGCACGTCAGTGTTCACGGCCCCGTCCTGACCCAGCTGTCCCGGCTCGATGCGCCGGCGCACGCGCGACTCTTCGAGCTCCTCGAGTCGCAGACACCGGCCGAAGACCTCACCGGCGCGGAAACGTACGTCGAGGGCGTGGCGGAAGGGCCGCTTCTCGGCGGCAATCTCGCGGTGCTCACGCGGCTCCTCGGTACGCCCTTTCTCGCGCCGCTCGAGGGCGCCGTCCTGCTCCTCGAGGACGTGGGGGAGCGGCCTTACCAGCTGGACCGCATGTGGACGCATCTCGAGCTCGCGGGCGTGTTCCGTCAGGTGCGCGGGATCGTGCTCGGCGAGTTCATCGGCTGTGAGGAAAAGGGCGCGGAGTACTCGAGCGCGCAAGTGCTGCGCGAGCTGGCCGCCGCGACGGGACTGCCCTGCGCCGCCGGATTTCCGATCGGTCACGGCGCGCAGAACCTGGCGGTGCCGCTCGGGACGCGCGTGCGGCTGGATGCCGGCAGCCGCCGGCTGAGTTTTCTCGAGAGCGCGGCCGGCTGAGTCAGCCGTCCGCTCCGGCGGGCGGAGGCTCAGGGGGAGCCGGCACCGTGCGCAGCACCGCGCCGAGATACCCCGTGAAAGACGGCGGCGCCCGCAAGGTGGCGGCGCGGCGCCAGAGACTCAGCGTGGTGGCGATGACCGCGATCAGCCGCGGCAGCACGATGTAGAGCAGCACCGTCCCGCCGATGAGATGGAGCCAGGGTCCCGCCGGGCCGCCGCCGGCCGTGGGGCTCGTCCACGCCAGCGTCTGCAGATCGTGAGCCGAGGGAATCGAATCGCCGAACAGCGCGGACGCGGCGCCGTACAACGTCACCAGTGCCGTGTGAGCGCTGGCAGGCCCGAAGACGGTGGTGCCCCAGCCGGCGGCCTCACCGAGCAGCCAGCCTCGCATGGCATAGCCGGCCGCCAGACCGACGCCGGCGAGAATGGCCGCGAGGTGCAGCAGTCGCTGCGCGCGCTCGCGGAACAGCGGCCGGCCGACTTCCCACCAGTCGGTCGCGAACCGCCGCAGGCCCGGCGCCAGCGGCGCGTTGAACCCGATCGAATGGGTGATCAGCGCATCGACGCGCGCATGCACGCGGTTGGCATAGAGCCGGGTGAGCCATCGCCTGAGAAAGCCATCGCCGCGGACCGCCGCCGACTGGCGGACCGCGGCGTCGACCGCGCTCTGGCTGCCCTGCCGCTGGGCGCTGAACGTCCTGACGATCAGCACGATGTAGACGATCAGGTTCCAGAGCAGGAGTCCGACGAGCGGATACGCGAAGATATCGATCCGGGCGCCGTCGGCGAACGCGGCCCCGAGGCCGGCGGCGAGCCCGAGCAGCAGGATCGCGCGGTCGAGACCGCTCGGGCCCGCGGCAGCGGCGAGGATGTGATCGACTCCAGGCGAGCGGACACGCAGGCGCGCGAGCAACGCGTCCGCGCGGCGTACGAGGAAGCGCTCCGAGTCGCCGTCGAGCTGCGCCGGCGCGGCTGCGGCCGCGGGGAGCGCATGACCGTCGGCCGCCTCACGGCTGGCGTGGGCACGGTCATCGAGCGACAGCGCGTCGCCGGCCGGATCGGCCTGCTCGATCGCATGAACCAGCAGAACGGCTTGCAGGGCCCGCTGTCGCATGGGGCCATTTTGCTGCACGATATCGGCTGTACGCAAAACTTCGAGTCGGAGCCATGCCCCCCAGAGCGGAAATCGAGCGGATCCTGCGGCTGTCACCGGTCATGCCGGTGGTCATCATCGAAGAAGCGCAGATCGCCCCGGAGCTGGCGCGGGCCTTCGTGCGGGGCGGCCTGCGCGTAGTCGAGATCACGCTGCGAACGCCGGCGGCGCTGGCCGCCATCGAGGCGATCGCGCGCCACGTGCCGGAGATTGCGGTGGGCGCCGGGACCGTGCTGTCCGCCGAGGACCTGCGCGCAGCCGCCAATGCGGGCGCCACGTTTGCGATCTCGCCAGGCGCGACCCCTGCCCTGCTCTCGGCGGCGGCGTCGGCGCCCATACCTTATATCCCGGCGGTTGCGACCGCCTCGGAGCTGATGCAGGGCCTGGCCGCGGGCCATCACTGTTTCAAATTCTTCCCCGCGGGCCCCGCCGGCGGAATCGCCATGCTGAAGTCGTTCGCCGGCCCCTTCCCGCAGGCCCGCTTCTGTCCCACGGGCGGCATCACGCAGGAATCGGTCAAGACCTACCTCGACCTGCCGAACGTCCTCTGTGCCGGCGGCTCCTGGCTTTCCCCCGCGGACGCGCTCGCCGCCCGGGACTGGAAGCGGATCGAGGCGTTGGCTGCGCGGGCGGCGGCATCCAGAACTTAGGCGCGTACGCGACGGTCGAAAAGTCCGGGTACCCCTTCGCCCCTCATTCCAGGCAACCCATGCCGTCATTCCGAAGCGCCGTTCGCGTGTGCGCCGCCGCTGTCGCCGCCGCCGCATTCTTGACCGGCTGCGCGTCGAGCAGGCTGTCGCCGGTGGCCCCCCCGGGCGTTCGCCTCGCCGGGGACTGGAGACTCGACCCGTCGCGCAGCGATGACCTGGGCAAAGCCCTCGAGCAGCTGCGAGCGCAGGTCAGGAAGGAAGGTCCCAAGAAGATGCGCGGCCCGCAGCCGGGCGCCGCGAGGAGCGGTGGCAGCAACGGCCCGCCGGGCGATGGCCGGCCAGCGCGCGGCGGGCGGGAGCGGCGGTCCGGCGAGGGGCAGGAGCAGAGCCCGGGCGGCGGGATGGGCGTCGGACCGGGCCCGCATGTCTCGCCGGTCGATGAGCTGATGTCGAGCGTACCCGAGGGCAGCTACCTCAGGATCACCGCGGGCGCGGGCGGTTTCACGGTCGCGTCCGGTGCGGGCTCCAACCAGTACACGCCCGGCCAGCCGAGCGATGTCTCCGCGCAGCAGGGCTATGCGCAGCAGATATCGGGCTGGAAAGGAACCGACTACGTGATCGACACCCGGCCGCAGTGGGGACCGGAAATCATCCAGAGTTACGGGCTGACGCAGGACGGTCGGCTCAAGGTGACGGTGCGGCTGCTGGGCGGCCGGATCGATTTCACCTTCGCCCGCATCTACGACCGGACGACGCGGGTGTCGCCCCTTGCACCGCCGACGAACGACTGATTCCGCGGCTCGCCGTGACCCCAATGCGCACGCTCCGCCCCCTCGGGGTCAGCGGCCTCCTCGCGGCCGTCATGCTCCTCTCCGCGGCATCGTCGGCGGCCGCCCCTGCGCAATCGCAGACCGTCGCGCCCGAGGTCGCCCCGCTCGGGGCGGTGGTGATCTCGGGCCGATACCGCGGTCCGAAGCTCTGGCGTGTGAGCAAGGACGGCCATGTGCTCTGGGTGCTCGGCACGGTGGCGCCGCTGCCCAAGCGCATGATCTGGCAGACCGACGACATCCGGCGCCTCCTCGGCCACACCCAGGAGGTCATCCCGGCCTGGCCGTCGGTCGGCATCGGGTTTCATCCCTTCATGGCGCTGCACCTCTACGCGCTCTGGCGCGAGGCGCAGACGAATCCGGATCACCAGCCGCTGCGCGCGGTGCTGCCGCCCGATCTGTACGCGCGCTTCAGCGCGCTCAAGCGCCGCTTCGCACCGAAGGACCGGCGGATCGAGCAGCTGCGCCCGATCCTGGCGGCGAAGCGGCTCTACGACGAAGCCCTGGCCGCTTCCGATCTGACTCCTCGCGACAACATCCAACGGACGGTGCTGGCACTCGCGCGCCACAGCGGCGTGGCGGTGCATCGGGACAAGCTCCTCGTCGGCGATCCGATCGCCGTGATGCGGGATCTGACGAAGACACCGCACTCCGCCGAGGTCGCGTGCCTGCGATCCGTGGTCACGCGGCTCGAGACCGATCTCGGTCCGATGCAGGCCCGGGCCCGCGCCTGGGCCCTGGGAGATGTCGCGCTGCTGCGCCGCCTGCGGGACACCGACATCCTCGATCCGTGCCTCGAGGCGGTGTCGGGCTCCGCGCGGGTGCGCGCGATCGTGGCCCGGGCGCAGCAGCAGTGGATGAGCGCCGCGGTGCAGGCGCTCGAGCGCAACCGCACCACCCTCGCCCTGCAGTCCATGAACCGGCTGCTCGGGCCGCAGGGCACGCTCGCGACGCTGCGGCGAATGGGGTACGCGGTCGAAGGGCCGTAAGCTCGGACGCGCCGGCGCTCAGCTCCTGAGCGCGAGCGTCCAGGCTGCCGCCATGATGGCGATGGCGAGCAGGCCGGCGGGCCACTGGCGGACGTTGTGCAAACGCCGGCTGATGGCGGGCAGCGCGGCTGTCGCGCCAAACAGCAGACCCATCCCGAAGCCCAGCAGGTGGGCCATGATGTCGGTGTGCTTACCGGCGGTGCCCAGGAAGCCGAGAAGGGCGACGCCGGCCACCAGCGGCCCCCAGCGCTCAACCCAACTCTGTGGGAGTCGAAGGCGCTCGCGCCACGTATAGGCCGCCATCATCCCCAGGGCGGTGAAGACCGCCGTGGAGGCGCCGACCGAGCGATGCCAGGGCGCCGCGAAGAGCCCTTCCACCAGATTGGCGATCCCTCCGCCCGTCACGATGAGCAGCCACGCGACGCCGACGCCGAGCTGGCGTCCCGCGAGGTAGCCGAACCAGATGCCGGCGACCAGGTTGGCGGTAAGATGAAGCCCGCTCACGTGCAGCGTGAGAGCCGTCCACGCCCGCCACCATTGGCCGCTCTGCACACGGGCGGCGTGGAGCTCACCGGTCTGGAAGGCGTCGAGGCGGACGAGACCGTTGGAGATGACGTAGGCAACGCCGATCAGCCAGGCCGCGTATCCCACGCAGCCCACCCAGGCGTTGGCATGCAGTGGAGGCGCGGGCGGCGCCGGGGGCGGCGGCCGGTTCTCGAGCTCATAATGCCGCAGATGGCTCAGCGCCCGAAGCGCGTCGGCTTCGGGGACTTCGAGCACGAACTCCCCGCCGCGCGGCTCGATCGAGGCGCCAATGCCCACGGCGCCCAGCATGAAGGCGCGGTCCTGGCAGTCCTGACGCCGCACGGAGCGGTATATCTCGACACCGCCGTCGATCAACGGACCGCACTCCGGCGCCGCCGCGCGGGCCGCAGAGCGTCCGAGCCTAGGGTGAGCGGAATGGAGGGCGGCAGGACAGGGATCATCTGCGGCGATCGGGCTGACGCGGCGCCGCGACCCATCCGCGACCCGGAGCGTGAGCCCGATCATAACACGCGCGCGCGCCGCCTCTCCCCGCCGCGCCGGCCGCACGGCAGGGAGAGCCGGCTATGAACCCCCGGGGCGTCAGTGCGTGCGCGGCGACGCGCCGGGTGAGGCTCGCGCGGCCGCGACGCTGCCCGAACGCCGCCCCGCGGCGAATTCCGCGATCATCTTCTGATTGAACGCCGGGATGTCGCCGGGCTTGCGGCTCGAGACCAGCCCGTGGTCGACGCACACCTCCTGGTCGACCCACATGGCGCCGGCATTGGTGAGGTCGGTCTTGAGCGAAGGCCACGACGTCAGGGTCCGGCCCCGCACCACGCCGGCCTCGATCAGCGTCCACGGGCCGTGACAGATCGCGGCGACGGGCTTGCCGGTCTCGAAGAAGGCGCGTACGAACTGCACGGCCTTCGGCATCATCCGCAGCTGGTCGGGATTGGCGACCCCGCCCGGCAGCAAGAGCGCGTCGTACTCCGCGGCGTCGGCCTGCTCGAGCGGGACGTCGACCTTGACGCGCTCCCCTTTATCGAAGTGCTTCCAACCCTGGACCTCGCCCTTGGCGGGCGAGATCACCCGGGTCTCGGCGCCCGCCTCCTCGAGCGCCTTCCTCGGCTCGGTGAGCTCGGACTGCTCGAAGCCCTCGGCCGCCAGAATGGCCACCTTCATGCCGCTCAACGTTGCCATAAGCGTGTCCTCCTATTGGCGTTGCGCCCTGAACGATCGGCCTGCGGGAAGGAGCAGGCCGCGTGCCGGCGGCCGGCGCGCGCGGCCTCAGGGAAGCCGGTCGCGGCTCGCGGCCGCGCGCTCGACCATCCGGATCACCTCTTCGCGCCTGGCGCCGGCGAGCGGCAGGCGCGGCGGGCGCACCCGCTCGCTGCCGCGGCCCATGACCTGCTCCGCCAGCTTGATCGCCTGCACCAGGTCGTGGCCGGCATCCAGGTGCAGCAGCGGCATGAACCACCGGTAGAGGGTGCGGGCGCGCTCGAGATCGCCGGCGCGCAGCGCCTGGTAGAGCGCGAGCGATTCCCGCGGAAACGCATTGGTGAGACCGGAAATCCAACCGCGCGCGCCGAGCGAGACGCCCTCGAACACCAGATCGTCGAGCCCGGCGAACAGCACGAACCGGTCGCCGCACGCATTGACGACGTCGGTGAAGCGCCGGGGATCCGGCGAAGACTCCTTCACCGCGACGATGTTGGGCACTTCCGCCAGCCGGCTCAGCGTCTCGATGTCGATGCTGACGCGGTAGGCGGGCGGATTGTTGTAGAGCATGATCGGCAGGCGCGTGGCCTGCGCCACCGAGCGGAAGTGGAATTCCAGCTCGCGCGGGGTGGGCACGTAGACCATCGCCGGCAGCAGCATGAGGCCGGTGGCGCCGATCGCTTCGGCGTCGCGGGCGAAGGCCACCGCGGCGGGCGTGGTGAGCTCCGAGACGCCGGCGACGACCGGCACGCGGCCGGCGGCCGCCTCGACCGCGGTGCGCAGCACCGAGCGCTTCTCCTCCGCGCTCAGCGAGTTGTTCTCGCCCACGGTGCCCAAGGCCACCAGGCCATGCACGCCGTCGCGGATCAGCGCGGCCTGCACCGCCCCGGTCGCGGCGAGGTCGACCCGCAGGTCGGCGTCGAACTGAGTGGTCACCGCCGGCAGCACGCCGGACCAGGAGCAGGTTGCCGAAGGATGCGGGGATGTCATGGGAAGCCCTTGCGGCCGACTCGAGCCGATGATCCATCGTATCCGGTGTAGCATACGCGGTGAACGTCCCTGGGGTGCCGCAATGGGCGCATTGACGGATAAAGAGGCATGACCCGCGCGCTGCGCATCCTGCTCGGCGCGATGGGGATAGCCGTGGTCGCCGTCGTCGGGTACCTGACACCCGGCGTCAGCGGCATCACGCGCGTGCTGCTCGGCCTGCTCTCGGCCGTGGCGGTCTGGTTCGTGTGGCTCTGGCCCCGGCTCGAGGAACGCCGCGGCACTGCGGCGGATGCAGCGCCGCCGGCCGTGCGGCGCCTGCGGCTCTTCGATCTCGCTCTCGGCTTCGTCGCCAATTTCTTCGACACCCTGGGCATCGGGTCCTTCGCCCCCACCACCGCGGCGCTGAAGTTCACCGGAAGGATTCCGGACGAGGAGATACCGGGGACGCTCAACGTCGGGCACGCCCTGCCGACGCTGACCGAGGGACTGATATTCATCGCGGCGATCGTCGTGAATCCGCTGCTCCTTGCGACGATGATCGCCGCCTCGATCCTCGGCGCCTGGCTCGGGGCCGGCGTGGTCGCGCGCCTGCCGCGCCGCGCCATCCAGGTCGGCATGGGCACCGCGCTCGCGCTCGCCGCGCTGCTCTTCGTCGGCGCCAATCTGCACTGGATGCCGGTGGGCGGCGCGGCGACGAATCTTCCGGAATCCCGCTTCGTCATCGCCGTGGCCGGCAACTTCGTGCTCGGCGCGCTGATGACCCTGGGGATCGGGCTCTACGCACCCTGCCTCATCATGCTGAGCCTGCTCGGGCTCGATCCGCGGGCGGCTTTCCCCATCATGATGGGCTCGTGCGCCTTCCTCATGCCCATCGGCGGCATCCGCTTCGTGCGCACCCGGCGCTACAGCGCGCCCGTGGCGCTCGGCTTCGCGATCGGCGGTCCGCCCGCCGTGCTGATCGCCGGCTATCTCGTTAAATCCATGCCGCTCGTGTGGCTGCGGTGGCTGGTCGTATGCGTGGTGTTGTATGCGGCGGCGATGATGCTGAGCGCGGCGCTCAAGCGCCGGCGGCCCGACGCCGCAACGGAGCGGGAGCGGCTGCCACTGCCGGCGCGCGCATCGGGAGCGGGCGAGTAGTGCCGGCGCGCAACGGGATCCCGCCGGATGTCGATGAGCTCTACGGCCTGGAGCCGGTCATCGAGCCGGGTGAGGAAGCCCCCACGCCGCAGAGCCTGCAGTCCCGCGGCGTGCTGTGCCCCTATTGCGGGGAGGCCTTCGAGACCGTGATCGATCTCAGCGCCGGCTCGATGAGCTACATCGAGGACTGCCAGGTCTGCTGCCGGCCGATCGAGTTCAGGCTCGAAGTCGACGATGCGGGGACCCTGGCGTCTTTGGAGACACGCCGCAGCGATTGAGGATCGTGCATACCCGCGCGCATCGAATTCACTTACGGATGTAAGGAGAAAGCTGCCCGCGCGCCGATCCACTTCGCGAAGGGCCGCTCGCGACCCTGAGCTGCCGGTCGGCGATGTCCGCTCTTCGGACAATGGGGCCGAGCGGGGGCCGCTGCCCCAAGGGCGCGGACAGCGACGTTGGAGGCAGTGTCTGCTCTAGGTACGCTGATCGGGAGGGGCACAATTCGTGGTTCGCTGAACTGTGTACACAGGCATCAGCATATTGAACGCACAGACGCCGCCCACTATACATACGACCCCGATCAGCCCGCTAAGCCACAGGTGTGCCAAGCCCACTCCATAAGTCAGTCCGACCAGGAGGCGCATCGAGAGGTAGATTCCGACCACCGCCATCATTATGCCCAGCAGACGGCCAAATGCGATGACGAGTCCAAAAAGGGTATAAAGAAACGGGCGTTGCTGCATAAGCGCCAAAACGCGCCCCAGTCTTGGCGAGCCACCGTGTGACACTGATCGGCACTCTGAGGTGTCCGCAGCAGGACGTGCTTCCGGAACACCTGCCTGCCAAGGTAGTTCTGGCGGAGTTGCCACACCCGGTTTCTCAACGTCCCATCCTTCAAAGAACCAACGCAACCGTGCGACCCCTGGAGCAGTCGATAGTACCGCATGTATCTCGTCGCTGACCAGCCTGAGATCTCTCGCATACGTCCTTTGTTCATCGATTGTCGGATTCGTTACGCCCGATGCGGCGTCAAGAGGATCAATGAGTACATACCATTCGCCCTTGCGAGGTCCCCGATGCCTTCTGCGCGTAATGCCGACGCTATAGTCGACGCCGCCAACTTTGAATGCCAGGAATGCCACGGGATAAATCACTCGCCGAACAACCCGAATCGGACCGAACCGCTCGGATAACCGCCGCGCAAACATATCCGCGAGCTTTCCACGAGCCCCAAGCGCCGGCGGGGCGTCTAGGGTAAACATAGCGCGTGGCGCTAGACGAAGCGGAGGGGTCTCGCTCCCGTCTGAGCGGCTAGGTCGCCGCCATTTCCGGTTCGCATACGCAGTCCAGAGATTGTCGGAAGCACGTTGCGAGACTCCCCGAAAGCGTACGGTTATCGATTGATGGTCCCAAGCCATTAGCTGACTCTTGCTACCCACTCCACGATAGTTTACCTCTCGATGGGAGTGCCTGGTGCGCGGCAGCGCCCCCTCCAGCCATGGTGGGAGTGGCCGCTTTGGGGGGAGCCTGCCAGCAATGGCAACTGACCGGTCATGGCCGACAGCGCCGCTTCGTTCACGCGCTCCACGAATAGTCGTTGCTTGACCGACGCTTCCAGGATTGCCGCTATGTGAACGGGTTGAGCACTCGTACGCCTGTGGGTACAAAGTGATCTACATTGCGGGAAACGACCACAAGATCGTGAATC
>DAHUXV010000188.1 GCA_027306985.1 Gammaproteobacteria bacterium | reverse complement strand
CAGGCGATCACGCGCGAGATCAATACCGCGAAGGATGCGCACGACATGCGGCGCGCCGCCGGGCTCGCCGCCGAGCTGCGCTCGCTGGCCGGGGTGCTCGGGCTGACGCTGCCGGCGCAGTGGTTCCGGCTGTCGAAGCCGGGACCAACGGAAGGCGGAGCGGCAGCGGAACACGCCGCGGCGGCGGCCCGGGGTCCGAGCGATGCCGAGGTCGATCGACAGGTGGCCGAGCGCGCCGCCGCGCGCAAGGCGCGCAACTGGGCGCAATCCGACCGGATTCGCGACGAGCTCGCCAGGGGCGGTGTGATTCTCGAGGACAAGCCCGACGGCACGACCGTCTGGCGCCGCGCCTGAGTCCGGACTCCCCCGCCTGAGCGCTACCGCGCCAGCTCGCCGCGGTGGTGGTACGCCTCGAGGGTGTTGTGCATGAGCATCGCCACCGTCATCGGGCCGACTCCGCCGGGCACCGGCGTGATCCATGCGGCGCGCTCGCGGGCCGCCTCGAACTGCACGTCGCCCACCAGATGGCCGTTGTCGAGCCGGTTCATGCCGACGTCGATGACGACGGCACCCGGCTTGATCCATGCGCCGGGAATGAGTCCGGGCTTGCCCGCCGCGACGACCAGGATGTCGGCCTGCCTGACGTAGGTGTCCAGCCCGCTCGTGAAGCGGTGGCATACGGTGGTGGTGGCGCCCATGAGGAGCAGCTCGAGGGACATCGGCCGGCCGACGATGTTGGAAGCGCCGACGACCACGGCATGTTGTCCCTTGAACGGGACGCCGATGTGCTCGAGCAGCTTGATGACGCCGTAGGGTGTGCAGGGGCGCATCACCGGAATGCGCTGGGCGAGCCGTCCCACGTTGTACGGATGAAAACCGTCGACGTCCTTGACCGGGTCGATGCGCTCGATGACGGCGGTCTGCTGGATCTGTGCCGGCAGCGGCAGCTGTACCAGGATGCCGTCGATCTGCGGGTCGCGGTTGAGCTCATCGACCAGCGAGAGCAGGGTGGTCTGCGAGGTCGAGCCGGCCAGGTCGTAGGCCACCGAGCGGATGCCCACCTCCTCGCAGGCCCGGCGCTTGTTGCGCACGTAGACCTCCGAGGCCGGGTCGCTCCCCACCTTGACCACGGCCAGCGCCGGCCGGCGACCGGCGCGCGCGAGGGCAGCGTCGATCTTGCCGCGGACCTGGGTTTTGACCTCCGCCGCCAGGCCGCGGCCGTCGATCAATTGCGCCGTCATTGCGAGTGCACTATCAGCCCTTTGAGGGGGCGGGCATTCTCGCATATCATTCCCCCGGATTTGGGAAGCTCGTTCCGGGGGGATTTCGCGGCCGCGACCAGGGCATGGCGGCCTGGCAGGGCATCCGCTCAGGGAGCGCAGCGTCGGCAGCTCGCCATGGACACCGGCCAGACGCCGTTGCGCTTGTGACCTGGCCAGGCGGCCGGACCGGTTTCTCCTGGCGGCAATCTTTCGGTCGGGGTGTAGCTCAGCCTGGTAGAGCGCTGCGTTTGGGACGCAGATGCCGGAGGTTCAAATCCTCTCACCCCGATATCCGAAGATTTCTCCCCGCAACGGCCGCGATGCGCGCCTCCACTGTCAGCGCGTCACTGGTGCGCACCGGTCCCAATCACCGCGCCCGGCCGGTCGTCACGCACGCGATCGCACATTCCTCGATGCCGGGGCGACAGCGGGCTCGGCCAGCCTCATTCCCCGGTAATCGCGCGGCGTCATGCCGGATGTCGCCTTGAATTGGCGCGCGAAGGCGCTCTGGTCCGCGAAGCCGCAGCTCAGCCCGACCGCAGCGATGCTGCGGTCGGTGCGCAGCAGGCGCATGGCGGCCTCGATCCGCAGCTTGATCAGCCACTGCCGCGGGCTCAACTGGAATACGCGGCGGAAATGCCGCTCGAGTTGTGCCATCGAAAGACCGGCCAGCTCGGCAAGGGGCTGGATGCGCACCGCTTCGGCGTAGTGCTCCTGCAGGTAGGCCAGCACCCGGCGCAACCGCTCGTAAGTGGGGTGGCGGCTGTCGGGCCGGCCCAGGTCGCGAGAGATGCCGAACAGGCCGCGGATCCGGCCCGCGTCTGCCAGCGGCCGCTTGCAGGTCACGCACCAGCCCGGTGCGCGGTTGGGGAAAATGTGGACTTCCAGCTGGTTGTCGATGATCTCGCCGGCGAGCACGCGCCGATCCTGCGTGGCATAGGAGCCGCCCAGGCTGGCCGGGAAGAGGGCGTCGGCGGTGCGGCCGATGACCTGATCCCGGCGCTTGAGGCCCAGTCGCCGCACGAGGGTGAGGTTCGCATGCGTGTAGCGTCCCGCGTCGTCCTTGACGAAGAACACCACATCCGGCAACGCGTCGAACAGCCGCTCCAGCTCATCGGCCGCGATCGTCATCGGCGCCGCTGTCGCCGGCTGCATGAGCGCCGCCAGGCGCCCGTCTGACACGCCATCGAGCATTGTGTCGATTTCCGCACGATACGACGGTACGCCCGTCTATACGTCCCGTGAGGGCAGATGCCAGCATAGATGGCTCGACGCGAGATTCCCAGTCTTCACATCGCGCGGAGCCCGGTGCGCATGAGCAATGCTTCCTTCTGGCGCGGCGTCCTGCCGGCCCTGACGACGCCCTTCACCGAGGGCGAGGCCATCGACCACAACTTTCTCGGCCGGCACGCGCGCAAGCTGATCGACGCCGGGTGCACCGGCATCGTCTCGCTCGGCTCGCTGGGCGAGGCCGCGACGCTGGGCTTCGACGAGAAGGTGGCCATCGTGAAGACCGTCGCCGCGGCGCTGGACGGGCGCGCACCGGTGATCGCCGGCATCGCCGCGTTGTCCACCGCCGCGGCCGTGAGGCTGGCCGAAGGCGCCGAAGCGGCTGGCGCGGGCGGCCTGATGGTGCTGCCGCCGTACGTGTATTCGACCGACTGGCGCGAGATGCGCGCGCACGTCGCCGCGGTGATCGAGGCTACCGCGCTGCCGTGCATGCTCTACAACAATCCGGTCGCTTATCGGACGGACTTTCAGCCGGCGCAGATCGCCGAGCTGGCCGCGGCATACCCGCAGCTGCAGGCGGTCAAGGAGTCATCGGGGGACGTGCGCCGCTTCGCCGCCATTCGCGCCCTGCTCGGCGAGCGGCTGGAGCTGCTGGTGGGGATGGACGACTGCCTCGTGGAGGGCGTCGCGATGGGCGCGGTGGGCTGGGTCGCCGGACTCGTCAACGCGCTGCCGCGCGAGTCGGTGCGCCTGTACCAGCTCGCCCGCCAGGGCGATGCGGCGGCCATGGAGCTGTATCGCTGGTTCCTGCCGCTGCTGCGAATGGACACCGTGCCCAAGTTCGTGCAGCTCATCAAGCTGGTGCAGGCGCAGGTCGGCATGGGGAGCGAGCGCGTGCGCGGGCCGCGGCTGCCGTTGGAAGGTGAGGAGCGCGAGACGGCGCTGCGGGCGATCGGCCAGGCCCTGGCGCGGCGTCCGCTGACTTAGAATCCGCCGCGGGCTGCGCATTGCTTCTGGGGGGTCTCGGGTGAACGCACGAATCTGCATCAAACGGCTCGCCTTCGCGGCGCTCGCGGCCGCCGGCGCGCTGTCCGCCGCTGGAGCTCACGGGATCGCCCCCAAGGATCTGCGATCCCTGAGGTTCCGCTTCGTCGGACCGGACCGCGGCAACCGCGCGAGCGCCGTCGCCGGCGTGCCGGGCGACCCCAACGTCTACTACATCGGCGCCGCCTCGGGCGGTATCTGGAAATCCACCGATGGCGGTTACAGGTTCAAGCCGATTTTCGACAAGGAGCCGGTGCAGTCGATCGGTGCGCTGGCGATAGACCCCCGCGATCATGCCGTGATCTGGGCCGGCACGGGCGAGTCCTGGGTGATCCGTAACGGCATCACGCCCGGCGACGGCGTCTACCGATCCACCGATGCCGGCCGCTCCTGGACTCACCTCGGCCTCGCGGACACGGGACTGATCAGCCGCATCGTGGTCAACCCCCGCGATTCGCGCAACGTATTCGTCTGCGCGCTCGGCACGGGCACGCGCCCGGAAAAGTCGCGCGGCGTGTGGCGCACCGACGACGGCGGCAAGACCTGGAAGCACGTCCTCTATGTCAACGGCAACACCGGCTGCTCGGGGCTGGCGATGGACCCGCAGGATCCGCACATCCTCTTCGCCGGCCTGTGGCAGTGGAAGATCCGCCCCTGGGCCATGACGAGCGGCGGTCCGTCGAGCGGCGTTTATGTCTCGCATGACGGCGGCAACACGTGGCGGCAGATCAAAGGGCACGGCCTGCCTCATTCGCCGGTCGGCAAGGTCGACGTGGCGATCGCGCCGTCCAATCCCAAGCGCGTGTATGCCCTCATGGAGACCGTGCAGCAGGGCGCGCTGTGGCGTTCCGACGACGGCGGCAAGCGCTGGCACGTCGAGAGCTACAGCCGGCTTTTGACGGAGCGCGCCGGCTACAGCGTCCGGCTCGCGGTCTCGCCGGCCGACGAAGACAAGGTCTACGTCGCGAGCAACAGCTTCTATGTCTCGGGGGACGGGGGCAAGACGTTCCAGACGATCCATTGGGGCGGTGACAACCACGACATCTGGATCGATCCCCGCAACCCGAAGCGAATCATGGACAGCTTCGACGGCGGTGTCGAGATCAGCACCACCGGGGCCAGGAACTGGCACACCGTGGTGCTGCCGATCGGCCAGATGTATCACGTCGCCGTCGACGACCGGGTGCCCTATTGGGTGTACGTCAACATGCAGGACGACGACGCCGAGCGCGGCCCGGCCTACCCGCATGCCACGCCGCTTCTCGGCGGCATCGGGGAGCCGAACGCCGGCTGGCAGGAGCCTCTCGGCGGCTGCGAATCCGGCTTCACCTATCCGGATCAGACCGACGCCCACATCATCTGGAGCACCTGCTACGGGGATGAGATCACCCGCCTCGACACCCGGGTGGGCTATGCGCGCGCGGTGAGCCCGTGGCCCATGCATTCGCTGGACGCGCCGCCCGAGGACCTGAAGTACCGGTGCCACTGGACTGCGCCGCTCGCGATCGACCCGTTCGATCACGACACGGTGTATTACGGCTGCCAGGTGATCTTCAGGACGACGGACGGCGGACAGAGCTGGAAGGTGATCAGTCCCGATCTCTCGACGCGCAATCCGAAGTACCTCGTGCCTTCGGGCGGCATCCCCGACAAGGGGAAGATGCGCCGCCAGGACAACCTGGGGCAGTTCTACGGCGAGGTGGTCTTCGCCATCGCCCCCTCGCCGGTGCGCCAAGGCCTCATCTGGGCGGGCACCAACGATGGCCAGGTCTGGCTGACGCGCGACGGCGGCGGCCATTGGACCAACGTGACCCGGAATATCCCCGGCCTGCCGCCCTGGGGAGCGGTCAGCCGCATAGAGCCCTCGCACTTCGATGCCGGGACCGCCTATGTGGCGGTCGACCTCGCGCTGATGGGCAATACCAAGCCGTATATCTACGAGACCCGCAACTTCGGCCGGAGCTGGAAGCTCATCGTCCACGGGATCGCGGCCGGCCCCACGAGCAACGTGAGCTCGGTGGCGCAGGACCCGTACAGCCCCAACCTCCTCTTCGCCGGCACCGGCAGCGCGCTCTACGTGTCGTTCGACGCGGGCGGCAACTGGGTGCCGCTGCAGGCGGGCCTGCCGCATGCGCCCGTCTCCTGGGAGACGGTGCAGAGGAATTTCCACGACCTGGTGGTTGCGACGTACGGGCGCGGCGTCTACGTGCTGGAAGACATCGCGCCGCTCGAGCAATTGGCGGCGGACCGCTCGCAGGCTCCGGTCCGGGTCTTCGAGTCGCGGCCGGCCTATCGCTTCTTCCGCGGCGGCCACGCGTTCATCGACTTCTGGCTGCGCTCGGTGCCCAAGATCGGGGCGAAGACCGGCGGCGAGGAGAGCGCGAAAGAGGAAAAGAAGGCGGAAATCGCCAAGCGGACCGCGGGCATCGAGGTCGCCATCCTGGATTCGCAAGGACATCTCGTGCGCAAGATCAAGCTCATCGCGCACGGAAAGCCGGGCCTCGATCCGAAGTACAGGCACGGACACTGGGCGCGCGACCCCGAGGCGCGCGTGCACGCCGGCATCGACCGCGTGTACTGGGATCTGCGTTACGCGCCGCCGAAGCTGATCAAGCTGCGGACCACACCCGCAACGAACCCGCACGTCTGGGACGCGCTGCGCTTCATGGGCAAGCAGTCGCGGCCGATCACCCACTGGGGCATCAAGGAGGCGGAAGTGGGTCCGCTGGTGGCGCCCGGCACGTACACGGCGCGCGTGACTGTGGCCGGCAAGACCTACAGCCAGTCGCTGCAGGTGCTGGCGAGCCCCCGCTCGCCGGGCACGCCCGCGCAGACCGCGGCCACGGTCAGGATGCTGCTCCACATCCGGGACGACATTTCGAGCGTCTCCGCCATGGTCAACCGGGCCGAGTGGCTGCGCAAGCAGCTGCAGACGCTCGAGGCCATGCTGAAATCGCACAAGAAGTCCGCTCACGGCCAGACGCTAAGGGCGATCAAGCACATGGACGAGAAGGTCCAGGACGTGGAGAACAAATTGCTGTCGCCGGCGCTCGCCAACAGCGACCGGAAGACCTATCTGGCGCCCTACGGCCTCTACCTGCACCTGATCTGGCTGAACGGCGAGATCGGCACCGGCGCCGGCGATGTCTACGGCGACCCGGGCTATCCGCCGACCGACGCGTCGGTCCAGGTGCTGAGCGAGCTGGACGACAAGCTGAACGCCGCCAGGGCCCGGTATCGGGAGCTGATGCGGACGGCGTTGCCGAAACTCAACCAGGCGCTGGTGAGCCGCAACATTCTGCCGCTCCTCGCCAGATGATCGACTGACGCCTTACTTAAGCACCACCGTCTTGCGGCCGTTGCGGAATACGCGCCGCTCGGCGTGCCACTTGATGGCGCGATTGAGCACCACGGCCTCGAGCTCGCTGCCGACCACCGCCATGTCCTCGGCCGATTGGGTGTGGTCGACACGGTCGACCTCCTGCTCGACGATCGGGCCCTCGTCGAGCTCCGTGGTCACGTAGTGCGCGGTGGCGCCGATCAGCTTCACGCCGCGCTCGAAGGCCTGGTGGTAGGCCTTGGCGCCCTTGAACCCCGGCAGAAAGGAGTGATGGATGTTGATGGCCCGGCCTTCGAAGTAGCGGCAGGCGTCGGCGGTGAGAATCTGCATGTAGCGCGCCAGCACCAGCAGCTCCGCCTCCGATTTCTCGAACAGCTCGATCAATCGCCGCTCCTGCTCCTGCCTGCGCCCGTCGATGATGGGCAGGTAGTGATACGGCACCCCGTGCCACTCGGCGAGGCTCCTCATGTCCTGATGGTTCGAGACCACGCCCACCACCTCGACCGGCAGCGTCCCGGTGCTCCAGCGGTGCAGGATGCTGTTGAGGCAATGTCCGTGGCGGGAAACCGCGAGCAGCGAGCGGCAGCGGCGCCGTACCTCATGGAAGCGCCAGCGCATCTGGAAGCGATCGCCCACCTGACCGGCGAATGCCCGGTCGAGCGCCTCCAGTCCCGGCAGCCCCTTGCCGTCGTCGTGAAACACCGTGCGCATGAACGAAGTGCGCGTGTACGGATCGTCGTGATGCTGCGCCTCGGTGATGTTGGCGTGGTGCTGCGCGAGAAAGCCCGCGATCGCCGCCACGATGCCCGTCGTGTCCGGGCAGGAGGTGGTCAGGATGTAAAGCGGCGGGCTCGCCGCGCCGGCCGGCACCTTGGCGGCGCTGTCGGCGTGCTCTGCGTGGGCCGGGGGCCTGTCGATGATGGGGCTGGCCATGAGGGGCTCTGCGGCGCGGGTTGAGCTCGATGGGGTCGGGTCAGGAGCGGACGGCAAATCTGCTGCCATCCGGCGCCAGGTCGAAGGAGCCTTCCATGACCGAGCGCAGCCAGCCCGCAGTCGCCAGCGCGCCGCCGAACGAGTACACGTGCAGCCGCGCGAGGCGCGAGCCGGCGTGAAGGGCGCAGCCCCGGATGAGCCCGAGAAGCATCTCATCGGGTCCGGCGGCGAGGCCGGTCATGCTGGCCACGGCGCCCATGTTCTTGACGAGCGAGCCGATGGAGGTGCCGACGCCACAGTGCACGGCGAATTTGAGCAGCTTCGAAAGCGGCGCCGGTCCGGCGATACCCACGTGCACCGGCAGGTCGATGCCCTCCTGGGTGAGCATGCGGTCCCACGCGCAGACACCGGCCGGGTTGAAGCCGAATTGGGTGACGATGTGCACGGCCACGCCTGATCGGGCCGCGAACTGCCGCTTGGCCCGCAATGCGGCGAGCAACTCCGCGGCGCCCACCGCGGGGTGTCCCTCGGGATGCCCGGCCACCCCCAGACGCTTCAGTCCCGATTGCTCGAGCGCCCCGGTGTCGATCACCTCCAGCGTGCTGCGGAACGGTCCGGCGGGCCGATCGAGATCGCCGGCAACCAGCAGTATCTGCTCGATCCCATGCTCGCGCAGGCGCGCCAGGGTGTCTCGCAGAGCCTGCTCGCTCGGGAGTCTGCGGGCCACGAGGTGCGGCGAGGCGGTCAGGCCCGCGGCCTGAACCTTGATCGCGACACGAATCACATCCTCCAGTGAGGACTTCGGCGTATGCGCGACATACACCGGCATCCCGGCGGGCAGCCGCTCGGCCAGGGGCTCGAGCAACGCCTCGTCGTGAGTCGAGATCTCCGTCGAGGCGCCGCGCGCGAATTCGACCACGGCGCGCTTGAGCTCGCCCTGCGCGTCCTGGCCGGCTGGCATCGCCTCACTGTGACCGAGCATGTGCTTCATCGGACTCTTTCATTGGGTTGCGGCGGTCCGCGGCAAGGGCCGGCCGCCCGGAAGGCCGGGAGACGTTAGCCTGTCGGTGGCGGAACCAAAAGTCCGAAATTGAGATAGGAGGCATCGGGAACGGAAATAGTGACGGTCGATTTCGCTCGCGGAAGAGTGGCGATTTCGCTGTCGGAGGAGTGCCGGCGGTCCCGGTGAGAGGGAGGCGCCGGTTGTCCTGGAGAATTACTTATGATAAATAAACACATGATCGTCGTGAGGCGCCCGTGAGCATGCGCAATTCCCGCGCCAGGGCGGCCCGCCCGCCCGCCGTCCGTGCGGGGCAGACCGCTGCCGCAGCCGTGGACCTGGGTCCCCTGAGCGGCTTCATCGGCTACCGGCTGCGGCGCGCCCAGCTGTCGGTGTTCGCCGGGTTCGAGCTGGCGCTGCGCGGGATCGGCCTGTCTCCCGGCCAGCTTTCCGTCCTCGTGGTGATCGCCTGCAACCCGGGACTGACGCAGTCCGAGATCTGCGCGGCGCTCGGCATCCTGCGCGCGAACTT
The DNA here is from genome assembly GCA_027306985.1 of Gammaproteobacteria bacterium. GTDB lineage: Bacteria > Pseudomonadota > Gammaproteobacteria > Steroidobacterales > Steroidobacteraceae > 13-2-20CM-66-19. The sequence continues at coordinate 11,753 of DAHUXV010000188.1, read as the reverse complement.
CACGCCCTTGCTGCACGCGCTCGAGGCGCGGGGTCTGGCGGTGCGGGAGGTGCTGCCGGCGGACCGCCGCTCGAACACTTTGCGGCTGACACCGCTCGGACGGGAGACCGTCTCGCGGGCGATGACCCTGCACGAGCGGCTCGAGCGGCGAATCACGAGCTGCCTCGGCGCGGCGGGCCGTTCCGAGCTCATCGACCTGCTGCAGAAGCTCCAAGCCGTCTGACTGCCTCCATGCGCGTACCCTTCCCAGGAGTCACAATACGATGAGCCGGGAAATCGTCTCGCTCGCCCGCGAGGACGGCATCGCCGTCGTCACCATCCGCAATCCACCCGTCAACGTCATCAGCGCGGCGGTGCGCGCCGGACTGCGCCATGCCCTCGATGAGTTGGAAGGCATGGCGGGGATTCGCGCGGTGGTGCTCACGGCCGAGGGCGGCACCTTCTGCTCGGGAGCGGACATCGGGGAATTCTCCGGCCCGCCGAAGGAGGCGGAGTACCGCGATCTCTTCCGGCGGCTGGAGCAGCTGCGGATTCCGCTCGTCGCCGCCCTGCACGGCACGGTTCTCGGGGGCGGTCTCGAGATGGCGCTGGCGTGTCATTACCGCATCGCCGCCGCCGGCGCCCGCCTCGGACTGCCGGAGCTCACGCTCGGCATCATCCCGGGTGCCGGGGGCACGCAGCGCATGCCGCGCCTGATCGGCGTCGAGAAGACGCTCGAGCTGCTCTTCAGCGGCCGGCCGGTGGATGCGGCGCAGGCGCTCGCGCTGGGCTTCGTCGATCGGGTGGCCGAGGGCCCGCTGCCCGAGGCCGCTCTGGCCTATGCGCGAGCGCTGCTCGCGGCAGGCGCGGGACCGCGCCGGACCTGCGACCGCGCGGTGGATCCGGCAACGGCCACCCCGGAAATCATCGAGCGCCTGAAGGCGGGGGCGACGAGCCAGTTCCCGCATCGCAGTGCGCCTGGCAGCGCCATCGAGGCGGTCACGGCCGCCGCCGCGCTGCCCTTCGAGGAAGGGCTGCTCCTCGAGGAGCGGATCGCCAACCGCTCCAAGGAGACCATCGAGGCGAAGGCGCTGATACACGTGTTCTTCGCGGAAAGGGAGACCCGCAAGGTCCCGGGACTCGCGCCCGGCCCGGGCCTCGCGCTGCGCCGGGCCGGCATCGTGGGCGCGGGGACGATGGGCGGCGGCATCGCCGTCTGCTTCGCCAACGCCGGGGTGCCGGTCACATTGCTCGATGTCAGCGAGGAAGCCGTCGCCCGCGGACAAAAGTCGATCGCGGACACGTATGCGTCGATGGTGAGGCGCGGGCGGATCACCGAGGAGGAGAAGGACCGGCGCCTCGGCCTGATCCGCGGCTCGACCGCTTACGAGGCGCTCGGGGATGCCGACGTCATCGTCGAGGCAGTGTTCGAGAACATGGAGCTGAAACAGCGGGTCTTCGCCCGTCTCGACGAGGTCGCCCGGCCGGGCGCCATGCTCGCGACCAACACCTCGACGCTGGACATCGATCGAATCGCGGCGGCGACCCGCCGGCCCGCGGATGTGATCGGCCTGCACTTCTTCTCGCCCGCGCACGTCATGCCGCTGCTCGAAGTGGTCAGGGCGGAGAAGACTTCCCTGGCGACCGTCGGGGCGGCGATGGATCTGGCGAAGCTGTTGCGCAAGACGCCGGTGCTGGCGAAGGTGTGCTACGGGTTCATCGGCAATCGCATGATGGAGGGCTATGCGCGCGAGGCCCAGCGCATGGTCCTGGAGGGCGCGACGCCCCGGCAGGTCGATTCCGCGCTGGAGAGCTTCGGGATGGCCATGGGCATTCTGGCGGTATTCGACATGGCCGGCATCGACGTCGGTGTCAACGTGCACCGGTCGAACGCCGACCAGTATCCGCCCGATCCGACGTACTACCAGGCCGACATCGCGCTGCATTCGGCCGGCCGCCTGGGTCAGAAGAACGGCAAGGGGTACTACCGCTACCTGCCCGGCGACCGGACCCGGCACGACGATCCCGAGGCGCTCGCCATCCTGCGCGAGCAGGCGGCGCGGCTCGCCGTGCCGCAGAAGCCGCACACCGGGGAGGAGATCGTCGAGCGGTGCCTGTACCCGCTGCTCAACGAGGGGCTGCGCATCCTCGAGGAGGGAGTGGCGCTGCGGGCCGGCGACATCGATGTCGTGTGGACCTCGGGCTACGGCTTTCCCAGGTACCGGGGAGGTCCGATGTTCTACGCCGATACGATCGGCCTGAAGGCGCTCCACGAGGGCATGCTGAAGTATCGGGCGCAGCTCGGTCCCATGCACTGGGAGCCGGCCCCGCTTCTGGCACGGCTCGCCGGCGAGGGACGCACCCTGGCGGACTGGAGCCGGGAGCGCCTCGCCCAAGACCCCCCCCAACCTCTGCGAGAGATGTCATGAACGTACAGGACCTGGTCGCCATCGATGTGCACACTCACGCCGAGGTCTCCTGCCGCCAGCCGGCCGACGAGGTCTGGAAGGAATACGAGGATGCGGCATCGGCCTACTTCAAGTCCGGCAAGCGTCCCACGATCGCCGAGACCATCGCTTACTATCGCGAGCGCCGCATCGGCCTCGTGATGTTCACGGTCGACTCCGAGAGCGAGATCGGCGCCCGCCGGATCCCGAACGAGGAGGTCGCCGAGGCGGCCCGCGACAACAGCGACATCATGGTCGCGTTCGCCAGCATCGACCCGCACAAGGGCAAGCTCGGGGTGCGGGAAGCCCGGCGGCTGCTGCAGGAGTACGACATCAAGGGATTCAAGTTCCATCCGACGACCCAGGGGTTCTTCCCCAACGACCGGATGGCCTATCCGCTCTATGAGCTCATCGCCGAGCACAAGCTGCCCGCGATCTTCCACAGCGGCCATTCCGGCATCGGCACGGGCATGCCGGGGGGCGGGGGACTGCGCCTGAAGTACTCCAATCCCATTCACCTGGACGACGTCGCGGCGGACTTCCCCGACATGACCGTCATCATCGCCCATCCCTCCTGGCCCTGGCAGGACGAGGCGCTGTCGGTGTGTCTGCACAAGCCGAACGTCTACATCGACCTCTCGGGCTGGTCGCCGAAATATTTCCCGCCGCAGCTCGTGCGCTACGCCAATTCACAGCTCAAGCGCAAGATGCTCTTCGGCTCCGACTTCCCGCTGATCAGCCCCGATCGCTGGATCAATGACTTCAAGGATGCGGGCTTCAAGCCGGAGGTGCACGAGCTGATCCTCAAGGAGAACGCGATCGCGGCGTTGCGGCTGGGCTGAGCGCGCCGCACGGTCCGGCGCCATGTCCGGCAGGTACCAGGCTCCCCTCACGCTCATGCGCGCCGCCCTCGCCCAGGCCGCGGACGCATCGGGCGCGCGCGCCGTCGCGGGTTGCCAGGAGATTCTGGCCGAGTGGGCCGAGCCCGTGCTCGAGAGCGCAGCGCGCTTCGCGGGCGCGGTGCTCTCACCCCTCAACATCGTGGGAGACCGGTCGCCGTCGCGCCTGACGGCCGCCGGGGTCGTCACGCCGCCGGGATTCGTGGAGGCATACGGAAGATTCCGCCGGGACGGTTGGGTCTCGCTGGGGGCCCCCGCCGAGTACGGCGGACAGGGCCTGCCGATGCTGCTCGCTGCCGCCGTCACCGAGATGTGGGGGAGCGCGAATCTCTCTTTCGCGATGTGCCCGGAGCTCGCCGCCGGCGCGCTCGAGATGCTGCGCGCGCATGCGAGCCGGGAACTGATCGATGAGTACGCCTCGCGCCTCGCGAGCGGCGAGTGGACCGCCACGATGTGTCTCACGGAGCCTCAGGCCGGCTCGGACCTCGCGCTGCTGCGCACCCGCGCCGAGCCCGAGGCAGAGGGCTGGCGGCTGTACGGCCGCAAGATATTCATCTCCTGGGGCGATCACGATCTGACCGACAACATCGTGCATTTCGTGCTCGCACGCGCGCCGGATGCGCCGCCCGGCCTCAAGGGCATCTCGGTCTTCCTCGTACCCAAGAAGATGCCGGCGCGCGCCGGGCACGGGCTGCAGCCGAATGACATCCGGGCCGTGTCGCTCGAGCACAAGATGGGCATCCGGGCGAGCGCCACCTGCGCCATGGCGCTGGGCGAGCGCGAGGGCGCCCGCGGCTGGCTCGTCGGCCGCCTGCACGAAGGACTCGCCTGCATGTTCACGACCATGAATCACATGCGGCTCGGTGTCGGCCTGCATTCATTGGGTCTCGCGGAGCGCGCCCTGCAGCTGGCGCGCGGGCATGCGCGCGAGCGCATTCAGGGTCGCGATGCCGCCGGCAGCCCTCGCGCCATCATCGGGCACGCGGACGTGCGCCGCATGCTGCTCACGATGAAAGCGCTGACGCACGCGTCCCGCGGCCTTGCATACACCACCGCCGCGACATTGGACGTTTCCCGGCACGGCACCGATACGGCCGCGCGCGCCAGTGCCGCCCGGCGCGTCGATCTGCTGACGCCGCTCGTCAAAGCATGGTGCTCCGACGTCGCGGTGGAAGTGGCCTCCCTCGGTGTGCAGATCCACGGCGGCGCCGGATATGTCGATGACGCGGAGATCTCGCAGATCTACCGGGATGCCCGGATCGGTCCGATCTTCGAGGGCACCAATTACATTCAGGCGCAGGATCTGCTCGCGCGCAAAGTGATCCGGGACGGGGGCGCGGCGCTGCGCGCCCTGCTCGAGGATATGGCCCTGGCCGCCCGGCAATTGCCGCCGCCCCCGCATGCGCTGGGGCTGCTGCGGGCGCAGCTTCTCGATGGCGGCCCCCGGCTGCTGGCGCTCGCCAACGGCTTGCTGGAGGCGTGCTCCGGCGAGCCCGACCTGATCGGCGCCACCGCGTATCACTTCCTGCATGCGCTCGGGGTGCTGGCGGGCGGCTGGCAATGGGCACTGTCGGCCCATGCGGCAGCGGCCGATCCTTCCGCGCCTCATGCCCGGGCGCTGACCGATACCGCGGCGTTCTACGCCGCGCAGATTCTGCCGCGGATGCACGGGTACGAGACCGCGATCCGCTGCGGTGCGCAGCCGATCGCCCGTGCGGCGATCGACGAGATCTGACCAGCCGCTTCCTCGAGCCCGGGCGGCCATCGATCGAAGCGCCTCATGGCACGCATGAGCGGCGCGAGGTTTATTCGCGCGGCCGGGCGTGGGTACTCTGTTCGCGACCGGGTCCACACCGGCGAGGAAAATCCCCATGCTACCGCCGCTGCGCGACATTCCCGGCACGACGCTCTTCGACGGCGTGCAGGCGATGAAGGGCTACGCTCTCAACAAGATGTGCTACTCGTTCAACTCCGCGGCGAATCGCGAGGAGTTCAAGCGCGACGAGGACGCCTACTGCGCGCGCTACGGCCTCACCGCCGAGCAGCGCGATGCGGTTCGCCGGCGCAACGTGCTGGCTCTGCTCGCCGCCGGCGGCAATGTCTACTATCTGGCGAAGCTCGCCGGCATTCTGGGACTGGACGTGCAGGACCTGGGCGCGCAGCAGACGGGCACGACGAAAGAGGCCTTCAAGGCCAGGCTCGTCGCGGCGGGCGGGTGATCCATGGCCAGAATCGTCGGCGCCATCACCACCTCTCACATTCCGGCGATCGGCAAGGCCATCGCCCGCAATCTGCACGAGGACCCGTACTGGAAACCGTTCTTCGACGGCTACCCGCCGGTGCACCGCTGGCTCGCGCAGGTGCAGCCGGACGTCGCGGTGGTCTTCTACAACGACCACGGGCTGAACTTCTTTCTCGACAGGATGCCGACCTTCGCGATCGGCGCGGCACCGGAGTACCGTAACGCCGATGAAGGCTGGGGCATCCCGACGGTGCCGCCGCTGCCGGGTGATCAGCCCCTCTCCTGGCATCTCATCGAGCGGCTGGTGGGTGAGGAGTTCGACCTCACCACCTGCCAGGAGATGCTGGTCGATCACGCGCTCACGATCCCGATGGCGCTCCTCTGGCCCGGGAGCGGGGCGTGGCCCGTACGCACGGTGCCGATCTGCATCAACACGGTGCAGCATCCCCTGCCGTCGGCGATGCGCTGCTACAAGCTCGGCCAGGCGGTCGGGCGCGCCATCGAGGCCTACCCGGAGGACCTGCGGGTGGTGGTGATCGGTACCGGCGGCCTCAGCCATCAGCTCGACGGCGAGCGCGCCGGTTTCATCAACAAGGCGTTCGACGTCGAGTTCATGCAGAGATTGGCCGGCGATCCGCTGTGGGCGGCGCGCTACTCCATTGCCGAGCTGGTCGAGCTCACCGGTACGCAGGGCATCGAGCTGCTGATGTGGCTGGCCGCGCGCGGCGCCCTGGGCGGGGAGGCGGCCACCGTCCACTCCAATTACCACATCCCCATCTCCAACACCGCCGCGGGGCTGATGCTGATGGAGCGCCGGGCCGCCTGAGCCGCGGCCGGGTGTGCCACAATGACCGCGCCTGGCGCCCTCCGCGCCGAAGGGAGGCGCCGGGCATCCATGAGCGACCACAATTCCCCGCCGGCGTATCTTCTCGACATCGACGGCCGCATGCTGCGGACCTTCCTGGCCGTGCTGGAGACAGGCTCGGTCACGGCGGCGGCCGACCGGCTGGGCGTCACGCAGTCGGCCGTGAGTCACGCCCTCGAGCGGCTGCGCGAGGTCCTGGGCGATCCGCTGTTCGTCAAATCCGGCCGCGGCATCGCCGCCACCACCCGGGCCCGGGAGCTGGCCGGGCCGGTGCGGCAGCTCCTCGACGATCTCGAGCAGCTGGGCCGCCGTCCGCGGTTCACTCCGCGGGATACGGAGCTGGTGCTGACCGTGGCAGCCAACGATTTTCAGCGTGACCTGCTGTTGCCCGCACTGGAGCGCCGCTTGACCGCGCGGCTGAAGAGCCTGCGCCTGATCGTCATCCCTTCGCGGGCGCCCACGGCGCAGATGCTGCGCGAAGGCCGCTGCGATCTGATCATCACGCCCCGTCCGCCGGAAGGCTCGGACATTCTGCAAAGGCGCCTGCTCACCGATCACTACGTGTGCTTCTTCGATCCCGGGCGGCGCGCCGCGCCGGCGACCCTGGCGGATTATCTCGCCGCCCGCCACGTCACGGTGGCCTACGAAGACGGCCGCCGCCTGGAATTCGACGAGATGCTGCAGGCCCGCGGGCTGGCGCGCGCCGTCGGCGTGGCGGTGCCGAACTTCGGCGGCGTCGGCGCCTTCCTGAGCGGCACGGACATGCTGGCGAGCCTGCCCTCGCTTCTGCGCCTGGGAGCGCTCGGCGGCTTCGGCGTCGCACCGCTGCCGTTGAGCGCGCCCGAGGTGTCGATGTACGCGGTCTGGCATCGCCGCCGCCACGACGATCCGGCGCACGTCTGGGTGCGCGATCAACTGGAGCAAGTGGCGACCGAGATCACCGGCGCGGTGCGCGCGTAGGCGGCCGCCGCCTCGCTCGACACCACCATACGTAGCCGTATTGACACTCCTCGATGCGTGAGCGTATGGTCCGGCCGGAGGTCGGCCGGCCCCTCGCTCTGTTGACGCCGGCGCTGTACGCAACGCCGAGCGCTCTCGCAGTGGTGCTGTTCCTGACACAGGGCGGTCAGGCGATCGCGGCGGTGTGCATCGTATCGATACCGACCGAGAGCGTTCCGAAGCAGATGGGGGCGTCGGCGGTCGGTATTGCGACCATGGCGGGCGAGATGGTGGGCGGATTCCGGGCTCCCGTGGTGGCCGGTGCGCTGGTTGCACGCCACGGACCCGCCGGGCCGCTGCGGGTCGCCGCCGCCGGAACGATTACCGTGTTCGGCGTGGCGCTCGCCCTGAGGCCGGTCCAACCGACCGCAGTCGCATGCGTATAGAATCGCCGGCCTGAATGGGATGACACCCCTGGAGTCGGCCAATGGCCAGCAGAAAGTCTCGCGCACCCGCCTCCAGCCGCCTGACACGCGCTGATTGGATCAACGCCGCGATCGAAGTGATGGTCGACAGCAGCGTCGAGCAGGTGCGTGTGGAGCGGCTCGCGGTGGCGCTGAAGGTGTCCAAGGGAAGCTTCTACTGGCACTTCCGCACCCGCGAGGAACTGCTCAAGGCGGTCCTGGAGCAGTGGGCGGACCAGGCGACTTTCGGGATCCAGGAACGGCTCGACCAGGAGGAGCCCCGGGCGGACCAGCGCTTGCTCCGGTACCTGCAGCTGCCGTTCCGTTCACCGGCCGCGGTTCGCGCGGCGGATCTGGAGATCGCCATTCTCGGGTGGGCGCGGCGGTCCTCCCAGGCGATGCGGGCGGCGGCGCGCGTCGACCGGGAGCGCGTCACGCACATCGCGCAGATTTTCCTGGAAATGGGCTTCGGCAACGACGAGGCGGTGTTGCGCGCGCATCAGACCTACGCCTGCATCCGTTATCTCGCGCTGCGCCGCGATCTCGACGCTCCGGAGCGCCGGGTGTTGGCGCGGCAGTTCCAGGCCGCACTGGTATCGCGCCCGGCGTCCCGCCGGGGTGCCAAGCCCGCCGCCCGCTGACTGGCGCAACCTTCCCGCACCTTTCCGTCCGCTCCCGTAGCCGGGGAGCGCCGGACTGCCGCCCGCCCGGCCACTGACCATACGCCATCGTATTGACTCCGCTCAATACGGAAGCGTATGGTATCTCTCGACGGCGGTGGCTGGCGAGCAACAGGTCTCGCCTCCGGGGGCGAAGATGAACTCCACGAATCGCGGCATGAGCCGTGTCCCGGAAGCCTCCACCGACTTGCGCGTCCTGGGCGGTTTGTTCACCGAGAGGGGTCTCACTGCGATGAATGCGAGGCAACATACGCGTCCAGAACCAGCCCGGTTGCTCGCCGTATGCGGACTGGGTCTGTCGCTGTCATGGGGCATCGCCGCGGCTCAGCCGCCGCAGCCGCCGCGCCAGCCGCAGGCGCAGCCGCAGCTGCAGGAAGTGGTCGTGACCGCGCAGAAGCGCCGGCAGAACATCCAGAACGTGCCGATCGCCATATCCGCGTTCACCAGCCGGCAGCTGCAGGAGCAGGGGCTGACCAGCCTGGCGCAGCTCTCCCAGCAGACCCCCGGAGTGACCCTGAGCGGTGGCGCGCCATTCTCCGGCGACAGCTCGGTGCTGTCGGCCTCCATCCGCGGCATCGGCCAGAGCGACTTCGCGATCAACATCAATCCCGCCGTGGGCGTGTACCTCGACGGGGTCTACCTGGGCATGAGCGTGGGCGCGAACGTCAATCTGCTCGACGTCTCCCGGGTGGAGATCGCCAAAGGCCCCCAGGGGACGCTCTTCGGCGCGAACACCATCGGCGGGGCGATCAGCATCATCACGCATACCCCCGGGGAGAAGCCGCGATTCATAGCGGAGGCCACGGGAGGCAGCTTCGACCGGCGCGATTGGGCCTTCACCGCCGACATCCCGATCATTCCGCACGAGCTGCTCTCCAGCGTCACATTCAGCAGTCAGAACCAGAACGGCTGGCAGAATGTGATTCCGTATCCGGCGAATTCGCCCTATGCGCAGACGCCCTACGTAACCGACCCGCAGACCGCCTATCCCGAGCCCCCCGGCTACACGACCGGCGGCACTTACGGTGGCGATGGCGTGACCAGCATGCGCGCGAAGATGCTGTGGCTCGCCACCGATAAGCTGAAATTCACCTTCACGGGCGACTGGACCCACGAGAACCAGTCCGCCATGCCGAACGTCGTGGTCGGGACCTTTTCCGGCAACCTGCTGTCCTCCACGTTCTCCAGCCTCTACAACCTGTGCATCGGCAACGATGCGGCAAGCCTGCCGGGGGCGATCGCGGCGGCGACCGCAGTCCCGGGCATCGGCCCGATCTTCCCGGTCGGCTCCGCGAACAACGCCCTGTTCGGCGGCAACTGCTCGCAGCCGCGCGCCCACGTGCCGGGACTGTCGGTCGGCGGAGCGCCGCTCCTCGGCGCGGGCTACGTCGGCGGGCCCCCGGGACCGTACAACTACACCGATCATCCGGGCACGGCCTACCTCGGCTCGAGCAACCCGCGCATCTACCTCAACAGCGCCGCCAATGACACCGGCAATATCGACACCACCTACGGAAACGGGCCGAACTTCGCGCACAGCGACATCTTCGGGTTCTCGGTGACCGGGGATTACGACATCGACGATCATCTGCACCTGAAGTCGATCACCGGCTATCGCCAGCTTCGCTGGCGGATCGGCACCGAGCTCGACGGCACGCCGGAGACGATGTTCCAGGTGACCGACGCCCAGCACCAGTGGCAGATCTCGCAGGAGCTGCAGCTGCTCGGCAGGGCGTTGAAGGGCAAGCTGAATTACGTCACCGGCCTCTACTATTTCAAGGAATCCGGCTACGTGTACGACTACGTGCCCTTCGAGGGACTGTTGCAGGTCTATGACGTGGTGAACGACGCGCAGAACGTCAACTACGCGGCGTACTTCCACGCGGACTACGATCCGACCGCGCACTGGGGATTCACCGTCGGCGGCCGCTACACGGATGCGCAGGCGTACTTCCTCGGCGGGCAGAGCGACCTCAACTCCTTCCCGCTCGGGTCGGCGCTTTACCCGGTGGTCACGGGGCAGCCCTTCCTGCGCTATTTCCCGGGCATTCCCGACAGCCAGCAGTGGCACATCTTCGATCCGACCGCCGGGATCCAGTATCACTTCGACGACGACGTCATGGCCTACGTGAGCTGGAGCAAGGGCTTCATGGCCGGCGGCTGGACCACCCGTCTCACCGCTCCGATCACCTCGCCCAAGCAGGCGGAGTTCGGTCCCGAGACCTCCAAGGCCTGGGAGCTCGGACTGAAGTCCTCCTGGTTCGACCGCCATCTGATCGTCAATACCGACGTGTTCGACACGAGCTTCAATTCCATCCAGCTCAACGTGCAGCACGGCGCATCGCCGACCCTCGTCAACGCGGGCAACGCCAAGATCCTCGGCTGGGAGCTGCAGGCGCAGTCGCTGATCGCAGCTACGGGCCTGGAGCTGAACGGCTCGGCATCCTATCTGGATGCCTACTACACTTATGTGAATCCCGCGGCGAATATCCCGGAGTATGCCCTGCCCGATGGCACCACGGTGTGTCCGGGCGGAGCGCAGGCCGGTTGCACCATCAGTCTCGGCGGCTCGCCGCTCGAGGCCAAGCTGCCGAAGACGCCGCGGTGGAAGTTCACCTTCGATCCGACCTACACGTACGTGCTGGCCGACCAGGCGGAGCTGCGCTTCATCCCGGTGTTCACGTACACCACGGGCATGTTCAACGACTCGCTGAACACCCCGCAGATGTGGCGTCCCGTCACGCGTGATCTGGCCGCGTCGATCCATTATGTTTCCCCGACCGGGGAATACGATGTGGCGGTCGGTGGGACCAACCTCACCGATGACCGCTATATCATGTCCGGGCAGCCCAACTACGCCGCCGGCTTCATAGACGCCTATTACAACGCGCCGCGGGAGTGGTATGTCACCTTGCGTATCCGGATGGGCGAGTAGGGCGGCGATGGTGACGTGCCGGAGCCGGCTTGGGCGCCGATGAGACGTGATGGCGGGTAGGTGGGGTCAGCCGCCCCGGGGGTATTTATATGAGCTGCCGATCTTCACTTGCTAGGTTGCCGGCGTTCAGCGCGCTGTGGCTGTCGCTCGGGCTCTTCATCTTCGTCATGGCTCATCCCGGACGCGCGCGCGCCGCGGCGACGGGCGCTCCGGCCGTGAGCTGTGCGAGTCTGGCCACTTTGAATCTCCGCGATACGCGGATCCTGGGCGTGACGCATCACCCTGCGTCGTCCACGCTGCCCG
>DAHUXV010000136.1 GCA_027306985.1 Gammaproteobacteria bacterium | reverse complement strand
GGGTCTGTCTCTGGGGGAGGCGGAACGGCCGCCCGCGCGACTGAATGTTCACGGTCTGTCCCAAATGCGCCCTGACCCTGGTCGTCACCGCGGCGGACCTGCGCGTTGCGCAGGGCTATGTCCGCTGCGGGCGCTGCCTGAGCGTATTCAATGCGCTGGCGCGGCTGTCGGAGGAGCGGCCCGGGGCTGCGGCGGCGCCGCAGCCGGAACCGGCCGCCGCCGGGCTGCCCGAGCAGGCTGAGTCGCCGCAACCCTCCGCGCCTGAGCAGCCTGAGCCGCAGCAACCCTCCGCGCCTGAGCAGGCTGAGCCGCAGCAACCATCCCCGTTGGCGTCCGCGCTCGAGGAAACCGGCGAGATTGAGATCGAGCTCGACGCCAGCATGCTCGAGATCTCGGAGCAGACGGCGGCCGCCGAGCCGCAAGACCAGACGGAGCCCGATGCGGAGCCGCACCCGCCGGATCCCGGCGCGACCATTCAGGAAGAGCAGCCGGCGTCCGAGGAAGCTGCTGCGGCACCGACACCCGAGGCATCCGCGCCGGCTGACGATGCCGCCGCTCGCGAAAGCACTGCCGCCAGCGAGGAGCCGCCTGCGCCGGCACCTCCCGGTCCGGCCGCCGCAGCTGAGAGCGCCGAATCAGCGGCTGCCGCGGCTGCGGCGGACGCGCAGCAGCACACCAACACTCCACCGGAGCCGTCCGAGGGCGGCTTCGAGCTCGAGACTCGCCGCCCGCGCGCGGCGCTCGCATGGAGGCTCGGAGCCGGCGCGCTGGCGATCGCTCTGGCGCTGCAGATCGTCAATCACTATCGGGACGCCCTGGCTGGCTATCCGGCGCTGAGCGGGCCTTTGACCACCGTATACTCCGCGCTGGGCGTGAAGATTGCTCCGCGATGGAACGTCCACGCGTATGACGTGCGTCAGCTCGGCGCATCTGTTGCCGGTGCGGCAGCAGGCGAGATCGTCGTCCGCGCAAGCGTCAAGAACTCCGCGAGCAGCGCGCAGCCATTACCGCTTCTGCGAGTGACGCTGCAGGACAGGTTCGGCAATCGGATTGCTGCACGCGACGTGCCGCCCAGCGCTTACCTGCCTTCGTCCGTCGCGCCGGGCGCGCTCCTGGCCGCAGGCAGCCGCGTGGATGCGACCATGGTCTTCGTCGATCCGGGTCCGCAGGCGGTGGGCTTCGAGATCGATGCCTGCCTGCGACAGCGCGGCGGCCAAGTGGCGTGTGCGCACGGACCTTAGTCGGCGCGAGAGCGCATGCTATGATTCGCCGCTCCCCGAAAGAGGCATCTATGACAGAGAGAAAGAGGGGTCGGCAGCGGGACGCCTCTGGCGCGAGATTCAACGGGAGCACACTGAACGATCTGCTGCCGCAACGGCCGCTGCTGCCGTTGCGCAGCCACGCGGAGCGCGCGCTGAGCGATTACTTCACGAGCCTGAACGGCTCACGGCCCGCGGATCTCTACGAGCTGGTGCTGCGCGAGGTCGAGGAGCCGCTCTTTCG
>DAHUXV010000132.1 GCA_027306985.1 Gammaproteobacteria bacterium | reverse complement strand
CGATTCGGGTGATGAAGAGCCACGGGGTGCCGTGCGTCCCGGGATCGGACGGCCCCCTGTCGGAGGACCCGGATGAGAACCTGCGCATCGGGCGCGAGATCTGCTATCCGGTGATCATCAAGGCCTCCGGCGGCGGTGGCGGCCGCGGGATGCGCGTGGTGCACAGCGAGGCCTCGCTCCTCAACTCCATCGGCATCACCCGGGCAGAGGCGCGTGCGGCCTTCGGCAACGACCAGGTGTACATGGAGAAGTTTCTGGAGCGGCCGCGGCACATCGAGTTCCAGGTGCTGGCGGACAGTCACGGCAACGTCATCCACCTGGGCGAGCGCGACTGCTCCATGCAGCGCCGCCACCAGAAGGTGCTGGAGGAAGCCCCTGCGCCCGGCATCACGGCGCGCCAGCGGCGGATCATGGGCGAGCGCTGCGTCGAGGCCTGCCGCGCGGTCGGCTATCGCAGCGCCGGCACGCTGGAGTTCCTCTATCAGGATGGCGAGTTCTACTTCATCGAGATGAACACGCGCATCCAGGTCGAGCATCCGGTCACGGAGCTCATCACCGGCATCGACCTGGTGAAGGCGCAGCTGCTCATCGCCGCGGGCGAGCGCCTGCCCTACGTGCAGAGCGACGTTCAGATCCGCGGACACGCGATCGAGTGCCGCATCAACGCCGAGGACGCGAAGACCTTCATGCCCTCCCCCGGCCCGATCCGGCTGTGGCATGCCCCGGGCGGACCCGGCATTCGCGTCGACAGCCACATCTATTCCGGCTATCACGTGCCGCCCAACTACGACTCGCTGATCGGCAAGCTCATCGCCCTCGGCGATACGCGCGAGACCGCCATCGCGCGGATGAAGAATGCGCTCGCGGAGATGGTGATCGAGGGCATCAAGACCAACGTGCCTTTGCACCAGGAGATCTGCAACCACGCCGCCTTCCAGAAGGGCGGCACCGACATCCACTACCTGGAAAGGCGCCTCGGACTGAGGTAGGCGAGTATTTCGCGCAACTTTCACGAGGTCAGCTGGGATCTCGGGCCGCTGGCGCCGGAGGACGCCGAAGCTGCCTGCCTCGCCTGTGGCGCGATGGCGGTCACATTCGCCGATGCGGACGATCGTGAGCGAGCCCCGGTGCTCGAGCCCGCGCCGGGAGAGTTTCGGCTGTGGCCGGCGGCGCGGATCAGCGCGCTTTTCGCGGCGGAGGCGGATTGCGCCGCCGTCACCGGTGAGTTGAGCGGTTCCCTCGGCCTCGAGCCGGGCCTGCTGCGGTGGCGCGAGGTGGCGGACCGCGCCTGGGAGCGCGAATGGCTCCGTGACTTCCACGCCATGCGGTTCGGCAGCCGGCTTTGGATCTGCCCGCATCACGAGCGGGTCGAGGACCCGCAGGCCGCGGTGGTGCGCATGGACCCCGGCCTCGCTTTCGGCACGGGCACCCACCCGACCACGGCGCTCTGTCTCGAATGGCTCGATGCGCATCCGCCCGCGGGCGCCGCCGTGGTCGATTTCGGCTGCGGCTCCGGAGTGCTGGCGCTCGCGGCGCTGCAGCTCGGTGCCCGCAGCGCGAGCTGTGTCGACATCGACCCGCAAGCGCTGATCGCGACGCGCGACAACGCCGGCGCGAACGGGCTGAGCGAGCGGATCCGGCTCTGCGATTGCGCCGCGGCGATTCCGCGGGACGCGGACCTGCTGCTCGCGAACATCCTCTCCGGTCCGCTGGTGGAGCTCGCCCCCTGCTTCGCCGACATCCTCCACACCTCGGGCAAACTGGTCCTGTCGGGCCTCATGGAGCGGGAGGCCGCCGAGGTGACACGGGCCTACGACGCGTGGTTTGATATACGCACCTTTGGGGTTCGCGAAAGTTGGGTCTGTCTCTGGGGGAGGCGGAACGGCCGCCCGCGCGACTGAATGTTCACGGTCTGTCCCAAATGCGCCCTGACCCTGGTCGTCACCGCGGCGGACCTGCGCGTTGCGCAGGGCTATGTCCGCTGCGGGCGCTGCCTGA
>DAHUXV010000113.1 GCA_027306985.1 Gammaproteobacteria bacterium | reverse complement strand
GTCCGCAGCCTGCCGGTCCGGGCCGAGCCATCGGTCGCGGCCCGCTCGAAAGCCGGCCTCAAGCGCTCACTCCAGTCGTCAATAACATTGCATCGCCATAGCTGAAAAAACGGTATCGAGCCTCAACGGCATGCCGATACGCCCGCAAGACCGCGTCGCGGCCGGCGAGTGCGCAGACGAGCATGAGCAGCGTCGACTCGGGAAGATGAAAGTTCGTGAGCAGCGCGTCGACCGCCCGGAACCTGAAGCCCGGCTTGATGAAGAGCTTCGTCTCGCCAGACCAGGACTCGAGGCGCAGCGGCGCCGGGGCCTCGGACCGGCTTTCCGGCGTGCTCGCGCCGAGGGCCGCGGACTCCAATGCCCGCACGACCGTCGTCCCGGCAGCGATGACCCGTCGCCCCGCTGCCCGGGCCCGCATGACGGCCTCGCAGGTGGCGGCGCCAACGGTGGCGCGCTCCGCATGCATCACGTGTGACTCGAGGTCGTCCTCCCGAACGGGCTGGAATGTACCCGCGCCCACGTGCAGGGTCACGAACGCAAGACCCACCCCGCGCGCCTGAAGCTCCGCGAGCAGAGGCTCGTCGAAATGAAGGCTCGCCGTCGGCGCGGCGACGGCCCCCGGCTCGCGCGCGAACACGGTCTGGTAGCGCTGCCGGTCGAGCTCGCTCGCCTGCCGCTGGATGTAGGGGGGCAGCGGCACCTGGCCCCAGCGCTCGAAGAAATCGAGCACGGGCATGGGCAGCCGGATCCGCCAGAGGTCGTCGTCTCGCGCGAGCACCTGCAGGACGCCCCCCGGCGTCGAGATCTGCAGTCCGCCGCGGATGGGCTTGCTCGCGCGCAGATGGACGAGCGCCTCGCGCTGCGCGACGGGGCGCTCGAGAAGGATCTCGACCCGGCCGCCGGAGGGCTTGGCGCCGAAGATTCGCGCGGCCACGACGCGCGTATCGTTCAGCACCAGCAGGTCGCCAGGCGCGAGGAAGCCCGGCAGCTCCCGGACCCGCCGGTCGGCCATGGCGCCCGTCCCGCGGTCGAGCACGAGCATCCGGCCTGCGGATCGCTCCGGGAGCGGTGCCTGTGCGATCAGCTCGGGCGGCAGGTCATAGGAGAAGTCGGTGCGCAGCACGCGCGGATGGTACTGGCGATGCCACCGCCGCCGCCACGGCGATTCGCCGCCCCGCCGGTCCCCCGTCCGCCTCGCAGTCGCTCCTGACGGGCGGCGCTTGCCTCAGAGCAGCCGGTCGCGCGCTCTCAGTGAGATCACCGGGCCGGGCCCGAGGAGGCCTCGCCCGCGGATCATGAGCACCCGGCGCGGCATCGCGGGCGCCGCCGGCATCGTCGTGGCGATCGAGATCCTGCGGTGCAGGCGCAGCACCTCCAGAGTGATCTTCTCCCCGGGGTCGTACGAGGCGAGGATGCGGATCGCGTGGGAGCTGTCTATGGGCTTGCGGCCGCCGATCGACAGGATGACGTCTCCGCCCTGCAGGCCGAGCGCTCCCTTGGGCGGCGCACGCACCACGAGCACACCCGTGTCCGTTCCGAAGTAGCGGCCGAGCGCGGGCGTGAGTCTGGCGAGTTCCATGTCGGCCACGGGGCCGCGGATGATCTGCGGTCCGTCCCAGGCGGCCAGCGCCTCGAGCGCCGGCGGCCGCGGCATGTCCGCCAATCGGCGCGCGACGAAGAGGCCGCCCCCGAGCGGCCGCGCCGTCACGGTGAACTCGCGGGTCCTGGCACCCCTCAGCACCCGCAGATCGACCTTGTCGCCGGGCCTGACGCCGTGGAGCAGCTCGACGACCCGCCGCGCAGGCCGCTCGCCTCGCACGTCCTTGCCGTTCACCGCCACGATCAGATCGCCGGCCCGCACGCCCGCACGCTGCGCCGGCCCTCCCGGACTGACCTCGCGCACGCTCGCCCCCGCCTCACCCTTCGAGCGGCCGAGCTGCACGCCGATGAGGCCGTGCGGCGGTCCCGCGAACACGCCGAAGCGCTGCATCATCGGCCGAGACATCTGCGCGGAGAGAGCGGCCATCTGTTGCGCCGCCACTTCCAGGCGGCGGCGCGCCGCATTCAGGCGGGCCTGCAGCGCGGCCTGGTCGATGCTGGGAGGAGTGGGCACGGCAGGCGCGGCAGGGTAAGCGGGCGGCAGCGGCGGCGCCGCAGGGCCGGCAGGAGCGGCGGACATCGGAGGTCCCGCGGATGCGGCCGGCCCTTCGCCCCCAAACGCAACAGCCGCCGCGAGTGACAGGCTCAGTGTCAGGACGGCGGCTTGGATTCCGATATGCATTCTCATGTACGACCTCTTTTTACGGTCAGGGGCTCGTCGAAGCCAACATCTCGGCGTACCGCACCTGGGCGAGCGAGCTGACGAGCTGTGCCCGCTGCCGCTCCAGGGGGCCCAGCCTGCCCGACTTTGCGCCGGCGGCCTGCTCCACGGTCATCAGGTCATCCAGAGCGGCAATCTGCTCCTCGAGGCTGGTCACGGCCGCGTGTGCGCCCACCCGCACGACCACCGGATCGGGCGGCAGCGCCGCGAGCCACCCTTCGATGGCCCGTGTGCGCGCCTGCTCGTCCCCATCACTCGCGTCGAGACGCGCTACGGTGGAGACGGACGACGCAGCCGGGATGTGCTGGCGATGCCAATGGACCCAAGCCACTCCAGCCACGAGCACAGCAGCGACGGCAGCGGTTGCCATCAGCGCCAGGCGAGTCGGCGCCATGCGTCTGGTGGACGCCGCGCCATCCCGCCTGCGCCGAAACTCGGCCCAGCCGTAAGGCTCCTCAGCGGGTTGATCGGCCAGGGTGCCCAACCGCCGCGCGATGATTTTCTCGACTAGATCGGAGTGCATGCCTCTTGATCCTCCTGCGGGGCCAGGTCCAGCCGCAGCCGCGCGAGCCCGCGCGCAAGCTGTGACTTCGAGAAGCTCACCGAGCGTCCAAACAGTCGCGCGATCTCCTCGTGCGAATATCCCTCGACCTCGAACAGCCAAACCACGGCACGCCCGACCGGCGTCAGGCTCGCCAGCGCGCGCTCGACGTCCAGCGCATCAGCCGAGGCGGCTGACGCCACAGGCATCATCGTGGCGTGCAGCGGGGTTTCGTCCCCGAAATCCCAATGGAGCCGCGCGCGATGCCACGGCGACCGCAAATACATCAGGCACCGCGTCACCGCGATCTGCCGCAGCCAGGCGCCGAGCGGCGCCTCGCCCCGGAAGTCCCCCAGACGCTGGAACATGGCCATCAGCGTGTCCTGGAACAGGTCCTCGGCGACGGCCCTGTTCCCCACCAGCCTGCGGATGAGCGCGAACACCGCCGGCGCCAGCGCCCGATAGATCGCCGCCTGCGCCGCCTCGTCCCCGCAGCGGGCCCGCGCGATCAGCTCTTCGGATATCGGAATGTCGGCGAGCCGGCTCACAGGATGCTTAGATGCGCGAGCGGCGCCAAAGGTCGCAACCCATGAGCGCACCCCCTATACTTGCACCCTCGTGCCCGAGTGGCGGAATTGGTAGACGCAGCGGACTCAGACCATTTCAGTTGAGCCCCCGGGGAGAAATCCCCAGGGTGAAGCCCGTCAAAGTCGGTAGAGGCCCTGAAGCGGTGCGCTTCGAGCTAATGCCGAGCCAAGCCCCGGAGGACTCCGGGGAAGGTGTAGAGAGCAGACGGCGGGCACCTAAGGCCGCAAGGCTACGGTGAAGGCGTGCTCCAGCCCACGAACCCCGCGGTCTGACCGCGCGGGGCGGCGAAAGCCGCAGCGGGATGAAAATCCGCCGCCCTTAAAAGCGTGTCGGTTCGACTCCGACCTCGGGCACCATCAAATCTTTGAGCATCGCCGTGCACTGGACCTCGGCGTTCCGCCGCTTTGTGCCAGGCGCCCAGCGAGCCGCGCAGGGTGCTGGGCCGCGGGTGCCAGCCGGTCGCTGCAGACCGAATGAGGCACACGCCAATCCGGCCGCACACGCGAATGGCGGCGACCGAGACGTGTTTTCGTGTTGCCCTGTTCTTGGCGATGCCCAAGACCGAACACTCACAGTCATGCATCCGTCCGATCAGACGCGATCGACTTCCGTTTGCGACCATGTCTTGACGGTCCCGAGTGTCTGCTTGCGGGTTGGTTGATTTGAAACGCCGCAGTTAATGTACATACATTTTGTGCACCGTACGGAGCCCATAATCCCTCATGTCGCTGCATTGATGCGGCCGGACAGCCGCAAGGATGGTCGCCGCAATAGCACATGGAGCCACAAACACTATCGTCACCAAAATCAACCCACCAGAGACCTCAGATGATAGGACATACACAAAAGACGTGAATTCCTGTTGGGTCGACGAAGGCAATCGCATTGAGCAGGAGCGACAGATGCCACACCGTCCCAAGCCTTTTTCGCATCCGATGCACGTGAGATCGACTTTGACCGGGCCACAGGCCGGCCCGATAAAAAATGGTCAATGGCTCTTTGCCCCCCGAGGGTACGCAGGGGTTGATTCAGTGAGTTGTGATTGGCTGGGTGCGCCGCAATGCGCGAAGGATCGTCGCCAGAGCCCCGATCAACGCAAGCCACGCGAACCAGTTGCCGAACAGAAGGTAAGGCGTCACCGCGTGAGCCACGGGCACTTCCGCCAAGAGCGTCGCGAATTGTGCGGAATCGCTCATGACTTCGGCCAGGATGCGACCACGGTCATCGCTGACGTAGAGACTCCCGTCCTTGGCGGCACGCGCTACACTGAAGCCATCCTCCACGCCTCGCATCAGGGCGGCGTGACCGTGATAGATCCAGTCGGCGCGGAAATCCCAGGCCGGAGCCAACATCAAGCCGACTCCGGCCTGACCGTAGCGACGTGAGAGCCCGGTGAAATCCATATCCTTGCAGATTTCGATCCCCCACAGACCCGACGGGCGCTTGAGGGTGACGAGTCGTTTCCCGGGAGTAAAGCGCGACTCGAATGGAACCAGAAGATGCTCCTTGTGATACTCGCGCACGGCGCCGCCTGGGGAATAAATGCGCGCTTCGTTGTACGAGCGGTGCGCTGTAACGTGAACTACACCGGCAACGAGGGTCGCATTCGTGCGGTTTGCCACAGTCTGCAACCGGGAATCGACGGCCTGGGATGCAGGGTCCACGATGGTGCCGATCTTCTCCGGCAAAATGACCACCTGCGCGCCTCGGGCCACCAAGAGTGCAGCCTCGTGGGCGTACGCTCCGATAAGGTGCTCTGTCTGCCG
>DAHUXV010000036.1 GCA_027306985.1 Gammaproteobacteria bacterium | reverse complement strand
AAGCGCAGGTCGTAGCAGACGAGCGGACAGATCCTGAAGCCGCGCCACTGCACCGCCCACGCGGCGCGGCCGGGAGTGAAGTGCTCGTGCTCGCCGCCCATGCGGAAGAGATGCCGCTTGTCGTAATGGCGCAGCTCTCCGCCCGGCTGCGCCCACAGGAGGCGATTGTAGTAACGATCCTCCTGCGCGGCGATGACACTGCCCGTCACCGCCGCGTCCAATCGCTCCGCCAGCCGCTGCAGCCATTCCGTAGTCGGTCCGCCCGGCGGCTCGGCGGCACGCTCCACCTCCATGGTGAAGCCGGTCGTGAATGTCTCCGGCAGGATCACGAGGTCCGTCTCCCCGGCGAGCGGCGCGAGGAGCGCCTCGAAGCGCCTGCGGTTCTCCGCCGGGTCCTGCCAGGCGAGCGCCTGTTGGACCAGGGTGACGCGCAAGCTCATGGCTCGCGCCTCGTGCCGCGCCGCCTCATGCTCCCCCGCTCAGCCGCGCGGCCAGCGCGGCGAGGCGCTCCGCCGCCGCATCGAGCGTCGCGTCCCGCTTGGCGATGCACAGCCGCACGACCGAGAGCCTGGGGGGCACGGCATAGAAGGGCGAGAGCGGGATGGTGGCCACTCCCGCCTCGGTCAGCGCGCGCTCGGCGAACTCCACGTCACCGGCCGGCAGCAGCGCGCCGAAATCGAGCAGCTGGAAGAAGGTGCCGTGCGCGGGCGGCAGCACGAACCCGCAGCCCGCGAGAGCCCGGCGCAGCCGGTCGCGCTTCGCCTGGAAGAAGGCAGGCAGCTCCCGCCCCGTCTGCGGCCTCTCGCCGAGATACGCCGCGACGGCATGCTGCAGGGGGTTGGCGATGCTGAACGTGTTGAACTGATGAACCTTGCGCAGCTCGCTCGTGAGCGGTGGCGCCGCGACGCAGTAGCCGACGCGCAGACCCGTGGCGTGCAGCGTCTTGCCGAAGGAGAAGACGGCGAAGCTTCTCTGCCGCAGCTCCGGATGGGACAGCACCGAGGCGTGCGCGCGGCCATCGAAGACCACGTGCTCGTAGACTTCATCGGAGAGCACCACGATGTCGCGCCCGCGGATGGTCGCGGCGAGCTCTTCGAGGTCCGCCGCCGTCGCCGCGGTGCAAGCGGGGTTGTGCGGCGTGTTGAAGAGGATCAGCCGGGTGCGCGCGGTGACCGCGCCGCGCACGCGCTCCCAGTCGTAGCGGAAATCGGGAGGCATCAGCGGCAACCGGATGCAGCGTCCGCCTGCGAGCCGCACCGCCGGCTCGTAGGAATCGTAGGCCGGATCGAAGGCGATGGCCTCCTCCCCCGGCCCGATTACCGCCTGAACGGCGGAATAGATCGCCTCGGTGGCGCCGAGGGTGACCGTGATCTGCGATTGGGGATCGAAGTCCCCGCCGTAACCCGCGCCGAGCCGGCCCGCGATGCGCTCGCGCAGCTCCGGGGTGCCTTCCATGGGCGCGTACTGATTGTGACCCTGACGCATCGCCTCGCCCGTCAGCTCCGCCAGCCGCGGGTCGATGCCGTAGTCGGGGAAGCCCTGTCCGAGGTTGAGCGCGCCGAGCTCGCGCGCGCGGCGCGACATGACCGTGAAGATCGTCGTGCCGACGTCGGGCAGCTTGCTACGCATCCGCCTCCGCCGCCGCCAGTGCCGCGCCGATGACGCCCGCCTGGTTGCCGAAGTGCGCCGGGCGGACCTCGGCCTCGCAGCGCAGCAGCGGCGCGAAGTCCGCGAAGCGCTCGCTGATGGCGCCGCCCAGGATGAAGAGGTCCGGCCAGAAGAGCGCCTGCATCCGGTCCAGATACACGTTGACCCGATCCATCCAGGCCCGCCAGTCGAGGTTGAGCATGGCCTTGACGTGCGCCGAGGCATACTTCTCCGCGTCCATGCCGTTCAGCTCCATGTGCCCGAGCTCGGTATTGGGAAAGAGCCGGCCCTCGATGAAGAGCGCCGAGCCGATGCCGGTGCCGAAGGTCAGCATGACGACCGAGCCATCGTGTCCGCGGCCGGCGCCGAGGCGCATCTCCGCGATCCCCGCCGCATCGGCGTCGTTGAGGAAGAGCGCGTCGCGGTCGAGCGTGCGCCGGATGAGCGCCGAGCCGTCGGCCCCGATCCAGGAATGGTCGATGTTGGCGGCGGTGCGGGCCCGGCCGTTCTTGACGACGACGGGAAACGCGAGCCCGACCCGGCCGGTGGCGGCGGGCAGCTTCGCGGCGAGCGAGGCGATGGTCGGCATCATGGCCTGCGGGGCCGAAGGCTGCGGCGTCGGCGCGGAGATGATCTCCCCCTCGAGGCGCCCGGCGTCGACGTCCACCACACCCGCCTTGATGAAGGAGCCCCCGACGTCGATGCCCAGCAGTCTGCGTGTCATGTGTGTTTTCCGATCGGAGGTTGGGTGGCGGCGGCGAGCCGCGGGTCGCGCCGGCCCGGCGTCGGGCAGCCTCGCATCGTCAGACGTTGAGCAGCAAGTGCTCCCGCTCCCAGGAGCTGATCACCTGCAGGAAGACCTCGTACTCGGCCTCCTTGACGATGGTGAAGGCGGAGACGAAGGGCTCCCCGAGCAGCTTCACCAGCGGCTCGCTCTGGCGCAGCTCCCGCAGGGCCTCGTCCAGCGAGCGCGGCAGGCCGAAGGGCAGCTCGTGCGCGCTGCCGGTGATCGGATCGCTCGGCTGCAGCCCCTCGACCATGCCGAGGTAGCCGCAGGCGAGCGATGCGGCGATGGCGATATAGGGATTGGCGTCGGCGCCGCCCACGCGGTTCTCGACCCGGCGGTCCTCCGGCCCGGACATCGGCACGCGCAGCCCCGCGGTGCGGTTGTCGTACCCCCAGTGCACGTTGATCGGCGCCGACAGGTACCGGGTCAGGCGGCGATAGGAGTTGACGTTGGCGCAGAAGAGCGCCATGGCCGCGGGCAGGTACTTCTGCAACCCGCCGATGTGCGCGAAGAAGAGCGGCGAAGGGGTGCCGTCCGGATTGCTGAAGATGTTGCGCCGCGTCTTCACGTCCACCACGCTCTGATGGATATGCATGGCGCTGCCGGGCTCCTTCGCGTGCGGCTTGGCCATGAAGGTGGCGTATATCTTGTGGCGCAGCGCCGCCTCGCGCGCCGTGCGCTTGAAGAGAAATGCCTGGTCGGCGAGGTCGAGGGGCGGACCGTGAATGAGGTTGATCTCCATCTGCGCCGGTCCGTCCTCATGGATCAGCGTGTCGATCTCGATCTCCTGGTCCTCGCAGAACTGATAGATGTCGTCGAAGAGCGGATCGAACTCGTTCACCGCCGCGATGCTGTAGGACTGCCGTCCGGGCTCCGCCCTGCCCGACCGGCCCACCGGCGCCCGCAGCGGGTAGTCGGCGTCCTTGTTCTGCTCGACCAGGTAGAACTCGAGCTCCGGCGCCACGACCGGCTCCCAGCCCCGCTGGGCGTAGAGCTCGACGATGTTGCGCAGCACGTGCCGCGGGGCCATGGTCACCCGCCGGCCGTCGGAGTAGAAACAGTCGTGGATCACCTGGGCGGTCGGCTCCGCCGCCCAGGGCACGCGCCGCACGGTCTTCGGGTCGGCCTTGAGAACGATGTCGATCTCCGCCGGGCTCATGGCCGCACCGGTGTCCGGCGGGTAGTCGCCCGTGACCGTCTGCAGGAAGACGCTCTCGGGCAGGCGCATGCCGCCGTCCTCGGCGAACTTCTCCGCCGGCATGATCTTGCCGCGGGCGATCCCGGCCATGTCGGGAATGATGGCCTCGACCTCCGAGATGCCGTGGTCACGGAAGAACTGCCGGATCTCGCTCACCATGCTGCTCGCCTCATCTGGACCGGGCGCGCTCGCGGCACGCCGCGCCGAAAGCCGCGAACAGGGCGCGAGACATCGGGTTGTCCATCACCTTCCACTCCGGATGCCACTGCACCGCGAGCGCAAACCGCTCCGCGCCCTCGACTCTGAATGCCTCGATCAACCCGTCGGTCGCGCGCGCCTCCACCGCAAGCCCCTGGCCGAGGCGCTCGATGCCCTGCCAGTGCAGCGAGTTGACGTGTAACCGGTCGCTGGCGGCCAGCGAGCGCAGCAGCCCGCCCGGCTCGAGGATGACCTCGTGCGCCGGTCCGTACTGCTGCTCGAGGGGCAGGCGCTCGTCGTCCCGGTGATCGAGATGCCCGGGGACCTCGTGAACGCGCTGATGGAGGCTGCCGCCGAAGGCGACGTTGACCTCCTGAAAGCCGCGGCAGATGCCAAGCACCGGAACCGCCGACTGCACCGCCTTGCGGATGAGCGGCAGTGTGGTGGCATCGCGTGCCGGATCGTGCAGGGTCCCGGGATGGCTGGGGGGCCCCTCGTAATGGCGCGGCTCGACGTTCGACGGGCTGCCGGTAAAAAGAAGCCCGTCCAGGCGCTCGAGCAGCTCATCGAGGCGCAGCTCCTCGGCCAGCGCCGGGATGAGGAGCGGCAGGCCGTCCGCCGCCTCCAGCACCGCCCGGGCGTACTTCTCGCCCACCGCATGGAAGGGGTGCAGGCCGAGAATCCGCCGGTCTGCGGGAATGCCGATGAGGGGGCGAGCCGGTGACATGGGGGTGGCCATTAGACCACAGCAGACCAAAGGGGTGCTGCCAGCGAAGCAGCACCGGTGCATCTCAGCGAGCGCGTGCGCAGGCGGGTCTCAGAGGGGGCCCCGCCGACCGTGGACGGCCATTGCCACGGCCCCGCTCGATTGCCGCTCGCGCCATACCCTGGCTATCCTGCCGGCGCCACCCGATCGCCTATATATTTTACATAATGTTTCACCGCGAGAGTCCCCTGTCGGCCCCGCATGCCGCCTCCTACTACGCCGCATCGGCGCAGGCCGTGCCTGAGCGGGCCCCGCTCGCCGGCTCCGTGGAATGCGATATCTGCGTGGTCGGCGCCGGCATCGCAGGATGCTCGGCGGCCCTGCACCTCGCCGAGCGGGGCTTTTCCGTGGTGCTCCTCGAGCAGCATCGGATCGGCTGGGGGGCTTCCGGCCGTAGCGGCGCCCAGGCGCTCCCTGGCGTGGCCTCGGGGCAGGCCAAGCTCACGAAGCTCATCGGCCCGGGGGCGGCGCGCGCGGTCTGGGACATCTCCGTCGACGGGCTCGCGCTCATGCGCGAGCTCATCGCCCGCCATCGCATCGACTGCGACTGGGTCGACGGCCACCTGCTGACGGCGGTGAAGCCTCGCCACGACCGCGAGCTGCGCCAGGAGCTCCAGGCGCTGCAGGAGAAGCTGGGCTACGACAGCGTACGCTACATGCCGCGCGATGAGATTCAGGCAACGCTCGCGACCCGGCGGTATCTCGGCGCGCTCTACGATTGCAACGGCGGCCATCTGCACCCGCTCAACTACACGCTCGGGCTGGCCGCGGCCGCGGAGCGCGCGGGCGTGCGCATCTACGAGGACACGCGGGCTCTCGGCTTCACCTCAGCGCATGTACGCACGCCGTCGGGCGAGATCCGGGCGCGATTCCTGGTCCTCTGCGGCAACGCCTATCTGGGCAATACCGCGCCGGCACTCGCCGCCAAGGTCATGGCGGTCGGCACCCACATCATCGCGACGGAGCCGCTGGGTGCCGAGCGCGCCGGCCGGCTCATCGCCAACAACGCCGCGGTGAGCGACATGAACTGGGTGCTCGATTACTTCAGGCGGTCGGCCGACCACCGCCTCCTCTTCGGCGGCCGCGTCAGCTACTCCGCCCTGAGCTCCCTCGAAGCGCCGGGCGCGACGCGCGCCCGCATGCTCAAGGTGTTTCCGCAGCTCGCCGACGCGCGCGTGGACTATTCCTGGGGCGGCTACGTGGACATCACCCTCAATCGCGCGCCGCACTTCGGCCGGCTGACACCGAACGTCTACTTCCTGCAGGGATTCTCGGGGCACGGCATCGCGCTCACGGGGATCGCCGGCAAGCTGGTGGCGGAGGCGATCGCGGGACAGGCGGAGCGCTTCGATGTGCTCGCACGCATACCCCACCGGGACTTCCCGGGCGGGACGCTCCTGCGGCGGCCGGCGCTGGTGCTCGCCATGTTGTATTACCGGCTGAGAGACCTGCTTTGACCGTACGAGCGCACCGCAACGCCGCCAATACATCCTTGCAGGCCGGCGGATCGCCGTCCCGGCGATCCGCTTCCGGCCAGGATCACCTTGCGATGCGCTCCCGAGGCACTTTGGCTCAGAGCAGCTCCGCGATCTGCACGGCGTTCAGGGCGGCGCCCTTCAGGAGTTGATCGCCGGCCACGAAAAGGGCGATCGAGCGGCCGCTGGGGTCGCTGATGTCGCGGCGGATGCGGCCGACGAGGATCGGGTCGTGGCCGGAGGCGTCCTTCGGCATGGGAAAGTAGTTGCGCTCGGGATCGTCGACCAGCTTCACGCCGGGGGCGGTCTGCATGATCTCGCGCACCTGCCCCGGGGTGATGGGGCGCTCGCACTCGAAGTTGATGGCGATGGAATGGGCGCGCAGCACCGGCACGCGCACGCAGGTGGCGGCGATGCGGATGGAGTCGTCGCCGAAGATCTTGTGGGTCTCGCGGACGACCTTGGTCTCCTCCTCGTTGTACCCGGTCTCGGGGTCGATCTTCGTGTTGTGGCAGAAAAGGTTGAAGGCGTAGGGGTGCGGCAGCACGCGGTTCTCGTACGGCCTGCCCTCGAGATAGGCTCGGGTCGACTCGCGCAGCTCCTCCATGGCGGCGGCGCCGGCGCCGGAAGCGGCCTGGTAGGTGGCGACGATCATCCGCCGCACGGGGTTCGCCCGGTGCACGGGCCAGAGCGGGGTGATGGCGATGATGGTCGAGCAGTTGGGATTGGCGATGATGCCCCGGTGCCCGCGTACCGCCTCCGGGTTGATCTCCGGCACGACGAGCGGCACCCCCGGGTCCATGCGGAAGGCGGAGGAGTTGTCGACCACGACGGCGCCCTGCTGCACCGCAAGCGGCGCGAATCGCCTGGAGGTGCCGCCGCCGGCGGAGAAGAGCGCGACATCGACGCCGCGGAAGCTGTCCTCCCCGAGCTCGCGCACCGGCAGCGGCTCGCCGCGGAACGGCAGCGTCCTGCCCGCGGAGCGCGCCGAGGCGTAGAGGCGCAGCTCCGAGAGCGGGAAGCGCCTCTCCTCGAGGCAGCGGATGAGCTCGACACCGACGGCGCCGGTGGCGCCGACGATGGCAACCACCGGCGCCGAGCCGGCTGAACGACCAGACTGCATGGAACGGTACTCCAAAACGAACGAGGCCCCGACGGCGGTGCCGGCGGGGCCTCTGGTTAACTCGCGTTTTTCCGGCTGCTAAGCGCGCGCGAGATCCACCAGAGCCCCGCCGCGGGGCTTCTTGATCGTGATCTTGCGCGTTTTCACTTGCCGGGACATGACCGCAACGACCCTACCGGAAGCGTAACCGGCTGTAAAGGAATTTCCAGTCATGCCGTCAGGCCGGCCGGATCTCGAAGCAGTGGTGGATCCGCGGGTTGCGCTCGAAATCGCGCGGCAGGGTGGCGGCGGAGACGTCGCGCACGCCATAGCGCTGCGCCAGCGCGGGCTCCAGCCGGAAGCGCTGGGCGTTGGTGGAGAAGACGAGCAGACCGCCGGGGGCGAGGAGGCGCGCGCAGGCGTCGATCAGGGCGGGATGGTCGCGCTCGATGTCGAGCACTCCCTCCATGCGCTTGGAGTTGGAGAAGGTCGGCGGGTCGAGGAAGATGAGATCGTACCGCTCGCGCGCGCGGGCCCCGTCGCGCAGCCACTCCATGCAGTCGGCCTGGATGAATTCGTGCTCACGTGTCTTGACGGCACCGGCGTTGAGCGCCAGGTTGCGCTGGGCCCAGTCCAGATACGTCCGCGACATGTCGACCGAGGTGGTCGCGCACGCACCGCCCGCGGCCGCGTGGACCGTCGCGGTTCCGGTGTAGGCGAAGAGATTCAGGAAGCGGCGCCCGGCAGCGGCCTCGCGCAGACGCGCCCGGGTGATCCGGTGATCCAGAAAGAGGCCGGTGTCGAGATAATCCTCGAAGTTCACCAGGAAGCGCAGTCCGTCCTCGAGCACGGTGTGGAAGGTGCCCTGCGTGCCGACTTTGCGGTATTGCTCGCCGCGGGGCATGCGGCGGCGGGTACGCAGCGTGATGCGGTCGCGCGGCACGCCGGCCGCCGCCGGCAGAGCGGCGAGCGCCTCGCGGCGGCGGCGGCGCACCGACTCCTCCTCGATCTCGCGGGGAGCCGCGTATTCCTGCACGTAGAGCCAGGTCTGCTCCTGCGGCGCGACCGTGTGATACACGTCGATCGCGAAGGCGTACTCCGGCATGTCGGCATCGTACAGCCGGTAACACGAGACGCCGGCCCGCCGGGCCCAGCTTCGCAGACGCTTCAGATTCTTCTCGAGGCGATTGCCGAACATGCGCGCCCCGGGCGTGTCGCACGGCGGCGGCTGCTCGCGCGCGAGGCTCCCGGGCCGCCTGAGGCTCGCCGCCTCGACGGACATCCTGAGCAGCCGGCATTCGATCGCCCCGTTCCACAGCGCATGGGTGCGCGCGGCGCGGATGCCGAGCTCCATGCCGAGCTGCGGCGATCCGGTGAGCACGGCCGCCTGCCAGCCCTGAAATCTCGCCCGCAACACCTCGCCGAGCTCGCGATGCGCCGCCCGCGCCGCCTCGAGGTTTTCCAGACGCACCCCGTAGGGCGGGTTGGTGCAGAGAAGTCCGCGCGCCGGTTCCCGGCTCACGGGCGCGGCGCGCGCCAGCTCGCCCACCTCGAAGCTCACCCAGCGCGCGATCCCGGCGCGCTCGGCATTCGCGCGTGCATCCCGCACGGCCGCCGGATCGCGATCCTGGCCGCGAATGACCGTCGCCGGCGCCGCGGTCGCGAGACACCTGGCTTTCGCCTCCTCCCGGACGCGCCGCCACAGCGCCTCGTCGTGTCCGCGCCAGCCGAGAAAGCCGAAGTAGTCGCGCCGCAGCCCCGGCGCGCAGTGCGCGGCGATCAACGCCGCCTCGATCACCAGGGTGCCGGAGCCGCACATCGGATCGAGGAACTCGGCGCCGGCGGCGGCGAGATCGGGCCAGCCGCTGCGCATCAGCACGCCGGCGGCCACGTTCTCCTTCAGCGGCGCCTCGCCCGCCGCGCCGCGATAGCCGCGCCGATGCAGGCTCTCTCCCGACAGATCGAGCGCCACGGTGATCTGCGAGCCATGGGCATGCGCATGAACGCGTACGCCGGGGCGATCCAGGACGATGTCGGGGCGCGTCCCCGAGCGCTCGCGCAGCACGTCCACGATGGCATCCTTCAGCTTCAGCGCGCCAAAGTGGCTGTGCGTGATGGCTGGATGTCGGCCGCTGAAATCACAGGCCAGTGTCGCCTCGGACCCGAGATGTCGCGACCAGTCGGTCTCGCGGGCCGCGGCGTAGAAGGCATCCGCGCTCGCCGCCTCGAACCGGGCGATCTCGAGAAATACCCGGTTGGCGAGCCGGGACTCGAGACAGGCGCGATACGCCGTCTCGAGCGTGCCGGAGAATGCGACTCCCGTCGCCCGCTCCCGCGCCTCCGTCGCGCCCAGGGCCGTCAGCTCCTTCGCCAGCAGATCGGCGAGTCCGCGCGGCACGCTCGCCAGGAATTGACGGACCGTCACGATGCAGGTCTCGCCGCGGCGCCGCGGTGTCTGCGGTTTGTCTCCCCTGGGTGCATTTCCTTATGATAAGTGGCTCGCACCCGCGCCAGCCACCCCTGCGAGGAAAGCTCATGGCCGCCGATAGCCTCTCCCGCGACGCGCTCGATGCCTTCTGGATGCCGTTCACGGCGAACCGCCAGTTCAAGGCCAAGCCGCGCCTCCTCGCCCGCGCGAGCGGCATGCACTACTACACGCCCGAGGGGCGGCAGATCCTCGACGGCGTCGCGGGACTCTGGTGCGTCAATGCGGGCCACGGCCGCGGCGAGATCACGGACGCAGTGGCGCGCCAGCTCGCCACTCTCGATTTCGCGCCGACCTTTCAGATGGCCCACCCGTCCGCGTTCGAGCTCGCTGCGGCGCTGGCACGGATTGCGCCGCCGGGGCTCGATCGCGTCTTCTTCACCAACTCCGGCTCGGAGTCGGTGGACACCGCGCTCAAGATCGCGCTCGCCTACCATCGGGTGCGCGGCGATGCCGCGCGCACCAGGCTCATCGGCCGGGAGCGCGCCTACCACGGGGTGGGCTTCGGCGGCATTTCCGTCGGCGGCATCGTCACCACCCGCAAGATGTGGTCGGCCTCACTCCTGCCGGGCGTCGATCACCTTGCCCACACGCACGATCTGAAGCGCAACGCGTTCTCGCGCGGGCAGCCCGCGCACGGCGCGGAGCTGGCCGAGGAGCTGGAGCGGCTGCTCGCGCTGCACGATCCGGCGACGGTCGCCGCCGTGATCGTGGAGCCGATCGCCGGCTCGACCGGAGTGCTGATCCCGCCCCGCGGCTACCTGGAGCGCCTGCGCCAGATCTGCGACCGCCACGGCATCCTGCTCATCTTCGATGAGGTGATCACCGGCTTCGGGCGCGTCGGGGCCCCCTTCGCAGCGCAGGAATTCGGCGTGACGCCGGACATGATCACCACGGCGAAGGGTTTGACGAACGGCGCCGTGCCGATGGGCGCCGTGCTGGCGAAGCGGTCCATCCACGACGCCTTCATGCAGGGCCCCGAAGGGTCGATCGAGCTCTTCCACGGATATACGTATTCAGCGCACCCGACCGCCTGCGCCGCCGCGCTCGCGACCCTCGGCATCTACGAGCGCGAGGGGCTGCTGACGCGCGCGAAGTCCCTCGCGCAATACTGGGAGGACGCCGCGCACTCGCTGCGCGGCCTGCCGCACGTGATCGACGTGCGCAACTACGGGCTCATTCTCGGCCTCGAGCTGGAGCCGGCCGCGGGGCGGCCCGGCGCCCGCGCCTACGGCGCCTATCTCGAGTGCTTCGAGCGCGGTCTGCTGGTGCGCCAGAGCGGCGACATCATCGCGCTCTCCCCGCCCCTCGTGGTCGAGCGCCCGCACATCGACCAGATGTTCGAGACGCTCGCCGAGGCGGTGCGCAATCAGCGGTGACGGTGGTGTCGTACGTGCATCAGCATCATCCACGCGACGACGGCGACGATGATGACGCTACCCACCAGCATCTCCTTGTCGAACATGGAGATGACCCGTGACGATTCGATAGTGACGGTCGGCAACATGACACTTCTCCGTGGAAGCGGAGTATCGCTCGTGACCGAGGCTACGAGCCTGCGCGGGCCGGGTGAAGCGGCGGTGCGCCGATCTGCGATGGGCTTCACCCGGCCCGCACGTTATGTTGCATCCTCACCGCCCCGCCCGCTCCGGTGATTCATTGCCGCGGCGCGCCGGGGACGACCGCGACCGCATCCGCGACCTCGGGCCGCGATCCGATCAGCTGGGCGACCGCCGGCGCCCCCTCCAACCGCACGGTCACGCGCCGCTCGAGCGCGTAGGCATCCAGGTCGCCCCGGGCACCGGTCGATCCCGACGAGCCGTGCCCTTCGATCACCAGCCGGTCCTGCGGGCAACCGGCGCTCTCCAGGGCCAGAGCGACGGTCTGCGCGCGCTGCAGCGAGAGGTCGTCATTGAAGGTCGCGGGGCCCCGGGGGTCGGCGTAGCCGTCGATTCGGACTTTCGCCCCGGGCGGCAGCGCTGCGGCGAGCGCCCCGATCTTGCGCAGCGCCGGAAGCTGCATGCGGTTGATCGAGGCTCCGGCCGTCTTGAAAAGCACGTTGGTCTCGATGTCGTCCGACGCTCGCACCGTCCGATCGAGCTCGACGCGCTGCGCCTCGATGGCGGCGAGGGATCGGGAGGCCCGGGTGAGCTTCCCCGCCAGCCCCGCGTTCTCCCGCGCGCTGCGGCCGAGGCTGGCGGTGAGGACCTGGTTGCGCGTCTCGAGGACATGATTTTTCGCGGCGAGGCTGTGATTGGCCGCGTTCTGCCGCTGATAGTGATGGCCGAGCAGAGCGCCGGCCACCATGCCCACCACCGCGCCGATCGGCCCACCCGCCGCCGCGCCGACCGCAGTCCCGGTGAGAACGCCGATATCTTCCTGCTTGGACGCCGGCCGCTGCACACCGGCGACCCGTTGGGCCGCGGACGCCGGCAGGGCGCCGAGAGACATCGCGGCGACTGTGATACCCACCGTTCCCAGACGGACCTTGTTGCTCAGGATGCTCATAGGCTGGCCCTCTCGATGTTTGCTGGCGCGCTTCGCGCCGTCGGGGACCAGTACAAGCGATGGGGCCGCGCCGGTCATGACACAAACCGGCCGGTCCGGTGATTCTTCGTGGCAGATTGTGGATGAGGTGGCGGCCGGGCGCGCGCCCGCTCCCGGGCGAGCCTATTTCGGGTAGGTCAGACGGTCCTGGATCGCGAGCAGGACGTCGCTGCGCGACACTTCCCCGAGCAGCGTGTGGCGCCACTGCCCCGGGGTGACCGGCAGCGCGGTCGCCTGCTCGCGCAGGAAGCCGTCGAGCGCCTCGCAGAGCGACATGTCGGGAGAAAGGGCGAAATTCACCGGGAGGGAAACCGCCTCGGCCGGCAGGCCCCAGTCGATCTCACCCTTCTGCAGGCGCTCGAGCACCTTGCGCGGATCGAACCAGGCGACCAGGTCGTCGCCGCTCGTGACGTAGACGCGCTGCAGCGGCCGCTTCGGAAGCTGGTCGTAGATGTCCGCCAGGCGGGTCGTCCCGGAGACGACCGCCGCGGGCGGCTTGACGAGCGTCTCCACGGTGCGCAGCCGCCAGTCATCGCCGTGCTCCGCCACGATGGCCTGATTGAGCGTCGCGTGATAGACGGACTTGCCGTGACGGTAGACCTTGGCCGTGTAATACGCCGCGGCGCAGGCCAGCATTCCGGGCAGCACCACGTCGTAGTCGAGCGTCATCTCGAAGATCATCATGAACGAGGTGAGCGGCGCCTGGGTCGTCGCCGCGAGAAATCCGCCCATGCCGACCAGCGCGTAAGCCGCCGGGACCGAGGTGATGTGCGGCATCAGGCCATGAAACACGCCGCCGAAGAGCGCGCCCAGCGCGGCACCGATGAAGAGCGAAGGCGTGAGCACGCCGCCAACGCCGCCGGAGCCGACGGTCGCCGAGGTCGCGAGCACCTTGGCAAGCAGGATGATGAGCAGCGCCAGGCCGAGCACGTGTCCCTGCAGGATCGCGCTCACCACGCTGTAGCCATTGCCCCAGACCTGCGGCACCCCCGCGGAGATCGCGCCGGTGATCACGCCCCCCAGCCCGAGCTGCCAATAAAGAGGCAGCTTCAGCCGCACGAACCGGGACTTGGCGAAATCGAGCAGGGTGAGAAAGGGCGGCGCCACGTGGCCGAGCAGCACCCCGAGGACGACATAAAAGATGAGCTCCCAATTGGACGCGAATACGACGTGCGGCACGTCGAACACCGGACCGTAGCCGAGGAAGCGATGAATGACGGAATTGGAGACGGCCGAGGCGACCACCAGCGGAACGAAGCTCTCCATCGTGGTCGAGCCGAGCACGATCTCCGTGGCGAACAATGCGCCCGAGATGGGCGCGTTGTAGGCGGCCGCAATACCTGCCGCCACGCCACAGGCCACCATGAGCCGCAGGCGCGGGACCGGCGCGCGCGCGAGCAGCCCCAACCTCGAGCCGAGCATTGCGGCCAGCTGCACCATCGAGCCTTCCCGGCCGATCGAGCCGCCCGAGGAGATGGTGAGCAGGGAGGCGAAGCTCTTGAGGATCGAGGCGCGAAAGCCGATCTTGCCTTCCCCGACCTTGACCGCCTCGACGTAGTCGACCGCCTTGGCGGAAACGAACGTGCGGCGGACGAAGTAGAGCACGGAGCCGGCGAGCACGCCGCCGACCATCGGCACCAGCGCCCGGTGCCACCAGACGAGGCTCGAAGCGGCGCCCACCAGCTCCGAGCCGTGCCCGGGGATGCTCGTATAACCGGTGAATAGCTTGGTGAAGAGGCGGATCAACTCGCGAAAGACGACGCTCGCCAGCGCCCCGGCGATGCCGACCAGCGTCGCCCAAAACAGGATGCCGGCCAGGTCCTCGTGCCCGAACAGGATCAGCCGCAGCCGCGTGAGCAGTGACAGCGGTACGCGCGCGATCTGTCGTGCCTTTACATGCATCTTTCGACTGCGCCGGGTCCGGATCCCGAACGGCCAGTTACGCATCATCGCGGCCGTCGCCTGAGCGGGGCCTGAACGAGAATAGTGACAGAAGTAGACAAATTCCGATCGATTTCCTAGCCTTCGGGCTCACGCTTTGCGCGACCCCATTGTTCCATCATCTTTGCAGGAGAGCACTCGTGACCTTCACCCTCCCCTCGCTTCCGTTTGCGCCCGGCGCGCTCGCCGCCCGCGGCATGTGCCAGGAGACCCTGGAGTTCCACCATGGCAAGCACCATCAGGCGTACGTCACCGCGCTGAACGGGCTGGTGGAGAAGAACGACGCGCTCAAGGGCAAGACGCTGGAGGAGGTGATCAAGCTGGCCCACGGCCGCGAGGATCTGACTCCCGTCTTCAACAACGCCGGGCAGCATTGGAACCACAGCTTCTTCTGGAACTGCCTCTCGCCCACGGGCGGCGGCATCCCCGGCGATCTCGAGAAGAAGCTCGTCAGCGACTTCGGCAGCGTCGAGAAGTTCAAGGAAGCGTTCAAGGCGGCCGCGCTCGGCCAGTTCGGCTCCGGCTGGGCGTGGCTGGTGCTCGGCAAGGACGGGCGCCTGAAAGTCTCGAAGACCGCGAACGCCGCACTCCCGCTCGCCAGCGGCGAGGGCAAGGCGCTTCTCACGATCGACGTGTGGGAGCACGCCTATTACATCGATTTCCGCAACCGCCGCCCGGACTTCACCGACAACTTCCTGGCAAAGCTCGCCAATTACGAGTTCGCGGCGCAGCAGCTGAAGTCCGCGTGAGCTGCCGCCCGCAAGCGAGTGAGTAGGAGGCCCGGGCGGCACGACCCAACGCGGTCACCGGCCCGTGCTCGCCCGCGGCGCCGCCGCGGCCGCTGACGGCGAACCAATGGCCGCCACGCGGGTCTCACATGCGATGCCCACGGCGGCCGTCACGGGTTGGTCCCGGTCGCCAAGCGGCATCGAGAGCCGGGGAGTCGGTCCTGCGAGGATCGGCTCCCTTTTTCATTGGCGCAAAACCCTCCCGGCGATTCGCGCGGCCGTTTCCCGGGGCGCGTCTTCTCGCGCCGGCGGCTCTCGGAGGGAGCGGCCCCGGCGGCGCTCCCTGACTTGCTTTCGCACGACGCGAATGGACGCGCCCGCGCGCGGTCAGTCCGGGACGGACCCCGTGCCAGCGGGACCGGCGGCCGTGGTCCGGGTGTGCGCGACCATGGGCAGGGTCACCGTCACGGCGAATCTGCCGGAGCGCGGTTCGGGCGCGGAGCAGTCGAAATGCGCGGCATTCACCTTGACGGGCATCGAGGCCAACATCGTCTGCTCGATCTGCTGCAGCAGCTGACAGTCGGAGGTGTGCAGGGTTTTCGGCTCGCCGGGCGCGAGCCGCACGGCGCGCTCGACGGCCTCGATCGGCGCCCCTTTCACGCCCGGCAGAAGTACGAAGGGAAGCTGGAATCGCACCTCGACGCGGGGAGACCTCATGTATCCGCTCGGGGTCGGGCTGCAGTCGTACGGGAGGATGTTGATGCTCGCGATCGGCGCCCCGAGGCGCAGCAGAATGCCGTGAAATTCGTACCAGAGCTGGTCGCAGGTATAGGTGCGCGGCAGGCTCTGGAAGCTCACGATCATGTCATACGTCCGCCAGATGGCGGGCCGCCCCGCCGGTGCGGCCGCGCACGCGCCGGCGAATGCCATCCAGCACGCGGCCGCGCCGATGGCGCGCAGATGCCGTCTCATGCAGCTCTCCGATAACTTCTTGAATTCATGGACTTCGACGGTCTCCCGGGGCGCTTCGTTCCGGCAGGCGGCGCAGGCAGAGCGATTCCCGCTCACTTGCCCGAATTCGCCATGATTCCGCCACGGGGTGCGCCGGATCGGCGCCGAGACTCCACATCAGGCTCCGGCGGCGGACATTACCATGCTCACGAATCTCAGGATCTGGCTGAATCATTTCGAGTATCACGCGCAGCAGCCGCGCGGCGCGGCCGGCGGCTCTGCGAGCGCCCTCAGGCCCGAGGAGCGGCGGCTCATCGCCCGCTCCATCGCCACCTTCCAGCTGGGCGAGCAGTCGGACGGCTCCGGGCTGCGGCGCGCCGCGCACCGCTTCGCGGCCGCGCACGGCGATGAGCTGTTGCCCCGCATCACCGAGCTCTTCATTCGCGAGGAGCAACGTCATGCGCGGCTGCTGCGCGAGTTCATGGACGAGCACGGCATCCGTGCGCGGGGCCTGCACTGGAGCGACGCCATGTTCCGCTGCGTGCGCCGCCTCGCCGGCTTCGAGCTCTACCTGCACGTGCTGATAGCGGCCGAGCTGATCGGCAATGTCTACTACCGCGCGCTCGAGTCGGTCACGGGCTGTCAGCGGCTGAGGACGCTCTGCCGCACTCTGCTCGCCGACGAGCTCGCGCACATCGGCTATGAATCGGAGCTCATCCTCGAGCTGCGCGCTCGGCGACCCGCCGCGCTGCGCACGGTGATGCGCCTGCTGCATCGCGTCCTCTTCTGCGGCGCCGCCGTCGCGGTATGGGCCTCTCATCGCGCCGTGCTGCGCAGCGCGGGCCACACCGCGGCCGGGTTCCTGCGGCGCTGCCTCGAGCAGTACGCATTCCATCTCGACCCGCCGGCGGCATGGGCCGCGGGCATCGCCCAGCCCCGGCGGCGGTAGCCCGGTCAGTGTCCTGCCCGCTCCGATGTGCGCTCGGCACGATCCAGCCGCCGCCGCCACGGATCCGGCTCGGGCACCGGACCGCGATCGGTGAAGCTCATGAGCCGGTCGCTGCCCGCGTGATATTGCGGCCGCGCGGGCTCTCCGGCCGGATCGGGCCGGCCGGCGCGGGCGAAGGCGATCCAGTGCGCGTGCACGGCGCGCGCCATCGCTTCGTCGGCGCGGGATGTCCTGCCGCCGTAGCGTGCGGCAACCGTATCGAAGACATAAGGGATCTCGGAAGCGTGCGGCGCGGCGTACGGGACCGCGCGATCGGACCGGAGGCGAGTCAGGCGAGCCCGGCGGCAACGGCCCAGCCCGCCGAGGCGCGCCGGCTGCGCCCCCCCTGCGCTGCGGCCTTCACGGCAGCCGCTCCCCTGCGAAGAACTCCCGCAGCGCGGCGACGCCCGGCGCCAGATCGAGCTTCTTCTGCGCGATCCAGGCATCGTTGAAATAGGTCGAAGCGTAGCGCTCGCCCTGGTCGCAGAGGATGGAGACCACCGACCCGGCTTCGCCCCTCGCCGCCATCTGCGAGATCAGCCGGGCGCATGCCCAGATGTTGGTGCCGGTGGATCCGCCGCAGCGGCGGCCGAGCCGCTCGCTGATCACGCGCGTGGCGGCGATGCTGCAGGCGTCGGACACCGCAATCATGCGATCGACCACCTCGGGAATGAACGACGGCTCCACGTGCTGGCGGCCGATGCCTTCGATGCAGGAATCGCAGCGCTCGACCGCCGTGACGCCGCGATCGGCGTAATGGCGATGGAACACCGACCCCTCCGGATCGCTCACGCAGATCTGCGTCGCATAGCGGTAGTACCGCACGTAGCGCCCGAGGGTCGCCGAGGTCCCGCCGGTCCCGGCGCCGCAGACGATCCAGCGCGGTATCGGGTGAGGCTCCTGCGCGAGCTGGCGGAACATGGACTCCGCGATGTTGTTGTTACCGCGCCAGTCCGTCGCCCGCTCGGCATAGGTGAACTGGTCCATGTAGTGACCCGACACTTCCTGCGCCAGCCGCTCGGCCTCGGCGTGCACGGCCTTGGGGTCGTCGACGAAGTGGCACTCCCCGCCCTGGAATTCGATGGCGGCGATCTTCTCGGCGGCGGTGATCGTCGGCACCACCGCGATGAATCGCAGCCCGAGCATGCGCGCGAAATACGCCTCCGAAACGGCCGTCGAGCCGCTCGAAGCCTCGACGATCGGCGTCTGCGCGCCGATCCACCCGTTGCACAAGGCATAGAGGAAGAGCGAGCGGGCGAGCCGGTGCTTGAGGCTGCCGGTCGGGTGGCTCGACTCGTCCTTCAGGTAAAGCTCGATCCCGGGATAGCCGGAGAGCTCCACCGGAATGAGGTGCGTGTCCGCGGAGCGGTTGAAGTCCGCGTCGATGCGGCGGACGGCCTCGGCCGTCCAGGCCCGCGCGACAGGCGATTTACGGCTCATGGCCTGGCCTCCGATTGCGGCCGGTTGCGCGCCTGCCTGGGTGGCTCCCCGCGCAGCACCCGGACCACCTCCTCGCTGGCGTTGCGCCGCAGATCGCGCAGCGACGCGTCGGAGGAGAAGGCGACGTGGGGGGTGAGAATGACATCGGGCCGCAGCAGCCCGGGCGGAACGCGCGGCTCGTCCTCCAGCACATCGAGCGCCGCGCCGGCGAGCCTGCCGCTCTCGAGCGCCTCGAGGAGCGCCTGGCTGTCGATCACGGCGCCCCGGCTCACGTTGACGAGGAAGGCGCCGGGCCTCATGAGCCCCAGCCGCTCGCGGTCGAGCAGGTGACGGGTTTGCGCCGTGAGCGGAACGTGCACGATCACCGCATCGCAGCGGCCGAGGAGGTCCTCGAGAGTCGTCGTCTCGATCCCGGCGACCGCGGCGGCGCTGCGCGTGTGCCCGAGCAGGCGCACGCCGAAGCCGCGCAGCTTCTCGGCGGTCCGCCGCCCCGTGCGGCCGAGCCCGATGATGCCGCAGGTCAGATCCCGCACCCGCCGCAATCTCGCGCTCGCCGGCTCCCACCGCCCGGCCTTGACCTCCCGGTCGAAGTGCGCGAGCCCTCGCGCCCAGGCGAGCAGCATCGCGACGGCGTGGTCGGATACTTCCTCGACGCAATAATCCGGAACGTTCGTGACCCAGATGCCGCGCCGGGTGGCCTCGTCGACGGCGATGTTGTCGAGGCCGACGCCGAGGCGCGCGACGATGCGCAGGGGCGGGCTGGCGGCGACCGCGGCAGCGCTCACCGGCGCCCAGTTGGTCATGATCGCGGCAGGCTGGTGCTTCGCCGCGAGGCCGGCGATCACCTCGGCGGCGGCGGCCCGGGCCGGACCGGTCACGAGGCGAAAGCCCGCGCTCTCGATGGTTTCCATCTCGATCGCGACGTCGGGCCAGGCGTAATCGGTGAGGAGAACGGTCGCGCCGGAGGTCATGTGGCCTGATGCTCATCCTGCATCGGCCGATTATATTCGAGCGGCGGCTCCTTCCTGGCGGCTACTTCCCGGCGCGCCGCAGGGCTGCCCTGCCGAGCACAACGCCGAACTCCTTCTCGCCTTCGCCGCGCGCCAGCGCCTCCAGCATGGAATCGCGGATCAGGCTCGCCACGGGCATCGGCGTAGTGGCGGCTTCGGCCGCGGCGAGCGCGAGGCGCACGTCCTTCAGGCCCAGGCGCGCCTTGAAGCCGGCCGGCTCGAAGCGCCCCTCGGCGATCAGACGGCCGTAGCCCTGGTAGACAGGTCCCGGGAAGAGGCTCTGGCCGATGAGCTCGAAGAGCTCGCGGGGCTCGACGCCGTAGCCGGCGGTGAGCGCGGCCGCCTCGCCCATGGATTCGATCGCCGCGGCGAGCATGAAGTTGACGGCGAGCTTGACGACGTTCGCCTGCGAGGCCCGCTCGCCGAAGCGCCAGACCTTCTGGCCGACCGTTCCCTCGAGCAGCGGCCGCACGGCCTCGACGGTCGGGCGCGGCCCGGCCGCGAGAACCGTCAGCTTGCCGGCGGCGGCCACATCCGGGCGGCCGAGCACGGGCGCCGCCACATAGCCTATGCCGCGCTCGCCGTGGCGCTGCGCAAGCTCATCGGCCAGCGCCACCGAGATGGTCGCCATGTTGACGTGGATGCGGGTTGCGCCCGGCGTGGCGCGCGCGAGGACGCCGCTGTCGACCAACACCGAGCGCGTGGCCTGATCGTCACTCAGCATCGAGAAGACGACATCGCCGCGGAACGCCTCCTCGGCCGTGGCGGCGACCTGCGCGCCGCGCTGCGCGAGATGCCGCGCCGGCTCCGGCGAGCGGTTCCAGACCCGCAGGCGATGCCCCGCCTCGAGCAGGCGCCCCGCGATGGCGCCGCCCATGTTGCCGAGCCCGATGAAACCGATGTCCATGACCGCTCTCCGGATCGATTCGTCGAGAAGCAAGCAAGAAAGCGGCCCGGCGGCCGCTTGACTCCGAGACCCGCCCAGGGCAGCAGACACGCCGCGGAAGCGGCCGCGCGCTGCAACCGGCCGCGCGGCCGCGCTCGGCCGCGAACATCAGTTGAGCTTCCCCTGCCCCTGCCGTCCCGCCGGCAGAATCATTCCGACCATGGATTCCTCGTCCTCCTTCCAGGCCTCGAGGCGTACGCGCTGCAGGAAATCATCCAGCGCCATCCACTGCCAGCCTTCCCAGACTCCCTGCTCCACTCGCAACAGAATCATTTGACGATTCATACGAGCCTCCTACAACCCGCAGGTGACCAAAAGGCCGTCGGGAGGGGGTCCCCGCCGGCTGCAGACCCAGCGTGCCGGGGGTTGACGATGGCACGCTGGTCGGGGGAGACGATTTGCGGTTGATGGGCCGCGCGAGCAGATAACGATCGCCCAGCCACTCGATGGCCCTGGCCCTTGCGGCGCTGTAGTCCACGACGTGCGGCTGCCGCCGGCCGACTTTGCTTGTCTGTTGCATGATCCGCTCTCCTCATCTATTGACGCTCGGGCTCCTGCCGCAGTTCCTATAGTCGGGCCGCGCGGCGCGAACTCAACCGCCGGGCTCTCCCCCTAAAGGGGGGGGCAGGCACTCCCCGGCGGGATAGTTTTCCATCGGGATCAATGGCTTATGTCACACCGGACGCTCCGATCGACCCCG
Organism: Gammaproteobacteria bacterium; assembly: GCA_027306985.1. GTDB lineage: Bacteria > Pseudomonadota > Gammaproteobacteria > Steroidobacterales > Steroidobacteraceae > 13-2-20CM-66-19. The sequence continues at coordinate 6,061 of DAHUXV010000036.1, read as the reverse complement.
CGCCGCGGCCGCCGACGCAGGCGTTCGGCGGCGTGTCAGAAACGGGGGCAGCGTTACACGTCAGCGAGCGGCGCTCAACGTGAAGAGCCTCTGCGTTCGTGTAGAAATGCCGGTTTGTCGGCTTCGGATGCCTCGCGCCGGTCGAACGCCTGGCGTGCCGCGTCGATCTCATCGAGGTGGGCGCGCACCCACTCGCCGAGGGCGCTCACCGGTGCATGCAACGACCGGCCGAGCGGCGTGAGCTCGTACTCGACGCGCGGCGGCACGACCGCAAAGACGGTGCGCTTGACCACGCCGTCGCGCTCCAGCCCGCGCAGCGACAAGGTGAGCATCCGTTGCGAGATGCCGCCGATCGCGCGCTTGAGCTCGGAGAAGCGGCGCGCCCTCTCCGACAGCATGATGATGATCAGCACGCTCCACTTCTCGCCGACCCGCGCCAACACCTGACTGATCCGCGGGCATTGCTCGCTCGGCAGGTGTTGGGGGGTGACGGTTACACCCGGTTTACTCGGTCGCATGCGAGTGCCTTCTTGAATCGGTCCCGTGACGCTCACATAATTAGCCTCAGTAACAATTGTATACCAATGAGCCGGAGGCCTCCCATGAAAGTCCTGCACGTCGATGCCAGCATTCTCGGAGAGAGCTCCGTCAGCCGCCAGCTGAGCGCGGCGGTGGTCGCCCGCCTGCGCCAGGCCCATCCCGGGCTCGCGGTGACCTATTACGATCTCGGCGCCGAGCCGATCGGTCACCTGACCGGAGCGCACCTGGCGGCCGCCCAGGGGCTCTTGGCCGGGAATGCCGCCCTGCAGCAGGACGTGGCGAGAGGACGGCAGGCTCTGGAGGATTTTCTCGGCGCCGACATCGTCGTCGTCGGGGCGCCCATGTACAACTTCTCGGTGTCCTCGCAGCTCAAGGCCTGGATCGACCGGCTGGCGATCGCGGGCAAGACGTTCCGCTACACTGAGCAGGGTCCCCAGGGCCTGGCCGGCGGCAAGAAGGTGATCGTCGCCTCTTCGCGCGGCGGCTTCTACGGTCCTGACACGCCGGCGGCCCCCCTCGATCACCAGGAGACTTACCTGCGCGGCATCTTCGGCTTCTTCGGCATCGCCGACGTCACCTTCGTCCGGGCCGAAGGCATCAATGTCAGCGCGGATCAGCGCAAGGCATCGATCGCCGCCGCCACGGCCGAGGCCGCGAGGCTGGCCGCATGAGCCGCGCAGAGCCCTTGACACGGTCCCCATATCGACCTGGTCCAAGATCCCGCCATGCGGCGGGCAGGAGACTCGAATGAATGCTCAATCCGTACGCGGCGTGTCGCGGCTGGTGCGCGGGATGCCCACTTCAGACGGCGCCGGCGTCAAGCTGACGCGCGTGATCGGCCAGCCGCGCCTGGCGGATCTCGATCCGTTTCTCATGCTGGATGAATTCGGGACCGACAACCCCGGCGATTACATCGCGGGGTTCCCGGATCACCCCCACCGGGGCTTCGAGACCGTCACCTACATGCTCGACGGCAGGATGCGCCATCGCGACAACCACGGCCACGAGGGCGTGCTCGTTCCGGGCAGCGTGCAGTGGATGACCGCGGGGCGCGGCATCGTGCATTCCGAGATGCCCGAGCAGCAGGAAGGCCGCATGCGCGGCTTTCAGCTCTGGATCAACCTGCCCGCGCGCGACAAGATGACGGCGCCGAAGTACCAGGAATTCGGCCCGGAGAAGATTCCGGCGGCGGACCTGGGCGGTGGCGCGCGGGTCAGGGTGATTGCGGGACAGGTGGCGGGCGTCACGGGCCCGATCGCGCAACCCGCGACCGACCCGACGTATCTCGACGTCGAGCTCGAGCCCGGCGCGCGCCTGTCGCAGACGCTCGCCCACGGTCACGCGGCGTTCCTCTACGTCTACGAGGGCAGCGTGCGTGTCGGTACGGGCGAGTCCGCGGCGACGGTGGCCGCTCACGAGCTCGCCGTTCTGACGGACGGCGATTCGGTGCAGCTCGAAGGCCGCGAGCCGCCGCCCGATCAGGCGGTCAGCCGGGCCATTCTGGTCGCCGGCCGCCCGCTGCGGGAGCCCGTGGCGAAGCATGGACCGTTCGTGATGAGCACCCGCGAGGAGCTGATCCAGGCCTTCCAGGATTACGAGAGCGGAAAGTTCTGACCGGGTGCCGGCCCGAGGCCGGCAGCTCGGTCACGGGACACAGGGATGTGCCCAGCCGCCGCGGACGGTGAAGCCTCGCGCGGATGCCATGGAGGACGGCCTCGGCATTGCCCCAAGGCGTGCCGCGCCGGGCACGGTGTCCGGCTCCCGCGGCTAATCGGCGGCGGCGGACATCGCCGGCTCGGCGAGCGCCTGCCGCGCCTTCTCGTGATCGGCCGCCAGCAGGAGGTAGACGGCCGGCACGATGAAGAGCGTGAAGATCGTGCCGATGGAAAGGCCGGTGAAGATCACGATGCCCATCGCGCGCCGGCCGGCCGCTCCGGCGCCCGTGGCGATGACGAGGGGCAGGACGCCGAGCACCATCGCGGCGGTGGTCATCAGGATCGGCCGCAGCCGGACGGCCGCCGCCTCCACGATCGCAATCCGTTTCGGCTTGCCCGCCCGCTGCTGATCATTGGCGAACTGCACCATCAGGATGCCGTGCTTGCTGATGAGGCCGAGCAGCGTGACCAGGCCCACCTGGGTGTAGATGTTGATCGAGGTGAGGCCGACGTTGATGAAAAGCAGCGCGCCGAACAGCGCCGCCGGCACCGACACCAGGATCACCACCGGGTCGCGGAAGCTCTCGAAGAGCGCCGCGAGCGCGAGATAGACGATGATGAGGGCGAAGGCGAACGTGTAGAGGAAGCTGTTCGAGCCCTGCATGAACTGCCGCGAGGCGCCCGAGTAATCGGCCGTGTAGCCGCTGGGCGCGACCTGCTCGAGCGTCTTGCGCAGGAAAGCGAGCGCCGCGCCCTGGGAGACGGCCGGAGCGCCGGCGATGGTCGCGGAGTTCAGCTGCTGGAAGTGGTTGATCGACTCCGGAACGGTCTGGCGCTCGAGGTGCGCGACCGTGCCGAGCTGCACCAGCTGCCCGTTCGAGGCGCGCAGATACTGCTGCAGCACCTGGTGCGGGTTCAGCCGGTACTTCTGCAGCACCTGCGGGATGACCTGGTAGGAGCGGCCGTCGAGGGTGAAGTAATTGACGTACCCGCCGCCCATGGCCGCCCCGAGCGCCGAGGCCACCTGTTGGTTGGTCAGGCCGAGCTGCGCCACCATCGCCTGGTTGACCACGATCGTCTGCTGCGGCGCGTCGATCTTGAGGTCACCGTCGACGAACCAGAAATTGCCGCTCGCCTTGGCGCGATCCAGCACCTGCTGCTCCACCTGATACAGGCGCTGGATCGGCTCGCTGGTGGTGATCACGAACTGCACCGGCATTCCCTGGGCGCCGGGCAACGGCGGGAACTGGAACGCCGCGACCTCCGCGCCGGCGATGTGGTTCCACTTCTTCTGCAGCACCTGCTGCAGCTCGTTGGCGGAGCGGCTGCGCTCGCTCCACGGCTTGAAGAGAATGCCGCCGATGCCCTGCGTCACCGAGGGCGCGCCCACGATCTGGAACGCGCCGCGGTATTCCGGCAGCGTCTTGCCGGCCGCGAGCGCCTCGTGCGAATACGTCTCCATCTGCTGAATGGTCGCATCCGGCGGACCGATCAGCTGGTACGCCACGAACCCCAGATCCTCCTGCGGCGCGAGCTCCGAGGTGGAGGTCATGAAGAGGTAGGGGAGCGATGCGAGCAGCAGCACCAGCAGCACGATGAGCACCGGCCAGGTCTCGAGCCAGCTGCCGAGCATGCGCTGGTATCCGGACCGCAGCCGCGCGAACCACCGGTCGACCAGGCGCGTGAAGCGCCCCTCCTCCTGGTCCGCGCGGAAGATCCGCGAGCACATCATCGGCGAGAGCGTGAGCGCCACGATCGCCGAGACCGTGATCGCGCCGACCAGGGTGAAGGCGAACTGCGTGAACAGGGCGCCGGTCAGGCCGGTCTGAAACGCGATCGGCGCGTACGCGGCCACGAGCACCACGGTCATGGCGAGGATCGGGCCGCCGAGCTCGCGGGCGCCCTGGATCGCGGCCGACAACGGCGTGACCCCCTCCTTCAGATGCCGATCGATGTTCTCGACGACGATGATGGCGTCGTCGACCACCAGTCCGATCCCGAGCACCAGCGCGAGCAGCGTCAGCAGGTTGATCGAGTAGCCGAGCGCCAGCATCACGATGAAGGCGCCGATGAGGGACAGCGGCATCGCGATCGCCGGCACCGCCGAGGCCCGCGGACTGCCGAGGAAGGCGAAGATCACCGCGGTGACGATGAGGAGCGCCTCAATCAGGGTCTTGATGACGTCCTTGATGGAAGCGTTGATGAATGTCGTGGCGTCGAACGCCACGGACTGGGTGATGCCGTGCGGAAGCTCGCGGGCGATCTGCGGCAGCGCGGCCCTGACGTGACGCGCGACGCTGAGCACATTGGCGGTCGGGGAGGGCTTGATGCCGACGAACACGCCCGCGAGGCCGGCGTACGACACGCTCGAGTTGTAATTCTGTGCCCCGAGCACGACGGTCGCCACGTCCTCCAGCCGCACGATCGCGCCGTTCGCCTGCCGGATCACGAGGCGCTTGAAGGCCTGCAGGGAGTGCGGGTCGGTCGAGGCGGTCAGGTTGATGCTGACCATGTCGCCCTTGCTCTGGCCGGCGGCGGAGAGGTAGTTGTTGGCGGCCAGGGCGGCGTACACGTCGCTCGCGGTCACTCCGTGAGCCGCCATCCGCTCCGGGTCGAGCCAGGCGCGCAGCGCGAAGATCCTGCCTCCCAGGATCTCCGCCTGTTGCACGCCCGGAATGGCGTTGAGCTTCGGCTGCACGACGCGCAGCAGGTAATCCGTCACGTCGTTGGCCGGCAGCACCTCGCTCGAGTAATTGAGGTACAGGATATCGGTGGTGTTGTTGGCCTGCAGCGAGATCACCGGGAGCTGCGACTGCGGCGGCAGCTGGTTGCGCACCGCGTTCACCTGGGCGCTGATCTCCGTGAGCGCCTTGCTCGAGGGGTAATTCATCTGCAGCGTCGCCGTGATGACGGAGCTGCCGGCGCTCGAGACCGACGACAGATAGTCGATTCCCTGCGCCTGGGCGATGGCCGCCTCGAGCGGCTGGGTGATGAATCCCGCGACGGTCTGGGCGTCGGCGCCGTAGTAGGTGGTCGATACCGTGATGACGCCGTTCTCGGTCTGCGGGTACTGCGTCACCGGCAGCTGGAAGATGGCGCGCAGGCCGAGCACCAGGATGAGCAGGCTGACGACCCCCGAGAGGACGGGCCGCCGGATGAAGAGGTCGGTGATCTTCACGACCGGGCCTCAGTGCTCCTGCGGAGTCGGATTGGGCAGGTTGAGCGGCAGCACGCTGTTGTTCACGACGAGCGGACTGCCGTTCCTGATCTTCATCTGCCCGCTGCTCACCACGACATCGCCCGCCTGCAGGCCCTTGACCACGGCGACCTGATCGCCGCGCGTCGGCCCCAGAGTCACGAACGTGAGCTCCGCCGTCGCGTGGCCGCCCGGCTTCGCGGGCTGGCGCACCAGGTAGACCGTCTCACCGTACGGGTTGTAGGTGATTGCGGTTTGCGGCAGGGTGAGATAGCGCTGCGCAGCCCCCGCTTGCACGACCGTGCGGACGAACATGCCGGGAAACAGGCGATCCCCGCGATTGGGGATCGTCGCCTCCGCCTCGAAATTGCGGGTGGACGGATCGACCAGCGGATCGATGGAAGTGATCCTGCCCGTGAAGGCCGCGCCGGGGAACGCGTCCGCGGTCACGTGCACGGTCTGACCCACCCGGACGCGCGACAGGTCGCCCTGGGGCAGCCGGAAATCCACATAGATGGGATCGACCGCTTCCAGGGTGACGATGGGATCGCCCGGATTCAGGTACTGGCCGGGATTGACGGTCGTGATGCCGAGGCGGCCGCTGAAGGGCGCGCGGATGGTCTTCTTCGCCACCAGGGCGGCCTGCGCCGCCTCCTGGTCGCGGGCGCTC
>DAHUXV010000049.1 GCA_027306985.1 Gammaproteobacteria bacterium | reverse complement strand
TCCCCGGTCAGCGCCTCACCGCGCGCGAGGAGCGGTGCGACATCCTCGCCCCGCCCCTTCGCCATGCCTACCGCCTTGGCGTTGGCATTGCGCTCCGCGCGCACGCGGTCCGACTCCACCTGCGCGGCCTTGCGCCGCTCCTCGAGCGCGCGCAACGCGCCCACATCGAGCGTGTATCCCCGCCGCGCCAGATTGCGGGCGACGGTCTCGGGGTCGGAGCGCAGCAGCTTCGGATCGATCATCGGGTCTTGTTCCTCAGTCGTTCCAGCGCCTCGCCGATCTTGATCTCGAGCCCGCGCGGCACGGGGCGGTAGTATCGCCTATCCGGCATCTCCTCAGGCAGGTAGCGCTCGCCGGCCGCAAAGGCGCCCGGCTCATCGTGCGCGTAGCGATACCCTTCGCCGTAACCCAGGCCCTTCATCAGGCGCGTCGGCGCGTTGCGCAGCCGCGGCGGCACATCCAGCGTGCCGTAGCGCTCGACATCGGCCATGGCCTCGCCCATCGCGACGTACACCGCATTGCTCTTCGGCGCGCAGGCGAGGTAGACCACCGCATTCGCGATCGCCAACTCCCCTTCCGGGGACCCCAGGCGGTCGTAGGCTTCCCAGGCATCGAGTGTCAGGGCGAAAGCCCTGGGATCGGCGATGCCGACGTCCTCCACGGCCATCCGCACCACCCGCCGGGCGATGTAGAGCGGGTCGCAGCCGCCATCGAGCATGCGGCAGAGCCAGTAGAGCGCCGCATCCGGATCGGTGCCGCGCACCGCCTTGTGCAGCGCCGAGATCTGATCGTAGAACTGATCCCCGCCCTTGTCGAAGCGCCGCCGGCCGCCGCTCGCCACCTCCTGCGCCAGCGCGAGGGTGAGGACCCGCGGGCCGCCGTCGGCGGCTTCGGCGAGACCGGCCGCGAGCTCGAGCATGTTGAGCGCCCGCCGGCCATCGCCGTCGGCCGCCGTCGCCATCAGCTCGAGCGCCTGCGGCTCGGCCGCCAGCTCCTCGTTGCCGAGCCCCCTCTCGCGGTCCGCCAGCGCCGAGCGCAGCAGCGCCTCGAGGTCGGCCACCGTCAGCGGACGCAGCACATAGACACGCGCCCGCGACAGGAGCGCGCTCACGACCTCGAAAGAGGGATTCTCGGTGGTCGCGCCGACAAAGGTCAGGGTGCCGTCCTCGAGGTACGGCAGGAAGGTGTCCTGCTGCGCCTTGTTGAATCGGTGCACCTCATCGAGGAAGAGGAGCGTCGGCGTTGCGCTCGCCGCTCGCGCCTGGCGCGCAGCCTCCACCGCCGCGCGGATGTCCTTCACTCCCGCCATCACGGCCGAGAGCTGGATGAACTGCGCCGCGGCGCGCTTGGCGATGAGCCGCGCCAGCGTCGTCTTGCCGGTGCCCGGAGGTCCCCAGAGGATCAGGGAGTGGAGCCGCCCGGACTCGATGGCGCAGCGCAGCGGCTTGCCGGGACCGAGCAGGTGCTGCTGGCCGACCACCTCCTCCAGGGAGCGCGGCCGCATGCGGTCGGCGAGCGGCCGTGAGGGATCGGGCGCGCCCGGATCGATGGCACTCAATGGGCCGGCGTTCCGATCACGTCCGCCCCGGGCGGCGGGGTGAAGGTGAAGTCCTTCGACGGGACGGGGACGTTGACCTCGACGTCGTGAAACACGATGGTGACGATCTGCCCGAGCTTGTCCTTGAGGATCATCCGCTGCAGCGCCCCTTTGCGGTCGAAGCCGAAGAGCGCGCTCGCGAAGTCGGCCCGGGCGCTGCGCGGCTCGACATACACCCAGTCGAGCCCGTCACGCGTGCCGGCGCCCGTCTCCTTGAAGTGCTCGTGCACGTCGACCGTTCCGGAGAGCAGCATGGCCGGTGTCGCCGAGAGCGCCGCGGTCACCGGGCGCACGGTGACCTGCTCGAGATCGCGGTCGTAATACCAGAGGTTGCGTCCATCGGAGACCATGAGCTGCCCGCTGCCGGCGGAGCCCCCCTCCTGCGCAGGGGGAGGCGCGGCGATCCCTCCGGCGGCCGCGCCCGGCACGACGCTCTGCGGGTGGATGTTCCAGCGGAACTTGCCCGGCCGCTCGACGGTGAGCGTGCCGGTGGAGCGGCCGACCTCGGCACCGTGAGCGTCCACCACCGTCTGCAGAAACGTGACACGGAGCGTCTTCAGATTCTTCAGGTAGCGATCGAGCGGCGTCGGCGCCGGGGACGGCGTCCGCGCCGCGTGCGGGGGCGGCGGGTTGACCGCCGCGGCGGCCAGCGCCGGAACGATGCACAGTCCGGCGGCGATCGCGGCCGCGCTCGATGCTCTCTTCAACATGCTTCGACTTTCATTCCGCTGCCGGCGCGGGCACCAGCACCTCGCGCGAGCCGTTCGCCTGCAGGGGTCCCACGAGGCCGGCATTCTCCATCGCCTCGAGGAGCCGCGCGGCGCGGTTGTAGCCGATCTTCAAGCGGCGCTGGACGTAGGATATCGAGGGCTTGCGCTCCGTGATGACGATCCTGGCGGCCTCGTCGTAGAGCGCGTCCTGCTCGGGGTCCTCGATCGGCGCCGCGCCGCCCTCGCCCTCCTCGCCGGACAGCCCCGGTATCGGCCCCCGCGGCCCGGAGAGCACCTCCTCGATGTAATCGGGTGGCGTGGCGGTCTTCAGCGCCTCGACCACGCGATGCACTTCCTGGTCCGACACGAAGGCGCCGTGCACGCGCGTCGGCACGGAGGTGCCCGACGGCAGATAGAGCATGTCGCCGTGGCCGAGCAGCGTCTCCGCCCCCATCTGGTCGAGAATGGTGCGCGAGTCGACCTTGGCCGATACCTGGAAGGCGATGCGGCAGGGGATGTTGGCCTTGATGAGGCCGGTGATCACGTCCACCGACGGCCGCTGCGTCGCCAGCACCAGGTGGATGCCGGATGCGCGCGCCTTCTGCGCGAGCCGCGCGATCAGCTCCTCGACCTTCTTGCCGACGATCATCATCATGTCGGCCAGCTCGTCGATGACGACGACGATGTAGGGCAGCGGCACCAGATGTTGGATCTGCCGTTGATCGATCGTCGGATCGTTGGCCGCGCGCTGCAGCATCACCGGATCCAGGATGGGCTTGCCGGCGTCGTTCGCGTCCTTCACCCGGCGGTTGAAGCCCGCGATGTTGCGCACGCCGAGGGGCGCCATCAGCTGGTAGCGCCGCTCCATCTCCGCCACGCACCAGCGCAGCGCGTTGGCCGCCTGCTTCATGTCGGTGACGACCGGCGCCAGCAGGTGCGGGATGCCCTCGTACACCGAGAGCTCGAGCATCTTGGGGTCGATCATGATGAGCCGCACGTGCTCGGCGGTGGACTTGTAAAGGAGCGAGAGCACCATCGCATTGATGCCGACCGACTTGCCCGAGCCGGTGGTGCCGGCGATGAGCAGGTGCGGCATGCGCTGCAGGTCGGCGACCATCGGCTGCCCGCCGATATCCTTGCCGAGCGCGAGCGCCACCGGCGAGTGCAGCTCGTCGTAGGCCTTGGAGCGGATGATCTCCCCGAGGGTCACGATCTCGCGCTTCTCGTTCGCGATCTCGAGCCCCATGACGCTCTTGCCCGGGATCACCTCCACC
>DAHUXV010000045.1 GCA_027306985.1 Gammaproteobacteria bacterium | reverse complement strand
GTCGCTGAAGAAGAGCCCCATCTCGCCGAAGAACTGCCCGCGGTTGAGGTAGGCGAGCACCATCTCGTTGCCTTCCTCGTCCTCGATCATCACTTCGACGGAGCCGCTGATGATGTAGTAGAGGACATCCGGCAGGTCGCCCGCATGGATGACGACCGTCTTCGACGGGACGGTTCGGATGCGGCAGTAGCTCAAGAACCGGTTGATTGCCGGAATGTCGCTCAGCGGCTTGACGTTCTCTTCCATACCCGCTCCCCGAATTTGTGTGGTCATGATGAGAGAGTGTTTATAGGTTGACCCCCGCGACCGCAAGGGTACCGCACGCGGCGCAGCGAAAACCAGAGCGGCGCGTTGTCTGGGGGTCCGACGCAGTTGGCATGCGCGCGTCGCGATCAAACCCAGTACGCGGTCCCGGTCATGATCCGGGCCGTGCGGCGCATGAGTGCGCGCACCGGTCCCGGCAGCTCCATGCCACCGGCGGCTTTGGCGTTGGCGCCGTGGGCCGCCTCGTCCGTGCGCATCTGCTGCACGATCGCGCGGCTGCGCAGGTCGGCGGCCGGCAGACGGCCGAGGTGCGCATCGAGGTGGCCCTCGACCTGCCGCTCCGTCTCCACCACGAAGCCGAGGCTGGGCCGGTCGCCGGCGAGCGCGGCGAGCGCGCCGATGAAGAAGGATCCGGCATACCACAGCGGGTTGAGCAGGCTGGGGCGGGATTGGAGCTCCTTCAGGCGCGTCTCGCACCAGGCGAGGTGATCGGTCTCCTCGCGGGCGGCGTCGAGGAGCAGCTTGCGCGTGGCCTCCGAGCGAGCCGCGATGGCCTGGCCGTGGTACAGGGCCTGCGCCGCGATCTCCCCGGCATGGTTGACCCGCATCAGCGCCGCGGCCCGGCGCCGCTCGTCCGGCGAGAGCTCGGCGGCATCCCCGGCGGCGGGAGCGGCAGGCTGGGGGATGGGACGGGAGGCGTGCGCCGGCGCCAGCAGGGCGCGCAGCGCCCGGTCGGCGGCCCCGATCCATGCGTCGAGGGAGTGCTCGGTCTCCATGAGGGCCCATTATAAGCAGGGTGTCGGCGCCTTGAGACGGCGGTTGCAGGGCCGGGGGGCCCGGAACCCCCCGGGAAAACGTCGTTTTGCAATACGGGGACAGCTTGAGTAGACTTGCCGGCCCTTTAGAAGGGTCCCCGAAAGTATTCCCGGGGCCGGCACATGCGGCCCCGCTGAGGCTCATATGAAGACGGTTTTCGCCAAATCCGGCAGCATCCGGGGCGACTGGTTCGTGGTCGATGCGACCGACAAGACGCTCGGGCGCCTCGCCTCCCAGATCGCACATCGGCTCAAGGGCAAGCACAAGGCCGACTATAGCCCCCATGTCGACATGGGGGATCACATCGTGGTGCTCAACGCGGGCAAGGTGCGGGTCACCGGCCGCAAGCTGACCGACAAGATCTATTATCACCACACCGGCTACATCGGCGGCATCAAGTCGATCGCCCTGCAGAAGCTCCTCGATGAGCATCCGGAGCGGGCGATCCAGTTCGCCGTCAAGGGCATGCTGCCGAAGAACCCGCTGGGGCGGCGCATGTTCAAGAAGCTGCACGTTTTTGCGGGCGGCGAGCATCTGCACCAGGCACAGCAGCCCCAGCCGCTCGAGATCTGAGGAAATCGCACCGATGGCAGCGCAGCAACAGAACTACGGCACGGGCCGGCGCAAGACCGCGACCGCCCGCGTCTATCTCCGGCCGGGCACCGGCCGCATCACCGTCAACGCCCGCCCGCTCGATGAGTTTTTCGGGCGCGAGACCGGCCGCATGATCGTGCGCCAGCCGCTCGAGGCGCTGCAGCTCGGCAGCCGTTTCGACATCAGTGTCACCGTCGACGGCGGCGGCATCACCGGGCAGGCCGGCGCCATCCGCCTCGGCCTCACCCGTGCGCTGCTCGAGTACGACGAGACTCTGCGCAAGCAGCTGCGCGATGCGGGCTTCGTCACCCGCGACGCGCGCGAGGTGGAGCGCAAGAAGGTCGGCCGCCGCAAGGCCCGCCGCGGGCCGCAGTACTCGAAGCGCTAGCCGGATCTTGCAGCCGGCGCGGGCTCGGGCTTCAATTGCCGCAGCTCGGACCTGTCGCCGGCCCGCAGATTTTGGGGGATCGTCTAGTGGTAGGACAACGGACTCTGACTCCGTTTACCTAGGTTCGAATCCTAGTCCCCCAGCCAAACTAAAGAGGCCCGCCGCATGGCGGGCCTCGTCGTTTCGGCGCCTGAGCTTGGATAGCGGTCCGGCAGGTCCGGCCCCGAAGGGGCGCGGCGCCGCAGACGCGCGAAATCCCGGGGCCGCCTCGCAAAAGCTCTTCCGCGAGCGCGGTAATGACCGCCGCCCCGGACCGGCGGTCATTCGGATCGCGTCGGCGGGGGCTCGATCACGCCGATCAGCCGCTGCGGATCGATGGGCTTGGTGAGGTGCTCGTCGAAGCCGGCCGCGAGAGCCTGGCGCCGGTGCTCGTCCTGACCCCAGCCGGTAACGGCCACCCGCTTCATGTGCCGCCCCCAGGGATGGGAGCGGATCCGCCGCGCGAGCTCGTAACCGTTCAGCTCGGGCATCCCGACGTCGAGAAGCGCGATATCGGGATGAAGGATGGCCGCGATCTCGAGCGCCCGGCGGCCGTCGTGCGCGAGAACCGGCGCCTCTGCGTCGGCAACGTCAATTCCTGCGGATTGGCCCGAACCCGCCTGGCCAAGTCCGTGCTCGATGCCGGCTGGTCGCAGCTTCGATCCCAGCTTCACTCCAAAGCCACGAGACATGGGGCCGAGTACATCGAGGTTGACGAGCGATTCTCCACGCAGGTCTCCTCCGCGTGCGGCGCACGCGGCGGCCCACAAGGTCGAGAGGGCCTCGTAGTAAGGGACTGGAGCGGTAGCGGCTGTGGTGCTCGGCATGACCGGGACATCAACTCTGCGATCAATCTCCTCGTCTCGGGCCGGAACGTCGGCCTCCGGTAGACGGAAATCCCCTCCGTTCAGGGAGGGGAAGACGTTAACGCGCACGATGTGGTATTCGAGCTCGAGGCCTCGTCGATGTTGGATGGCCTCCTCGAAGGCCGGGATGACCCGCTGCCGCTCATCCGGGTGTATGCGTCGCGTCCACGCCCGCAGGCTCGGCTCGACGGCGCCTGGATCGTAGCCAAAGATGCGGTAGAACTCATCGGACCACTGAAGCCGGTACGTGCTCCGATCGGTCGCGTCGGGCCATTCGACGAGGTAGCTGCCTACATGGGCACTACGCTGCGAATGCCGCAGCAGCGCCGCCAGACTCTCCAGCGCCTTCTCGCTGCACTTGCGGCGCTCGATGTTTGCCGCCGTCCCGCACCACCGGGTTATCTCCCCCGCGGCATCGCGCATCGGCTCGCTGCGCACGAGGAACCAGAGGTGGCTTCCGTCCGCGCCCCGGCGAAGGCGGCATTCGGCCTCGCTGCTCTCACCGGTGCGGAGTGTGCGGGCCCGTGCCTCCAGGACGCGCTGGAGGTCGTCGGGATGAACGAACTCCTGCCACAACTCGCCCACGACCTCCGCGAGCGAGCGCTGCGCGTACTCGAGCAGCGGCCGGTTGCGGAATTCGAGGCCTCCGTCCGGGCGGCTCGTCCAGATGAATACGGGGAGAGTATCGATGAGCAGTCGGTAGTGTTCGGCATCCGGCCCGAGCTCTCCCCCGGACGGTCCGGTCGGCCCTGTCGATCGGCGAGTCCTTGCCCGGCTTGCGCTCACGGCTGCACGCTCTGCTCGCTGGCTGCCCCGCGCGAGGCACCGGGGCCGATGCGGACTCACAACGTTGCGAAATACCCGCAGTTCCCTGTGTGCGAAGCCGCTCGGCGCCAGCCCCGCCCGATGCGATCCAACTCCGGCGGGCGCTCGTGCGCTTGGCTCGGCGACCGGATGAGAGCCGCCGGTGTCGGCGGGATCGCCGGGAGCGACCCGCGACGTCGCCGTGCTCGCTCTCTCACTCCGTCAGGCGCCGCAATGCCTCGCGATACTTCTCACTCGTCTTCGCCAGGATGTGCGCCGGCAGCTTCGGCCCGGGCGCCTTCTTGTTCCAGTCGAGCGTCTCCAGGTAGTCGCGCACGAACTGCTTGTCGAAGCTCGGCGGGCTGGTGCCGGGGCGGTAGGTCTCCGCGGGCCAGAAGCGCGAGGAGTCGGGTGTGAGCGCCTCGTCGATCAGGGTGAGCGTGCCGCTCTCGTCGACGCCGAACTCGAACTTCGTGTCGGCGATGATGATGCCGCGGCTCGAGGCGTGCGCCGCGGCGAACTCATAGAGCGCGACCGCCGTGTCGCGCACCCGGGCCGCGAGCGGCGCTCCGATCAGCTTCTCGACTTCGGCGAAGGTGATGTTCTCGTCGTGCTGGCCGGCGGGCGCCTTGGTCGCCGGAGTGAAGATCGGCGCAGGCAGCCGCGAGGCGAGCGGAAGGTTGGCGGGCAGCGCCACGCCGCACACGCCGCCGGTGCTCTGGTACTCCTTCCATCCGGAGCCGATCAGGTAACCGCGGACGACGGCCTCCAGCGGCAGCGTCTTCAGACGCCGCACGATGACAGCGCGGCCCTCCAGCGCGGCGCGCTCGGCCGGGTCGCTGACGAGCTCGGAAACGGCGCGCCCCGTCAGATGGTTCGGCACGATGTGACGGGTGCGCGCGAACCAGAAATTGGAGATCTCGGTGAGCACGCGGCCCTTTCCCGGGATCGGGTCCGGCAACACCACATCGAAGGCCGACAGCCGGTCGGTCGCCACCATGAGCAGCGTATCGGCGCCGGCCGCGTAGATATCGCGCACCTTGCCTTCGTGGAGCTTCTCGAGTCCGCGAAGCGAGGTGCGAAAGACCGTTTGGCTGTCCATGCTTGCTACTATAGCAGCGCGTATGCGGTACACGGGCAAGGTCGTCGGGGGCTTGATCGGCATGTTCCTGGGGCCTCTCGGCGCCCTGGCGGGCGTGCTGCTCGGGCATCAGGTCGACGAGCACCTCGACCGGGAGGATGCGCAGCTGCCCGGTCCGGAGGATCTCGCCGCCATCAGCGAGCGCTTCTTCCGCGCCACCTTCCGGGTGATGGGCTATCTCGCCAAGGCCGACGGCCGGGTCTCGGAGCAGGAAATCTCCGCCGCGCGCGCGGTGATGGCGGAGCTGCGGCTCGACGCGCCGCGCGTGCAGCAGGCGATCGAATGCTTTACCGCGGGCAAGCAATCGGGCTTCGACCTCGACGTGGAGCTGGGCGATCTCGGACGCGCCTGCGCCGGCCGCCCCGATCTCGTGCGCGTCTTCATCGAGATCCAGGTGCGCGCGGCGCTGAGCGGCAACAACCTCGACGGTCCGGTGCGCCCGCTGGTGAATCGCATCGCGGGACGAGTTGGCGTGTCCCCGTTCGAGGTGGCGCACATCGAGGCGGTGCTGCGCATCCGCGGCGGCAGCTTCCGCTATGCGCCCGCCGGCGCCGAGCCGCGGATCAGCGAGGCGCAGAAGATCGAGCAGGCCTACAAGGTGCTCGAGGCCGCGCCCGGCGACAGCGATCAGGACATCGTCAAGTCTTACCGTCGCCAGTTGAGCCGCCATCATCCCGACAAGCTGAAGGCGAACGGGCTGCCGGAATCGATGATCGAGCATGCCAAGCAGCGCACGCAGCAGATCATAGAGGCGTATGAGCTGATCCGAGAGCGTCGGGGGATCTAGGCGGCGCCACTGGCCGTCCGCGGCGGCAGGGCCCCTCTGAGACCCGCCTGCGCGGGCGCTCGCTCAAAGGCACCGGCTTGCCCACTCCTCGATGATGTCTTGCACGGCGCGCAAGCCGTCCGTGAGGGCGGCGGGTCCGGGCTGCAGGATGATGGCGGACTTGATCTCGCGCACGAAGCCGGTGCGCACCGCCGGGATGGCGTTCCAGCCGGGCCGCGCCGCGACTTCCTCCGGCCGGAACTTCTTGCCGCACCACGAGCCGAGAATGACATCGGGCGCGCGCCGCTGCACTTCCCCCGCATCGGCGATGATCCGCTGGCGGCCGAGCGGCTGAGCCGAGAGCTCGGGAAAGCAGTCTTCTCCGCCCGCGATACCGATCAGCTCCGAGACCCAGCGGATGCCGCAGATCAGCGGCGCATCCCATTCCTCGAAGTACACGCGCGGCCGGCGCGCCATGGCGCTTGCGCGCCGGCGGACCGTCTCGACGCCCTCCTCGAGCCGGGCGACGAGCGCGGCGGCTCGACCCTCGCAGCCGATCATGCCGCCCAGGGTGCGGATCATGCGGAGGATCTCCGCGACGCTGCGCTGGTTGAAGAGGTGCACTTCCAGTCCCGCGCGCACGAGCTGCGCGGCGATGTCCGCCTGCAGGTCGGAGAAGCCGAGGACGAGGTCGGGCTGCAGTGCCAGAATGCGGTCGATTTTCGCGCTGGTGAACGCCGAGACCCGCGGCTTTTCCTTTCGCGCCCGCGCCGGCCGTACCGTGAAGCCGGAGATCCCGACGATGCGGCGCTCTTCGCCGAGCAGGTACAGTGTCTCGGTCGTCTCCTCGGTGAGGCAGACGATCCGTTGCGGAAATCCGTGGGCTGCGCAGGACATGAGTGCCATGGTAGCAGGCACGTGGCTGTGCCCCGCCGCCGCAGAGCGAGCCGGCGCCTTTCAGCGAGGAGACTGAATGTGTCCTCGCTCCGGCGAGCGCCCGCGCACGGATGCGCGGGCTGGGTGCCCTGCCGCCACGGACGGCCAATGGCACGGCCCTTCCCGTGCCTTTAAGCGAGAACACCTGCTGCGTCCTCGCCCCGGCGAGCTTCCGCGCACGGATGCGCGGGCGCTTCCTGGGGACCCGGCGTCTTGAGCAGGCGGGTCGAGGGGATCTGCCGCCATGGACGGCCAGTGGCACGGCGCTCTGTCTGGATGCCCGGATCCAGCGCTTACAAGTGACATCCGCGTGTCAGCCGCTTAACCTTGTCGGCGATGTGGGCGAGATTCTGGGGCTTTCTCGACTGGTGCTTCTTCGGACCCGCTTCCCAGGGGGGCGGGCGCAGGCCCCGTTTCGTCCGCGGGATGCGCTACCCCTACGCGGTGGTGCGGGACCTCGCGCGCCCCGATATCAAACTGCGCGCAATGGGGCTCGTCTACACGACCCTGCTGTCGCTCATCCCGCTCGCCGCCTTCAGCTTCGCGATCCTGAAGATCTTCCGCGCGCGAAGCGACCTGCGCGTCGCGGTATACCAGCTCTTCAGCGCCTTGGGGCCCGTCGGCGCGCAAGAGCTGACCTCCCGGGTCATGGACTTCGCCAACAGCGTCAGCGGCGGGGTCATCGGCTCGGTGGGCTTCGCGCTGCTCGCCTGGACGCTGGTCGGCACCATCAAGAAGGTCGAGGACAGCTTCAATTTTCTCTGGCGCGTGCAGCAGGCGCGCAGCTTCGCGCGGCGGGTAAGCGAGTACCTGACCCTGATCGTGGTCGGCCCGGTCATCCTCGTCATTTTCCTCGGCATGTCGCGCCGGGCGCTGGAGAGCGCTCCGTTCCGCGAGCTCGGCCACTTGCCGCTGGTCGACATCCTCACCGCGACCGGCGAGAAGCTGGCTCCCTTCGTCATGGTGAGCGCGTTCTTCACCGGGCTCTACCTCTTCGTCCCGAACACGCGGGTGCGATGGCGGCCGGCGCTCATCGGCGCGCTGGTGGCCGGGGTGCTGTGGGCGGCGGTGGGGCGGGTGTTCACCGCGTTCGTGGTGCACTCCACGCGGCTGACGATCGTCTATGCCGGATTCGCCCTCATCGTCGCCGCATTGCTGTGGACGTATCTCGGCTGGCTGATCCTGCTCGCCGGCGCGAACCTGTCCTTCTACATCCAGAACCCGACTTACCTGCGGCTCGGGCTGCAGGAGCTGCGGCTCTCCGGCATCGAGGTCGAGCAGCTCGCGCTGCGCCTGATGTATCTCGTCGGGCGCACCTACGTCACGGGCGGCAAGCGCTGGGACGTCAATGGCCTCGCCACGGAGCTGGGCCTGCCCGGGATAGCGGTCGCGCAGATGGTGGAGACCTTGGAGCGGGCGGGACTGCTGGTGGTCACGGAGGAGGAGGAGCTGCTGCCGGCGCGCGACATCGGCCACATTGCGGTCAGCGAGATCCTCGAGATCGCCCGCAATCAACGCAGCGGCCACTTCAGCCCGCGTGCGGTCTCCATTCCGTCCGTAGATCGTCTGATTGGGACCATCGACGAGGCACGCAGCAGTCGCTGCGGCGAACTGACGCTTCGTGATCTTGTGGAAGAGCCGCCGCGGCCGACGCTGACGCTTGCCGCCGGCAACCGCGGCTAGACCGTGATGACGCCCTGGTCGGTTCCGACCAGCAGCAGGTCCGCGGGACGCCGGGCGAAGAGGCCCACCATCACCACGCCCGCGAGGCATGCGAGCTCGCCTTCGAGCGCCGGCGGGTCCGCAATGGCGAGGCCGTGCACGTCGAGGATGTGATTGCCGTTGTCGGTGACGAATCCCTGGCGCCACACCGGCCGCGCGCCGCGCGCTTCGAGCTCCCGGACGAGCAGCCTGCGCGCCATCGGGATCACCTCGATCGGCAGCGGGAACGCGCCGAGCGTACCGACGAGCTTGCTTTCATCGATGATGCAGATGAAGCGGGCGGCCGCGGCGGCGACGATCTTCTCCCGCGTGAGCGCGCCGCCACCGCCCTTGATGAGGTGATGGGCGCGGGTGGCTTCGTCGGCGCCGTCTATGTAAAGCGGCAGATCCGCGAGGTCATTGAGGTCCAGCACGGGGATGCCGGCTGCATCGAGGAGCGTCGTGGTGGCGTTGGAGCTGGATACCGCGGCGCGTACCTGTCCCGGGTTCGCTGCCAGCGCCTCGATGAAGAAGCGCACCGTGGAGCCGGTGCCGACGCCGAGCACGGAGCCGGCGGGAATGTGCTCGAGAGCGGCCTCGGCGGCGCGCCGCTTCTTCGCATCGGCCATCGTCGCGCTCATGGGAATTACCGCCCTCCGGAAACGAACGTGCCCGCCGGAGCGGGCACGAGAATCGCGAATCTCGTCTCACTCGGCGGCCGCCGAAGCGGCCGCCGAGCAAAGGCCTTACTTCTTTTTAGAAGCTTTCTTCTTGGCCTTCTTTTTCGCCTTCGCCATGTTGGCTCTCCAGTTGTCGGGTTAGTCCGAGGTCGGAGTATATACAGGTGAAACAAAAATACAAGCAAGGGTGGTGGAGATGTGCTAGCGGACACGTTCGCAGCGAACGATGCCGCGCTCGGTGATCACGAGGTCGAGCGGCACGTCGTGCGCGGCGGCGGCGATGCGATCGACCTCCTGCGAGGCGTAGCCGATTCCGACGAGCAGTGGCGCGTGCCAGACCTTGCGCAGCCGCAGGAATCCGAACGCGCGATCGTAGTAGCCGCCTCCCATGCCGAGCCGTATGCCGCGGCGATCGAAGCCGACCAGCGGCAGGAACACGACATCGAGCAGGCGGACGCTCGCGAGGTGCGCGCCCTCGGGCTCGGCGATGCCGAAGCGATTGCGCCGCGGCGCGCGCGGCGATGCGGGCGCGACGCGAGGGCGCGCGGGGAGCGAGGCACTCGCAGCGGACCGCGCGGATTCGACTGTGAGCGAACCGTCGGTGATCTGCGCGAAGCGCATGGCGCGCTCTCGCGGCCGCCGGTCGATGCGCGGCAGGTAGACGAGGCACCCGCGGCGCAGCGCGAGCGCGATCAGGCAGGAAGTGTCGAGCTCCTCGGCGGTGGCGGCGTAGATGCCGATGCGTCGGCCGGGGCTGAGATCGAGCGCATGACCGGCGTGGCGCGCGATCTGCCGCGCCGCGCGTGCGCGCTCGCCAGCGGGCACGGCCCGGCGCCTCGCCCGGAGGGACGCCCGCAGGGATCTGCGGGCGTCGGCCATGCTGGAATCAGGAAGCGTCACCCGCCTGTGCCGGTGCGAACCGTTGCTCTCGAACCAGAGCAACAAGTGGGACGAGCTGTGACAGGTAAGGCTTTCCGCTCATGGCGGACTTGCACAATTCTGTCGACGAGCCCTGCCCCGTGGGTGTTTCAATTAGGGTCCGAGGTAACCCGGCCCGCTTGTCGAACACCGCAGGCGACGCCGGCAATCACTCTACACCAAGGCCGCCCGGTTTGGGCGGGTCGCATCACAGCTCGAGTTGCTGCGCCCGCTCGAGCGCGGTCTCGACCCGCTCGCGCAGGGCCCGCACCTTGCCGCCCGCCTCGCTCTCGAGCTTGGCGTCGCGATTGCGCAGCTGCAGCAGCTCGTGCGCCATGTTGAGGGCCACCATGACGGCGATGCGATCGATGCCGACGACCTTGCCGCTGTCGCGGATCTCGCGCATGCGGCCATTCAGGTACTCCGCCGCATCGAGGAGCGCCGAGCGCTCCTCGTAGGGGCAGGAGACCACGTACTCTTTCTCCATGATGCGCACGCTGACGCGCGCCTGATCCTGACTGCTCATGCGCCGTGCTCCAGGGTCTTGAGCCTGCCGATCATGGCTTCGACGCGGGCGCGTACCTGCTCGTTCTTCGAAAGGAGCGAGGCGCGCTCCGTCGCCAGCGACTCGTGCCGCTGGCGCAGCGCGCGGTTCTCCTCCCGCAGATGATCTACGGTGCTCACCAGCTCCTCGATACGCCGCGCGAGGCGCGCCAGCTCGAGATCGAGCTGCGATTTGACGGTGTCGCTCATGGTGGCTGCGACTATAGTGCCGCGCTCTCGGCGGGGTCAATCGCAGTTGCCGGCTAGGGAAGCCGCCGGAGGCATATAATGCCCCGGTCCATGATCCAAGCGAACTACGCGGACATTCAGCGCGTCCTGACGGACGAGCGCGCGTTGGCCGAGGCACCCGAGGCGCACGGCACGCTCACCGGCTGCCTGTGCGCCGGCGTCGGCTACCGCTTCGAGGACTGGCTGCTCGAGATCCTGCCGGAGGGGCGGGCGCAGCCGCTCGCCGCCGCCACCTTGCGCGAGCTCTATACCGAGACCGCCGGCGCGCTGCGGGCGCCCGACATGGAATTCGATCTGCTGTTGCCCGAGGAGGCGCAATCCATCGATGCGCGCGCCGCGGCGCTGGCCCAGTGGTGTCAGGGATTCCTGTACGGGCTCGGCTCGGGCGCCGTTCAGGATGCCGCCAGCCTTCCCGGCGACTTGGGTGAGATCGTGCGCGACCTCACGGAGATCAGCCGTGTCGGGGTCGACATCGCCCAGACCGAGGAATCGAACGAGAACGCCTATGCGGAGCTCGTGGAATTCGTGCGCGTGAGCGTACAGGTCGTTTTCGAGGAGCTCGAGCCCATGAGGGCCCAGCCCTCCTCACCCGGAGCACCTCTGCATTGATCCGTCATAGAACCGCCGCCCGCCGCGCAGCCCCCCGCCACGTCTCGCGGTCCGCGAGCGCGAGCAGACAGGACCTTCGCATCGAGTTCGCCCGCCGCCGCCGCGCGCTGCTCAAGCTGATGGGCCGGGACTCCATCGCGGTCCTGCCCGCGGCGCCGGTGCGGCACCGCAACAACGACGTCGAGTACGCCTACCGGCAGGACAGCGACTTCCACTATCTGACCGGCTTCGACGAGCCGGAGTCGGTCGCGGTCCTGGTCCCGGGTCGCGACCAGGCCGAATACATTCTCTTCGTGCGCGAGCGCGATCCGACGCGCGAGATCTGGGACGGACGGCGCGCGGGTCCGGCGGGGGCGCGGCGCGCCTTCGGCGCGGACGACGCCTTTCCGATCGCCGACATCGACGAGATCCTCCCCGGGCTCATGGAGAACCGGACCAAGGTGTTCTATTCCATGGGCATGTATCCGGAATTCGACCAGCGGATCGTCGGCTGGGTGAACGGCCTGCGCACGCAGGCGAGGAACGGCCGTCATCCGCCGCAGGAGATCGTCGCCCTCGATCACTTCCTGCACGACATGCGGCTCTACAAATCGCGGGTCGAGATCGGCCTGATGCGCGAGGCCGCGCGGATTGCCGCCGCGGCGCACGTGCGGGCCATGCAGTGCTGCCGCCCGGGGCTCATGGAATACGAGGTGATGGCGGAGATCGTTCACGAGTTCCGCCTGCACAACGCGGATACCTCGTATCACCCGATCGTCGGCGGCGGCGCCAATAGCTGCATCCTGCACTACCGCGAGAACGACCAGCCGCTGAAAGCCGGCGATGTGCTCCTCGTCGATGCCGGTTGCGAGTACGAGTCGTACGCCTCGGACATCACGCGCACCTTTCCGGTCGGCGGCCGCTTCACGCCGGAGCAGCGCGCCGTGTACGAGGTCGTGCTCGAGGCGAACCGGGCGGCGATCGCCAAGGTGCGCCCGGGCAACCACTGGAACGAGCCGCACGAGGCGGCGGTGCGCGTCATCACCCACGGCCTGGTGAAGCTCGGGCTCCTGAAGGGGCGGCCGGCGAAGCTCGAGCGCGATGGCGCTTACCGGCGCTTCTTCATGCACCGCACCGGTCACTGGCTCGGCATGGACGTGCACGATGTCGGGGACTACAAGATCGGCGACGAATGGCGGGTGCTCGAGCCGGGCATGGTGCTCACCATCGAGCCGGGGATCTACATTCCCGCGGGCGCTCGCGGCGTGCCGAAGCGCTTCCAGCGGATCGGCGTGCGCATCGAAGACGATGTGGCGGTCACCAAGAGCGGTGCCGAAGTCCTCACGGACGGAGCCCCGAAGGACGTCGATGCGATCGAGACGTTGATGTCGCGGAGCGCCGCGGCCCATGAGTGAGTCCGGGAGCTCGGCCGCCACGCGCTCGCGCACGGCGTTGCGGGAATTCGACGTCGCCATCATCGGCGGCGGCCTCGTCGGTGCGAGCCTCGCCCTCGGACTCGCCGGCACGGGAGTGCGGGCGCTCCTCGTCGAGAGCGTCGCGCCCGATTCCGCCGCCCAGCCCAGCTTCGATGAGCGCACGACCGCGCTCGGCAACGCCAGCCGGCGGATCTTTCAGGGCCTCGGCGTCTGGGAAGAGATATCGCGCGACGCCGCGGCCATCCGCGCGATTCACGTCTCCGACGCCGGGCGGTTCGGGTTCGCGCGGCTGAATGCCGTCGAGCACGGGATCGATGCGTTCGGGTACGTGGTCCCCAATAGGGTGATCGGCACGGCGCTGTGGCGCCGCCTCGCGGGCGCGAGCGGCGTGGAGATCCGTGTGCCCGCCACCGTCGAGGACCTCGACATCACGACGGAGCGGGCGTACTTCACGGTGGTCACGGCAGCGGGTGCGCGCGAGGTGAGCTCGGCGCATCTGCTGGTGGCCGCCGATGGGGCGCACTCCGCCGTGCGCGCCGCGGCCGGAATCGAAGCCGGCGTCGAGGACTACGATCAGGTCGCGATCGCCGCCGCCGTGACGGGCGATCGCGCCAACGATGGCACGGCCTACGAGCGCTTCACGCCGTCGGGACCGGTGGCGGTGCTGCCGCTGCGCGGCGGCGGCTACGGCACGATCTGGTCGTGCTCGCCGCAGCGCGCGGCGGAGCTGCTGGCGCTTGCCGATGACGCCTATCTCGATGCGCTGCAGGGCTGCTTCGGCTGGCGGGCCGGCAGGTTCCGACGCATCGGCCGCCGCGCGTCGTATCCGCTGAGACTGACTCGCGCCGCCACCACCGTTGCGCGCCGCACCGTGCTCATCGGCAACGCCGCCCAGGCCCTGCATCCGATCGCCGGCCAGGGATTCAACCTGGGGCTGCGCGATGCCGCGCTGCTCGCCGAAGTGATCGCCGGCGCCGCGGGCGATGTCGGCGCGGCGCAGCTGCTGCGCAGGTTCTCCGATTGGCGCGCGGCCGACCGCGGCGGCGTGGTGCGCTTCACGGACGGCCTGGTGAGACTCTTCGGCAGCCGGGTGCCCGGCGCCGGTCTCCTGCGCAACCTCGGTCTGCTGGCGTTCGACCTGTCGCCGCCCGCCAAGCGCGCGCTCGCGCGGGTCAGTCTGGGATTCGGCGGCCCCACGCCGCGTCTGGCGCGCGGTTTGCCGCTCCAATGAGCGCCGCGACGACCCCCGCGGCGGCCAGCGAGTCGCTGGATGTGCTCATCGTCGGGGGCGGTCCAGTCGGGGCCAGCGCCGGCGCGCTGCTGCAGCTCGCGGCAAAGGACACGCGCCGACCCCTGCGCGTCGCCGTCCTGGAGCCCAACAGGCCGGCTGCCGCCCCGTCCGATTCTCCTCTCGATGCGCGCGTCTCGGCGCTGTCCCGCGCCAGTGAGCGCATCCTCACCGCGATCGGTGCGTGGCGGCTGATCCCGCCGTCACGCATGCAGCCGTACGAGCGCATGCGCGTATGGCACGAGAGCGTGCAGCCGCGAAGCGCCGATGTACTGGAGTTCGACGCAGCGTATGCGGGCGAGCCGAACCTCGGCTACATCGTCGAGAATCGTCTCATCCAGACCGCCGCCCTGACGGCCTTCGAGGCCGCTGGCGGCAGGATCATCGCGGGCGAGCTGTCGCGGCTGCGCGTGCACGATCATCACGTGGAGCTCGAGACGAGCGCTGGCACTTTCACCTGCAGCCTCGTCGTGGGGGCCGACGGCGCGCGCTCGGCCGTGCGCGAGTCGATCGGCCTCACCACGGAAACCTCGAGCTATCGCCAGACCGCGATCGTGGCCAATGTCCGCACGGAGCTGCCCCACGAGCGCACCGCGTGGCAGCGCTTCCTCCATACGGGGACGCTCGCTTTTCTGCCGCTCGCCGATGGCTGCAGCTCCATCGTCTGGTCGGCGGACGACTCCGCCGCCGCGCCGCTCCTGGCCATGCCACCGGCCGCCTTCGAAGAAGAGCTGCTGCGCCACTCGGATGCCGTGCTGGGTGCCGCGAAGCTGCGTACCGAGCGCCTCTCGTTTCCGTTGAGGAAGCTGACCGCGCACCGCTTCACGGCGCATCGGTGCGCATTGATCGGTGATGCCGCGCACGTCGTACACCCGCTGGCCGGGCAGGGCGTCAATCTGGGACTGCTGGACGCCGCCGCGCTCTGCGAGCGGGTGTGCGCAGCCACCCGCATGCGCGAAGACCCCGGCGCCCGGACCGTCCTGCGCCGCTACGAGCGCTGGCGCAAGAGCGAGATCGAGCCCATCGCGCTGGCCATCGACGGCTTCAACCGCTATCTCGCCCACGGCGTGGGCCCGCTATCGCGCATCGCACAGCACGGCCTGGCCCTGGTCAACCGCACCGAAGAGGTGAAGCGCTTCTTCATCACCCGCGCGCTGGGCCTCGGCGGCGAGCTGCCCAGAGTCGCCCGTCAACCCCCTGCGCCCTAAGCGCTCCGCCCTGGACAGTTGCCCATCGCTCTTCGCGACCTGGGGTGATGAAGCCTGTCTACCGGGCACCACGGATGTGCCCCGCCGCCGTAGGTGGCGGAGCCTCCTGCAACAAGCCGCGCTTTTTGTCCGAGGCGCGCTGGGCCGGGCAAGATGCCCGGATCCAGCGCTTCATCCGATAGGAATCGCGTCGATCTTCGCGGCGCAGATGAAGTCGTTCTCCGACAGCCCTTTGATGGCGTGCGTCGTGTACTGCACGCGGCAGTAGTTGTAGCCCACCTCGAGGTCCGGATGATGGTCCTCGATGTTGGCGACGTGCGCGACCGCGTTGACGAAGCTCATCGTCCGATAAAAATCCTTGAATCTGAACGCCCGCCTCAGGTACGGACCTTCCGGCGACAGCACCCAGTCCTTCGCGAGCTGCCGCATGAGCTGCTCGGCCTGTTCGCGGGAGTAGGGCGCCACGCCGCCCTCACAGGGCTTGCAATGCTTCTCAGCCAGCTCGCTCATAAAGTTCTCCCGCCCAGGTAGTCCGGGAGCGCATCGCAAATTGATCCTGGCCGGACGCGGATCGCCAGGACGGCGATCGGCGAGCCTCCAGGGACGGATTCACGGCGTTCCGGACAGGATCGACTTGCGGTGTGCCCCTCAAGCCACAGCGGCGCCGGCAGCCACATCCTTCCTGCTGAATCTGCGAGCCACATACTGCTCGAGCAGCGCCTGAAACTCCTCCGCGATCCGATCTCCCTTCAGCGTCACCGTCTTCTCCCCGTCTTCGTAGACGGGCGCCACCGGCCGCTCACCCGTCCCCGGCAAGCTGATCCCGATGTTGGCATGCTTGCTCTCCCCCGGCCCGTTGACGACGCAGCCCATTACAGCCACCGTCATGTCCTCGACGCCGTTGTATTCCCGACGCCACTGCGGCATCCGATGCCGGATATGTGTCTGAATGCTCTGGGCAAGCTCCTGGAAAACCGTGCTGGTCGTACGTCCGCACCCGGGGCAGGCCGTAACGAGCGGCAGGAAGGATCGCAAGCCCATGGTCTGCAGGATCTCCTGCGCCACGATGACCTCCTGCGTCCGATCCCCGCCCGGCTCCGGCGTGAGCGACACCCGGATCGTGTCGCCGATGCCCTGCTGCAACAGCACCGCGATCCCCGCGGTCGAGGCCACGATGCCCTTCGATCCCATCCCCGCCTCGGTGAGGCCCAGGTGCAGCGGATAATCGCAGCGGCCCGCGAGGTCGGCGTAGATCGCGATGAGATCCTGCACGCCGCTCACCTTGGCCGAGAGAATGATCCGCTCGTGCGGCAGGCCGAGCGCCTCCGCGCGCCCCGCACTCTCGAGGGCCGAGAGCACGACGGCGTTGCGCATGATCTGTTGCGCGCTCAACGGCTCCGCGCGCGAGGAATTCTCATCCATCAATCGCGTGAGCAGGTCCTGGTCGAGGCTGCCCCAGTTGACGCCGATGCGCACCGGCTTGCCGTGACGGCAGGCCATCTCGATCATCTCCGCGAACTGCGGATCGCGCTTGCTGCCGCGCCCCACGTTGCCCGGGTTGATGCGGTACTTGGCCAGCGCCTCGGCACAGCCCGGATGCTCGCGCAGCAGCTTGTGGCCGTTGAAATGAAAGTCGCCGATCAGCGGCACCGCCACCCCGAGCTGATCCAGGCGGTCGCGGATGTGGGGCACCGCCGCCGCGGCTTCGGCCGTATTTACCGTAATGCGGACCAGCTCCGATCCGGTCCGGGCAAGCGACTTCACCTGCTGCGCGGTGCCCTCGATATCCGCCGTATCGGTGTTCGTCATCGACTGGACGACGATGGGCGCGGGTCCGCCCACCCGGACGGGGCCGATGGACACTTGCGCGGATTTGCGACGCTGGATTGAGGACATGGTACCTGCCGGAGAAGGGCTTCCTGGGGCCCGGCATTTTACATGCTATGATTCGCGCGCCCCATAATCGGTCTGTCCGGAGAGGGTCCGGCTACCGCCGGAACGCCGAAGGCGCAAGCTCCGCCCGGAAACGCTCAGGCACACGAACGGCAGATCGCGGGGTCTCTGGAGAGTGGTGGACGCCCCTGG
>DAHUXV010000002.1 GCA_027306985.1 Gammaproteobacteria bacterium | reverse complement strand
CAGGCGGTGAGCGATGGCGATGACGGTCTTGCCGGCCATCGCCTCCTTCATCGCCTGCTGGATCATCTGCTCGCTGTGACTGTCCAGGGCGCTCGTCGCCTCATCGAGGAGCAGGATGGGCGCATCGCGCAGGATCGCCCGCGCGATCGCGATCCGCTGCCGCTGGCCGCCGGAGAGCTTGATGCCGCGCTCGCCCACCAGGGTGTCGTAGCCGTGCTCGAGCTCCACGATGAACTCATGGGCGTGCGCGCGCCGGGCGGCCTGCGTCACCTCCTCGTCGGTGGCGCCCGGGCGCCCGTAGCGGATGTTCTCGAGGAGGCTGCGATGAAAGAGGTTCGTGTCCTGAGGAATCAGCGCGATCGCCCCTCGCAGGCTCTCCTGCGTCACCTCCCGGATGTCCTGCCCGTCGATGCGGATGGCGCCTGCGGTCACATCGTGCATCCGCATGAGAAGCCCCATCAGGGTGGTCTTGCCCGCCCCGCTCGGGCCGACCAGCCCCACCCGCTGCCCGGGCGCGATCCGCAGCTCGAAATCATGGACGATGTTGCGCACGCCGCGCCCCTGCCCGCGCGGCTCGTAGGCGAAGGAGATGCCACCAAAGTGGATGGCGCCGCGCGTCACGGCGAGCGCGGCCGCGCCGGGCCGATCCTTCAGGGTGGCGGGCACGATGAGCGTCTCGATGCTCTCCCGCGCGGAGCCCAGCTGATCGTAGAAATCCGGAATGCGCTGCCCCAGGTTGTAGGCGGTCTGCAGGAGCGACCCGGTGAGCGTCGTCACCAGGACGAAGTCTCCGGCGGTCATGCGGCCGTGCACCCATTCGTAGAGCGCGCCGCCCACGAAGCCGATCCACATCATGATGTCCATCACGTACTGCGAGCAGCGCAGGCGCACCACCGAGCGATAGAGCGCCATGCGCCGCTCCCGCTCCTCGCCCGTGTACCGTGTCAGCTCGCGGTCTTCGAGGGCCTGATTGGCGAAGGAGAAGACATTGCGCACGTTGGTGATGACATCGACGATCCGGCCGGTCACGCCGGCGCGAGTCTCGTTGCTCCGCGCGGCCCGCTTGGCGCATTCCCGGCCGAGGAAGAGGCTCCCGGAGAAATAGACGGCGATGCCGACGCCCGCCGCCGCGCAGAAGGACGGCCGGGCGAGATAGAAGCACGCGGCGACGAAGACGAAGAACATCGCGCCCGGAATGAAATCGAACACCATCATGTCGAAGAGCATCAGCATCTGATCGGGCAGCATGATGGCGCGATGCGCGATCTTGCCCGAGAGCGTGCTCTCGAAGTAGGAGGGCGAAAGGCGCTGCGCGTAGGCGAACACCTCCTCCTTGATGCGGATCAGCATGGGCGAGCGCGTGTGGTAGGAGCAGAACCACATGGACGCATCGGAGACGAAGCGCGCCGCCACCAGGGCGGCGAAGAGCGCGAACGGCACCGTCAACGCCCGGCCCACATCGGGCCCGTGCATGTCGAGCACGGTATCGATCAACTGCCGGGTAGCCAGGGCGATCGAGGCGAATATCGCCCGCCCGAGTATCGGGAAGAAGAGCAGCCCCAGGCAGCCCCAGGGGAACTGTCGCGCGAAATGCAGAAAGAACCGGTTGAGGCGGTTGGGCAGGGCGGGAGCGTTCATGCGGGGCGGCGCGGCGGCTCGAGGAGCGGAGACACCATGTCTGCGCGCGGCCAGCCTATTCGCTCCCGCCGCCCCCGGGCAAGTCCTGCCGCGCAGAGTGTGGCGAGCGTCTCCCTTCGGCTCGCTCAGGCGGCCCTGGCCATCTCGGCCACACGCTCCCAGGTGGTCGCCTGAAAGCTCTTGCGCGCGCTGAGGCGGGCGAGCCACGCCTGCAGGTTGGGCCGCTCGGCGGTCAGCGGCCCCCACTCCGGCGTCTGGGCGAGGAAGTCCATGTGCGATGCAACGAGGATGTCGGCAAGCGTCAGCTGCGCCCCGGCGAGCCAGGGGTCTGCGCCGGGGAGCCGCGACAGCTCCGCCATCACGACGTGCGCCCGCGGCATCGCCTCGGCGATTGCCGCCTAGTCCGGCGGCGATCCCAGTACTCGAGGGCGTAAGATGCGGTTTCTCCCGCGTTGCTCTCTGGTCATGCATCCTCCCTGAGGCAAATGGGTGACAAAGCGAGGCTCCGCCTATCCGACCGCTGCCGCCAGGGGTAGGATGCCGCGGGTGGGCCCCTCCCGTTCGGACCGAGGTGACAATGGATCCGCGACTCGTCACGCCCTATCTGATTGCCGCCATCATCGTCTGGAGCCTCTATCGCCGCATGCGGCGCTCCTTTGGCCGCCAGCGCGTCCGGGACGGGTTCATGTGGTTGCGGATCGGAATCCTCTCCGCCCTTGCCGTATTCATCGCCGTCCAGGTCGCACGCGATGTCGACGTGCTCGGCTCCCTGCTCGCCGGCATCGCGGCCGGCGCGGTGCTGGGTTACGTGGGGCTGAGATACACGAAGTTCGAGGTCACCTCGCAAGGCCGGTTCTACACGCCGCACGCGTACATCGGCGTGGCGGTGACGGCGCTCTTCGTCGCCCGCATCCTGTACGACTTCCTCGGCATGAACGGCGGCATGATGCCGTCAGGCGCGCCGGGCCAGGATCTGGCCGCCTTCTACCAACACAACCCCCTCACGCTCATCGTGTTCGGGGCCGTCGTCGGTTACTACGTGCTCTACTATCTGGGCGTCCTGCAGCGCACCCGGGCTCCGGCAAGCCGCATCACGGCCTGAAGAGCTGGGCCGCCGCCCGCGGGCTCGAGGGAAAGTAGCCGTGGAAGTAGGTCGCGACCAGCCGCTCGCGCCGGTAGATCGCCTCCCCCGGCGCACTGGATTGCGCCCGCTCGGTGCGACTCGAAGGGGCGAGCGGTGTCTCGACCGTGGAGTGGTGAAAGGTGTGGCCGCGCATGTCGCCGCCGGGTAGCGGCGCCGTGTGGTAGCCGAGGCTCTGCAGGCGCGCGTGCACGATCCCATGTCCCGGCAGGATGCCGGCCAGCGCGGCCTGCCTGCCCTGTTGGTCCGTCAGGGACCGCAGGAGGTACAGCATGCCGCCGCATTCGGCGTAGGCCGGCTTGCCCGCGCGCACGTGCTTCTCGAGCGCGGCGGCCATCTCCCGATTGGCGCTCAATTGCTCGAGATGCAGCTCCGGATAGCCGCCGGGCAGATAAATGCTGTCGACCGGCGGCAGGCCGCTCGCCGTCAGGGGTGAGAAGAACACGAGCTCCGCGCCCAGCGCCCGCAGGAGGTCGAGGTTCGCGGGGTAGAGAAACGAGAACGCCCGGTCGCGCGCGATCCCGATGCGCACGCCCGCCAACGGGCGCTCCCGCTCCTGCGCATCGGCATCCGGGGCTGAAAAGTCGACCGCAGGCGGCACGCCGGCGAGCTCGGTGCCCCTCAGGGCCGCGGCGACCGCCGACAGCCGTCGATCGAGGTCGGTGACCTCCTGCGCCTGAACCAGCCCGAGGTGCCGATCCGGCAGCTCGAAGGCGGCGTCCCGGGAGATCCCTCCCAGGAAGCGCAGGCCCGCGGGCACGCCTTGCGCCGTCAACGCCGCGTGCCCGGGCCCAGCCACGCGGTTGGCCAACACCCCATGGAAGGGCAGCGCCGGCGAGTAGTGCGCGAGGCCGTGCGCTATCGCGCCGAAGGTCTGCGCCATCGCCTGGGCGTCGATCACCGCGAGCACGGGGATCCCGAAGAGCCGCGCCAGATCGGCGCTGCTCGGCGTGCCGTCATAAAGCCCCATCACGCTTTCGACGAGGATGAGGTCGGCGGTGTCGGCCGCGTCGTAAAGAAGCTTCCGGCAATGCTCCTCACCGCCCATCCAGAGGTCGAGCTGATAGACGGGCCGGCCGCTCGCACGCTCGAGGATCATGGGGTCCAGAAAATCCGCACCGGTCTTGAACACCTGAACCGCACGGCCGAGCTCGGCGTGGTGGCGTGCCAGCGCGGCGGTAACGGTGGTCTTGCCCTGGCCCGAGGCCGGCGCGCTGACGAAGAGAGCAGGGCAGCTCCGTCGCGGCACGGTCAACGGGCCTTGGGACGGGCTCCGCGGCGAGCCTTTCGGGTCCGGTCGTACGGGTTCTGCTCCGTACGGTACTCGACGACCACCGGCGTTGCGAAGAGGTCGAAGGTCTTGCGGAAGACGTTCGCCAGGTATCGGGTATAGGCGTCGGGAACGAAGGCTGTCTGATTGCCGTGTATGACGATCCGCGGGGGATTGCGTCCGCCCTGGTGCGCATAGCGCAGCTTGATCCGCCTGCCGTGCACGAGCGGCGGCTGATGCGCGGTCAGCGCGCGCTCGAGCGTGCGCGTCAGCTCCTTGGTCGCCATCTCCCGCATGGCCGCCTCATAAGCGCGCACGGCCGACTGCATGAGCTCGCCAACGCCGGTCCCGTGGCGCGCCGAGATGAAATGCAGGGGCGCGAACGGCACGAAATCCAGCTTCAGCGACAGCTGCCGATGAATCGCCTCGCGCTGCTCCGGCGCAATCCCATCCCACTTGTTGATGGCGATGATGAGCGCGCGGCCGCGGTTCAGGGCGACACCGAGCACGCTCGCGTCCTGCTCGGAGACGGTGTCATGCGCATCCACGACGAGGATCACGACGTGCGCCTCGTCGATCGCCTGCAGCGTCTTGGCGACGCTCGCGCGCTCGATGACATCCTCGACCCGGGCGCGGCGGCGCATGCCCGCGGTGTCGATGAGCTGGAACTGCCGCCCGTCGCGCTCGAACGGCACCAGTATGCTGTCGCGGGTGGTGCCGGGCTGTTCGCTGGCGATGACCCGCTCCTCGCCGATCAGGCGATTGACGAGCGTCGACTTGCCGACGTTGGGCCGGCCGATGATCGCGATCCGGACCCCCTCCGCGGCGGGGTCGGTCGTCTCCTGCGGCGGCTCCAGCCCGGCGAGCGCCTGCTCCATGAGATCCTCGCATCCCTGTCCGTGGCTCGCCGAGATGCCGAGCGGCTCGCCGAGGCCGAGCGCATGGAAATCGGCCGCCACCACATCGAGGTCCAGCCCCTCCGCTTTGTTGACGGCGAGGGTGGTCGGCTTTCCGGACTTGCGCAGCTCGCGGGCGACGAAGTCATCCTGGGGCGTGAGGCCGGCACGCCCGTCGACCAGCAGAATGAGCCGATCGGCCTCGGCCACGGCGCGCTCGGTCTGGGCGCGCATCTGCGCCGCGATGCCTTTCGGATTCTCGACCAGGCCGCCCGTGTCGACGACCACGAAAGGCATCGGCCCGACCCGGCCGAAGCCGTACTGGCGATCGCGGGTGAGCCCCGGCACGTCCGCGACGATGGCGTCGCGCGTGCCGGTGAGCACGTTGAAGAGGGTCGACTTGCCGACGTTGGGCCGGCCTACGAGAGCTATGACGGGCAGCATGGGCCTGCTGCTGGGCTATGTGCGGGGTGACATCCGATATGCGCTGATGCGGCCTTCGTCGTTGATGACCACCACCTCGTTGTCCTCGACCACGGGCGGGTTGCTGATGCGCGCTCCGCCGTCCCGCACGCGCGCCGCGAAGGCGCCGGTCTGCTTGTTCAGGAAGTGCACGTAGCCCTGGAAGTCGGCGGTGATCACGGCATCGTCGCTCACGGCCACGGCGGTGAGGCCGCGGTAACTCAAGGCCTTCTGGCGCCAGATCACCGAGCCGTTGGTGCGGTTGAGCTTGACCACCTGCCCGTCAGCGGTCGACATGTAGACGGAGTCGTGACCGCCCAGCGCCAATCCACGATAGCTCGAGGCCTTGTGGGACCACCAGGTCTGGCCGTTCTTGATCCCGAGCATGGTCACGTTGCCGTGATAGCCCACCGCGTAGACGTCCTTGCCGGCAACGCTCACCGCGCCATCGACGTCCGCCAGCCTCTCGATCTCCGTGCGGCCGCGCGCCTCCGAGACGGTCGCCTGCCAGACCTGGGCGCCATCGGCGGAATTGACCGCGAGGACCTTGCCGTTGTCGAAGCCGCAGATGATGAGCCGGCCGGCGATGACCGGCGTCGAGGTACCGCGCAGCGACAGAGACGGCACGTCCTGTCCGGCCTCCCAGAGCTCGTGGCCGTCCGTCAGCGAAAGGCCGCGCAGCTTGCCGTCGACGGAGCGCACCGCCACCACCGTGCCGGAAATGGCCGGTGCGGAAATCACCGAGCCGTTGATCAGCGTCGTCCAGAGCCGCTTGCCGGTGGCGGCATCGAGCGCCACGACATGGCCGTCGGTGGCGCCCACGACCACGAGGTTGCCGCGCACCGCCGGTCCGCCGCCGAGCGGCAGGCGCGTGTCGGTGGTCCAGAGTCTGCGGCCGGTCGTCAGATCGAATGCCGCGACCTCGCCGCCGTGCCCGGAGGCGAACACCCGCGTGCCCTCGATCGCAAGACCCAGTCCGAGGCGCAGCTGCGCCAGGGCGCCGTGGCCGAACCAGCCGGTCTCCACGCTCGCGCTCCAGAGGTGACGCACGCGCAGGGTGGATCTGATCGGGGCGAGCTTCGCGGGCTGGTCCGGATTCTTGTTCTTGGAGCAGGCGGCCAGCAGACAGAGCGACGCCGCCGTCACGGCCCAGAGGCGCATCGAGCGCACGGTGTTGGTTTGCAAGGGAGCTCTCACGGTTGCTTGGCGGGCGTCGCGGATTTGCCGGCCGCGGCGGGAGTGGGCGAGCCGCCAGGCGGCGATTGCGCGGGCACGGCGCCCGCGCCGGGGGCTGCGCCGCCATGAACGGCCGGCCGCGCGGCCGCCACGTCCGCCGCCAGGGCGGAGATCTCCAGATCGAGCAGCCCGGTGTCGGTCTGACCGCCGGTATCGGTCTCCTTGGCCAGCCGGTACTGCGCGAGGGCCGCGGACTTGTCGCCCATGGCGTAGTAGGCATCCCCGCGCACGGCCGCATATTGGGGTGCCATGGCGCCGGCTTCGGCGCCGTTCAGCGTGGCAAGCGCCGTCGAGGGTTGGTGCTGCGCGATCTGCACCCGCGCGAGCCGCAGCCGCGCGATCAGCCTCAGGATGGAGTCGTCCGAGTGCAGCATGACTTGGCGCAGCTCACCCGCCGCCTTTCCCAGCTGGCCGTTCTGGACGAACGCCCGCGCGGAAGCGAGCCGGGCCTGATCGGCATAAGGCGAGGACGGGTATTGGCGCTCCAGGTCGCCCAGGAGGATGAACGCCTCGGTGGAGTTGCCCTGCGCGAAGGCGTTCTCCATCCGGATGAACATCGACCCGGCCGCGAGGTCGGTGCCGTTCCGGTGGGCCTGCCACCAGCGATAACCGCCCAACCCCAGGGCGGCGGCGGCGACACCGACCACGACGGCCGGCGCGTAGTTCCGCACCCCCCGCTTGAGGGCTTCCCACTGCTCACGTTCGCTCAATAAATAATCGTCCACCACCCCTCCTCGAGGAGTCAATCCGCCGGCGCCGCGGCGCCGGCGAGCGCCGCTTCGATCGCCGCGGCCAGCTCAGGCAGCGGGCACTCGCTCTGACCCGCCTCATTACGCAAAGGTTTCAGACTGGCGACGCCGCGCGCGAGCTCGTCGTCGCCCAAGATCACCGCGAGCGCCGCGCCGCTGCGGTCCGCGCGGCGGAACTGGGCCTTGAAATTGCCGCCGCCGAGATTGAGGTCGAACCGGCGCGACGGCAACTCGTCCCGCAGCCGCTCGACCAGGCCGATGCCGGCGGCGGTCGCGCGGGCTCCGCTGACCACCACATAGACATCCGCGGCGCGCGCCGCCGGAGCCTTGCCAGCCTGCACCAGCAGCTCGACGACCCGCTCCACGCCCATCGCGAAGCCGATTCCGGGCGTCGGCTCGCCGCCGAGCTGCGCAATCAGCCCATCGTAGCGGCCGCCGGAGCATACGGCATCCTGGGCTCCGAGTGCGTCCGTGATCCACTCGAAAACCGTGCGGCTGTAGTAATCGAGGCCGCGGACCAGCCGCGGATTGATGCGAAACGGGATCCCGATCGAGGTGAGGGCCGCGCAGAGCGCATCGAAGTGCTCGCGCGACTGCGGATCCAGATGCTCGGTGAGCAGCGGCGCCCCCGCGATGACGGCGCGCATCTCGGGATTCTTGCTGTCGAGGATGCGCAGCGGATTGCCGTCGAGACGCCGCCGGCTGTCGGCATCGAGCGCGCCCTCGTGCGCGCGGAAGTAGCCGACCAGATGCTCGCGGTAGGCGCGCCGCGACTCCGGCGTGCCGAGGGAGTTGATCTCGAGCCGCACCCGCTCGATCCCGAGCCGGCGCCACAGCCGCGCCGTGAGCGCGATCAGCTCCGCATCGACGTCGGGGCCGGGGATGCCCACCGCCTCCACGTCGATCTGGTTGAACTGGCGGTAACGCCCCTTCTGCGGCCGCTCGTGCCGGAACATGGGGCCGACACACCAGAGCTTGTGCCGCTGGCCGCGCAGCATGCCGTTCGAGATGAGCGCGCGCATGATGCCTGCGGTCGCCTCCGGGCGCAGAGTCAGGCTCTCGCCTCCCTGGTCGGAGAAGGTATACATCTCCTTCTCGACGACGTCGGTGTATTCGCCGATCGCGCGCTTGAAGAGCGCAGTCTGCTCCACGACCGGGACCCGGATCTCCTCGTATCCGTAGGCGCCGAGCAGCTCGCGCGCGCAGCCCTCGAGCCGCTGCCAGGCGCCGATCTCCTCGGGGAGCACGTCGTTCATGCCACGGATCGGCTGGATCTCGACCGTCAACTCAACCTCCTCCCTTCTTCGGCGGGGCGGCCAGCAGGCGCCCATCGGCGGTAATCAGGAACCGCGCGGTGTGATCGGGCCGCACGAAGCGCGCGATCGATGCCTCCCGGCCATCGACCTCGATCGTGACGCCGATGGCATCGCCCAAGGTGACACTGAGCGGCGGCATGCCGTCGAGCGTGTGTGTCGCGGGCGCGGCGGCCATGCCGTAGAGCAGGCGCCGCCCGGAAGCATCGTAGACCTCCGTCCAGCTGTCGGCGGCGTACTTGAAGGTGGCGGCGATCTCGCCCCGGCGCGGCGCGGCGGTCCTGGCCGCCATGCCCGTCGCGGACCACGGCGGTACCTTCGCGACCGACGCCACCGCCGACGAAACCGGCCCTGCCACCCGCGCCGCTGCGGGCACCGGCTGTCCCGGTTGGATCCGTGCCGACACGTGCGCCGGGACCGCCACCGGGCCAGGACCCCATTGCCGATGCGACAGCGTCACCAGCCACCACACGGTGCCGGACACCGCGAACAGGATGACCACCGTCACAGCGGGAGCGAGGAGCCTGCCCGCATCGTCCCGCGCGACCTTGGGAATGCGAGTCAGGTCCGGAGGCGGAACCGTCGTGCCCTGCGCGTACAGGTCCAACAGGGGCGCCACCGGCTCGCCCACCAGCTCCGCGTAGTGGCGCAGGTGTCCTTTGACGTACACCGGAGCGCCGAGCGCCGTGAAGTTCTCGGCTTCGAGCGCCTCGAGAATGTCGGGATCGAGGTGCAGCCGCTCCGCCGCCTGCAGGATGGTGAGGCGGCTGCGCTCGCGGGCGCCGCGCAGCCGCGCGCCGATGCCTTCCGACACGGCGGTCAGCCCGGGTTGCGGCCGAGATCGGGCAGCGACCGCGCCTGCGCCGAGTTCGGGAAGTCGAGCTGCAGCCGCCGCGCGTAGAGCTCCGCGTCGAGCGGGTCCTTCTGCGCCCGGGTCACCTTCACGGCGAGCAACAGCAGATCCGGCGTCTCCTGGTTGGCGGCGAGGAAGGCGTCGATCTCCTGGCGCGCCTGCGCGAGCCTGCCCTGCCTGAAATCGAGATCCGCGATCTGCCAGGCGGCCTGCGCGAAGTTGGGCCGTATCGCCAGCGCCTGCGTGAACATCTGCCTCGCCGCCACGTCCCGATGCACGGAGCGCAGGCAGACGCCTGCATTCTCGAATGCGAGCTCCGGCGACATGTAGAGCGGATTCTGCGCGACGCTCACGAAGGTCTTCACGCCCTTGTCGACCCGGCCGACGCTGCAGAGGTAGACCGCGTAGTTGTTCTGGAAATTGGGGTTCTTGGGCGCAAGCCGCAGCGCCTCGCGGAATTCCCGGTCGGCCTTCTTGGGCTCGCGCAGCCTGACGAAGAGCAGCGCGCGCGCGCTGTGCACATCCGGGCTGTCGGGATTCTCGCGCAGCGCGCGATCGAGCTTCTTGACCGCCAGCGGCAGATCGCCGCGGCGCATGTAGTCGATTCCGAGCTCCGTGTTGTAGATCGCGGCATCGTGACGCCGCCGGATCTCGTGCTGATTCGCGCAGCCCGCCAGGACAGTCGCGAGCGCGCCCGCGAGCAGCACGGCGCCGACGCGACCGCCTCGGGCGCCGCCCGGCCGATGTGCGCCGATCCGCTTCATCATGCCTGCACCGCGACGCCGAACACCCGGCTGCCGAGCCGCACCGTCGTGCGATCGATCACCCGCCCGGCGAGCTGGCCGCAGGCGGCATCGATATCCTCGCCGCGCGTGCGGCGCACCGTGGCCAGCAGCCCGCGGCGGATCAGCTCGTCACGGAAGCGCTGCACCGCTTCCGGCCCGGAGCGGCGGTAGCGCGAGCCCGGAAAGGGATTGAACGGGATGAGGTTCACCTTCGCGGGATGTCCCGCCAGCAGCCGGGCGAGGGCCCGCGCCTGGGCCGGCGAGTCGTTGACACCGGCGAGCAGGACGTACTCGAAGGTGACGCTGCGGCCGTTCTGCTCATCGAGGTAATGCCAGCAGGCCTCGAGCAGCTCCGCGATCGGATGCTTGCGATTGATGGGGACCAGCTCGTTGCGCAGCTCGTCGTCGGGCGCGTGCAGGGAGACGGCGAGCGCCACGTTGCTGTGCTCGGCGAGCTTGTGGATCTGCGGCACCAGTCCCGAGGTCGAGAGCGTCACGCGCCGGCGCGAGAGGTCGAAGCCGAAGTCGTCGAGGAAGATCTCGAGCGCCGGCACGACGTTGCGGAAGTTGGCGAGCGGCTCGCCCATGCCCATCAGAACGACGTTGGTGACGATACGCTCGCGCCCGGGATCGTGGGCGAAGGAGCCCTCGAGCTCGCGGTTGGCGAGCCAGACCTGGCCGACGATCTCGGCGGTGGTGAGATTGCGGTTGAACCCCTGCTGCGCCGTCGAGCAGAACGAGCAGTCGAGCGCGCACCCGACCTGCGAGGAGATGCAGAGGGTGCCGCGGTCCGGCTCCGGGATGAAGACCATCTCGAAAGCCTGCGACGCATCGGCCCGCAGCAGCCACTTGCGCGTGCCGTCGGCGGACTGCTGCGCGGTGACGATCTGCGGAGTGGCGATGCAGGCGCGCTCGGCGAGCCGGGCGCGGAAGTCCTTGGCGAGGTCGGTCATGCGCTCGAACGAGGACTCGCCGCGCTTGTACACCCAGTTCATGAGCTGACGGGCGCGGAAGGGCTTGCTGCCGAGCCCCGCCACGAACGCCTCGAGCCCCGGGCGCGGCAGCCCCAGCAGATTCGTCGCGGTCGTCTCGGGAGAGCTCATGGCGGACTTGCGCGGCCTCAGCCGCGCGGATGCAGCTCCGTGCCGCTGAAGAAGTAGGCGATTTCCTGGGCCGCCGTGTCCGGCGCGTCGGAGCCGTGGACGACGTTCTGCTCGATGCTGAGCGCGAGGTCGGCCCGAATGGTGCCCGGAGCCGCCTTCTTGGGATCGGTGGCACCCATGATCTCGCGGTTGCGCGCGATGGCGTTCTCGCCCTCGAGCACCTGCACCACGACCGGGCCCGAGGTCATGTAGCGCACCAGGTCCTTGAAGAACGGACGCTCGCGGTGCACGGCGTAGAAGCCCTCGGCCTCGCGCTCGCAGAGGCGCAGCATGCGCGCGGCGACGATGGTGAGGCCGGCCTTCTCGAAGCGGCGATCGACCTCACCGATGAGATTGCGGCTGACGCCGTCGGGCTTGACGATGGACAGGGTGCGCTCGAGCGCCATTCGGGGGTCCTTTCGGGAACTGGACTTTGGAAGAAGCCGGACAGTTTACCCTCTAGGTCACCCCCCCGGCAAAGAGGCTGACCGTTTCCCAGGGCACTTCCTCTGGCATTGGCTGGCCTCAGGGGGCCGCCAATTTATACGCTGAAGCTCTCCCCGCAGCCGCATTCGCCCTTCACGTTGGGGTTGCGGAAGCGGAACGCCTCATTGAGCCCCTGCTTGACGAAATCCACCGTGGTGCCGTCGACCAGCGACAGGCTGTCCG
Source organism: Gammaproteobacteria bacterium (assembly GCA_027306985.1). Classification (GTDB taxonomy): domain Bacteria; phylum Pseudomonadota; class Gammaproteobacteria; order Steroidobacterales; family Steroidobacteraceae; genus 13-2-20CM-66-19. Next base: position 2,570 of record DAHUXV010000002.1, on the reverse strand, counting down.
GATCGACGCAGACCTTCACTCCGCGATCCTCGAACACGACATCGCCCGCGTGGACCTCATCGGCGTAGTTCACGACGTACGCGAAGCCGGAGCAGCCGGTCCTGCGCACCCCGAGGCGCAGGCCGATGCCGTGCCCGCGCGCGGCGAGGAAGGTCTTGACGCGCTCGGCGGCGGATTGGGTCAGCGAGATGGCCATGATCGCGATTTCCAGTTTACCCTGGCTCGGGCCAGTGCCGGGCACAGTCCGCGAGCGCATCTTCGACCACCAGCAGGCGTCCGAGTTTCTCGACGGGAACGGCAAGCGTCTCGGCCCACTCGGCCGGCGTCCCCGGCGCCAGGTCCGCGCGGCCCCGGCCGCGCAGCCGCTCGGCCACCCAGGCGGTAACGGCCACAGTATGGGGACAGCCATAGGCCTTGAACAGTGCCCTTTTCACGGTGCCGTCCTCAACGGAAAGCCTGAGCCGGACCCAGGCCTCCCGCCCCCGCCCTCCGGCCTCCCCGACGACCTCCCCCGGGCCCCCTTCCGCGGGCTCTGACGCAGGCGAGAGCGCTCGCAGGCGGGTAACCTCCCGACGGATGGCCTCCACTGCCACGTCGATGTGCTCCGGGAGGCTGAACCGCCCGAAGCTGAGCCGCAGCGAGCTCTGGGCCAGCTGGGTATCTCTGCCGAGGGCGCGCAGCACGTAAGAGGGCTCCGCGGACGCGGAATTGCACGCGGACCCCGTCGAGAGCGCCAGCTCGGGCAGTCCGGTGACCAGGCTCTCGCCCTCGACACCCTCGAAGGAGGCGTTGAGGATGCCTGGGACACACGGGACGCCCTCCCCGTTCGCATGCACGCCGCCGATGGCCGCCAGCCCCCGCCACAGGCGCTCCCGCAGGGCGCCGAGCCTCGCATGCTCGGCCGGCAGGCTGCGGCGGGCGAGATCGCAGGCCACCCCGAAGCCGACGATCTGGTGGGTGGGCAGCGTTCCGGGACGCAGCCCCCTCTCCTGACCCCCGCCGAAGACGATCGGCTGCAGGCTCGGCCGCGCCCCGCTGCGGACGTAGAGCGCCCCGACCCCTTGCGGGCCATGGAGCTTGTGAGCCGTGACCGACATGAAATCGAGGGCCAGCGAGCGCACGTCGACGGGGAGCTTCCCCGCAGCCTGCGCGGCGTCGCTGTGAAAGAGCACGCCGCGCGCACGGCACAGCTCGCCTATGGCGGCGATGTCCTGGATCACGCCGATCTCGTTGTTGACCAGCATGATCGACACCAGCACGGTGTCGGGGCGCAGCGCCGCGGCCACCGCTTGTGCATCGACCCTGCCGCTGCGGTCCGGCGCGACCAGGGTGGTCGCGAAGCCCTCCTTCTCCAGGCGCTTCACCGGATCGAGCACCGCCTTGTGCTCGATGCGCGAGCTGACGACGTGCCGGCCCCGATGCGCATTGGCGCGTGCCGCGCCGAGGACGGCCAGGTTGTTGGACTCCGTGGCGCCGGAGGTGAAGACGATTTCCCCGGGCGCGGCGCCGATGAGCGCCGCGACCTCCCCGCGCGCCCGCTCGATCCGCTGCGCGGCGCGGCGGCCGAACACATGTGTAACCGAGGAGGCGTTGCCCGTGCCGTCGGAGCCGCTCAGGCAGCGGCCCATCGCCTCGGCCACGGCCGGATCCACCGGCGTCGTGGCGGCATAGTCCAGATAAACCGGTTCGGACGCGGTCATGACCGCTCCGCGGCACCCGCCCGGCGCCGGCGGCTCTGCACCGCCGTCAGAATGCCGCGCAGGATGTTGACCTCGTTGCGATCGAGCGCGGCGCGCTGGAACAGCCGGCGCAGGCGCGCCATCAGGTGCGTGCCGCCCTGGGTGCGGTCACGGAAGTCGATCTCCTCCAACACCTGCGAGAGGTGCTCGTAGAGCCGCTCCATTTCCACGGGATCGGCGAGCGGACCGGCCGCCGGCCCCGTCTCGATGCGCACGCCGCGGGCGCGGAAGAGCTCGTAGCAGACGATCTGCACCGCCATGGCCAGGTTGAGCGACGGATAGGTCTCGCTCGCCGGAATCTGGATCAGCAGGTGCGCGGCCTCGAGCTGCTCGTTGGTGAGACCCGCCCGCTCCGCGCCGAAGAGCACGGCCGCCGGGCTGCGCCGCGACTCGCGCAGCAGCCGCTGCGCCGCATCGCGCACGTCCGCGACGCGGAAGTACTGGTCGCGCGTGCGCGAGGTCGTGGCGGCGATCAGTCCGCAGCCGGCGACGGCCTCGCCGACCGTCGCGACGACGCGGGCGCTCGCCAGCACGTCGTCCGCGCCGGAAGCGCGCGCGAGCGCCTCGCTGTGAGGGAACTGGCGGGGGCTCACGAGCACCAGCCGCTCGAGCCCCATGTTCTTCATGGCCCTGGCCACCGCCCCGATGTTGCCGGGGTGCGAAGGCTCGACGAGAACGATACGGATTTCGGGTTGATCCATGGCGATCTGCTACCCTACGCGCCGTGCATCCGCTTCTCAATATCGGCATCCGTGCCGCGCGCCGCGCCGGCGAGGTCATCGTCCGCAGCTTGAACCGGCTGGAGTCGCTCACGATCACCTCCAAGGGGCG
>DAHUXV010000284.1 GCA_027306985.1 Gammaproteobacteria bacterium | reverse complement strand
GCGACCACCGCCGAGAGCATCCCCTGCATTTCCTTCTCGACCGCGACCTCCTGGGTGCGGTCGGTCCATTCCATGACCGTGCCGATGCGCGCGCTGCCCTCGTCGAGCACGGGATTGGTGACGGTGCGGAAGGTGCAGGCGCCGAGCCGCCGCTCGGCCGCGCGCGAGCCGGCCAGGGTGTCGAGCTCGCGCCGCTCCGCGGCCGGATCCTCCGACAGCGCCTCGAGGCTCGCCCCGCGCAGCTTCTGGACGTCGAAGCCGGACAGGCTGCGGCGGATCTCGTCCTGGTTGCGCGCGAAGGTGCCGGTCGCGGTGTCGTTGAGATAGATGATCCGGTGCTGGGCGTCGGCCAGCACCACGGAGGTCGAGACCTTGTCCAGGGCCTGGCGCACGCGGGCGTTCCCGGCGGCCACCAGCCGCTCGTTCTCGATCTGGCTGCGCAGCTTGCCCTGCATGTCATCGAGGGCGCGCAGCACCTGGCCGGCCTCGTCCGACCCGGTGAGGTCGATCGTGCTGTCGTACTTGCCGCCCGAAATGCGGCCGAACACCTCGATCGCCTGCGCCAGCGGCGTGGCGAGCGAGCGGGTGATGAGCCAGGAGAGCACGAGCGCCACCGCAAGGGCGATGGCCGTGATGCCGACGGTCAGGTTGCGCCAGGTCGTTACCTGCGACAGGCGCTGCTTCACCGCGGTGTCCATCGCGGAATAGGCGATGTCGGAGAGGCGCTGCAGGCTCGAGCTGATCGCGCGCGAGTCGGTGAAGAGCTCCGAGGTGGTGATGGTCATCTTCTGCGCGTTGATGATCCGCGACTGGATGATCGACCAGGTGCTGTCGAACGCGCCTTGCGCCGCCTGCAGGGCGGGCACGATCTTCGCCCGCGCCGTCGCCGGCGCGCCGTTCAGATCGCGCGCGGCCGCGCCGAACTGGCCGGCCACCTCCTGGTGATAGAGGTGAAGCGCCATCTGGTCGTCGCCGCCGAGATAGCCCTTGATGCTCGCGCTGGTGGCGTACCACTGGACGTTGCCCGAGGCGATGAGCGCCCGCGGAACGTCGCGGGTGGCGATCTGGATGAGGGAGGAGGTCTGTGGCGAGGGATCGACGTCGAGCGAGGAGCGGGCGACCACCAGGTTGCCGAGCTTCACGACCCGGGCGATGAGGGCATCCTGCCGGGCCACCGCGTCCTCGGCCGACAGTTTCGACTCCCCGGCTTTCAGCCGCTGCCAGGCGGTCTGGATGCCGCGCCATTCGCGGGCGACGCCGAGCCGCGTTCCGGTCGCCGACTCGTTGGCGTCGAAACCCGACATCAGCTTGTCGATCGCGGACTCGGAGGCGCTGAGCTCGCCGGCTCGCGCGCTGTCTCCGGTGAGCACGGCGAAGAGGAGGCTGCGGTGATTGGCGATGTCGGCGAGCAACACGCCGACCTGGTGGGCGTATTCCGCGCCGGCGAGCTCGTTGCGCGCCTGCGCGACCTCGCTGTTGGCCGAGCTCAGGTAGAACGCTCCGAGCAGCGCCGTCGGCGCGGCCATCGCCGCGACGAGGAGCGCCAGTTTCTGCCAGAGCTTCAAGCGATTGAGAAGTTGCATGAATTTACCTCTACGCCTCTATCCATTCGCCGCCGGCGGCGGCGGCCCGGCGGGTCTGCGCCGGCTCCGGCGGCGGAGCGGTCCTGTCGGCGCCCGCCGCTGCGACGGCCGGCACGTGCGCCCGTGCGGCGATGGCGCCAGCCTCGGCCCCAAGGTCATAGCGCGCCAGCATGTCGTTGAGCTCCCGGACCTGACCGGCCATGGACTGCGAGGCGGCGGTGGCCTCTTCGACCAGCGCGGCGTTCTGCTGGGTGAGCTCGTCCATCTGCACCACCGCGCGGTTGACCTGCTCGATTCCCGAGGACTGCTCGCGCGAGGCGGCGGCGATCTCGGCGACGATGTCGGAGACCTTCTTTACCGAGGTGACGATCTCCCCGAGCGTGCGTCCGGACTGGGTGACGAGGCCCGAGCCGTCCTCCACCCTCTTGACGCTGTCCTGGATCAGGCTCTTGATTTCCTTGGCGGCGGTGGCCGAGCGGCCCGCGAGGCTGCGCACCTCGCTCGCCACCACGGCGAAGCCGCGGCCCTGCTCGCCGGCGCGCGCGGCCTCGACCGCGGCGTTGAGCGCCAGCAGGTTGGTCTGGAATGCGATTTCGTCGATCACGCCGATGATGTCGGCGATCTTCTTGGCCGAGTCGTTGATTCCGGACATCGCGTCCACGGCCTTGCCGACCACGGCGCCGCCCTGCTCGGCCTGGTCGCGCGCCGCGACGGCGAGCTGGTTCGCCTGCGCGGCGTTGTCCGCGTTCTGCTTGACGGTGGTGGTCATCTCTTCCATGGAAGAGGCGGTCTCCTCGAGCGAGGAGGCCTGTTCCTCGGTGCGCAGCGACAGGTTCGAATTGCCCGCGGTGATCTCCTCGGCGCCGAGTGCGATCTCGCGGCCCGCGCTCTTCACCCCGGACACGATCTCGACCAGGCTCTCGGTGAGGCGGTTGACGCCGGCGCTCAAGGCCTCGAAGAACCCCGATTTGTGGGCCAGGTCGATGCGCCGGGAGAGATCGCCGCCGTTCACGGCGCCGAGCACTCCCTGCAGCTCCTGCTCCACGCGCACTTCCTGGGTGCGGGGGGTCCATTCCATGACCGTGCCCAGCCGCTCGCCGCGCTCGCCCGCCACCCGGTTGGTGACGGTGCGGAAGGTGAGCCCGCCCAAGGTGCGCTCCTCCACCCGCTCGGCGGCGAGGGTATCGAGCATCCGCCGCTCGCCGGTGGGATCGGGGGACAGGGACTCGAGGCTCGAGCCGCGAAGTCGCGCGGCGTCGAAAGCCGGCAGGGCGCTGCGGATCTCCGCCGCATTGCGCTCGAAGGTCGCCTGCGCCGCGTCATTGAGGTAGATGATCCGATGCTCGGCGTCGGCCAGGACCACGCACGTGGTGGCCTTGTCGAGCGCGTGACGGATGCGTGAGTTCTCCGCCGCCACGGCACGCTCGTTCTCGATCTGGCCGCGCAGCTTCTCCTGCATGGCGGCGAGTGCCTGCAGGACCTGGCCGGCCTCGTCGGCGCGGCGCGTTTCGATCTGATTGTCGTAACGGCCCTGAGAGATGTGCTGGAAGACGTCTATCGCGCGCGTCAGCGGCCGCGACAGCGACAGCCTGACCATCCTGGTGGTGGCCAGCGCCGCCGCGAGAGCGAGCAGCGCGATGATGGCCGTGAAATTGCGATGGCTGGCAAGCGATGAGGCGCGCGCCCGCAGCGCCGAGTCGGCGGCGTGGCTGCTGGCCGCGAGCAGCTTGCGCAGCGCGGCGTCCGTGGGCACTCCGGCCTGATAGATCGCGCCGCCGCTCACCTTGACGTTGGACGCCTTCAGGAGCTGCGAGCTGACGGTGGCATAGAAGCCGTCGAGCCCGCCGGCCGCGTCCTGGAAGGTCGGCGTCAGCGCGGAGCGGATCGAGGGCGGCAGCCCCGCGAGGGCGTTGTGGATGGTGTCGAGGTCCGCCTGCAGCCGGCCGTGGCTGATCGCGATGCCCATCTGGTCATCGCCCCCCAGGTATCCCTTGGCGGCGGCGTCCACGGCATACCGGCGCAGATCCGTCGCGTCGGCGAGGGCCGCCGGGACGTCGATCGCGGCGATCTCGAGCAGGCCGTGAGTCGTCTGGTCGGGATCGGAGGCGATGCCGGATCCGGATGCAACCGCGGCGGAGAGCTGCTGCAGCTCATCGTAGAGGCGGCTGTGGGCGCTCGCCCCCTGGGCGGCGCTCTGCTGCGCCGCCGCCGCCGCGAGCGCTCGCCACTGCCTCTGCAGCGACTCGAAGTTCGCTCTGACCCCGTAGCGCATGCCGAGCTTCGCATCGACGGTCGCCGCGCGATCGAACGCCCGCGTCACCTCGTCGCGTGCGGAGAGCGCGGCCGGGCCGCTCGCCTTGTCGCCGCTTGCGAGCGCGAAGGCCCGGCCGTCGTGCGTGAGGAGCGAGGACTCGATCGCGCCGAGCGCCGCGAGGTAGCGTGCGCCGGCGAGCTCATCTCGCGCCTGGCTCAGCCCGCCGCCCATGGCCGTGAAATAGAAGAATCCGACCAGGATCGCCGGCACGAACATCGCCAGGACCAGGGCTCCCAGCTTCTGCCAGAGATTCAGACGGTTGAGCGCGAATTTAGTCATGGAAAGGACTCAGGCACTGCGCGCTACGCGCGCGGCCCCAACAGGTGAGACTCTTCCGGCGCCGCTCGCGGCACGGGGCTCGCCGAAGGCGAGGGCTCCCGGGCGGAACGCATGAGTCACATCATGCGCGATGCGGTACCGGCCCATGGTCTCACTCAGCTCGCGGGCCTGGCCCGTCATGCTCTGCGCGGCGGCCGTGGCTTCCTCAACCAGCGCGGCGTTCTGCTGAGTGAGCGCGTCCATCTGCATGACCGCGCGGTTGACCTGCTCGATGCCGGCGGACTGCTCGCGGGAGGCGGCGGCGATCTCGGCGACGATGTCTGAGACCTTCTTCACCGAAGCCACGATCTCCTCGAGCGTCTGGCCGGATTGCGTGACCCGCGCCGAGCCGTCCTCTACCTTGCGGACCGAATCCTGGATCAGCCCCTTGATCTCCTTCGCCGCCGTGGCGGAGCGGCCCGCGAGGCTGCGGACCTCGCTCGCCACCACCGCGAAGCCGCGGCCCTGCTCGCCGGCGCGCGCCGCCTCGACCGCGGCGTTGAGCGCCAGCAGGTTGGTCTGAAAGGCGATCTCGTCGATGACGCCGATGATGTCGGCGATCCTCTTGGAGGACTGCTTGATGTCGGCCATGGCGGCCACGGCCTGGTTCACCACGATGCCGCCGCGCTCCGCCTGGTCGCGGGCCGCGAGGGCGAGCTGGCTCGCCTGGGCCGCGTTGTCGGCGTTCTGCTTGACCGTGGTCGTCATCTCCTCCATCGAGGAGGCGGTCTCCTCGAGCGATGCGGACTGCTCCTCGGTGCGGCGGGACAGGTTGGTGTTGCCGGCGGAGATATCCTCCGCCGAGCGGTTCACCTCGCCGGCGGTCGATTTGATGCCGCGCACGAGACCGGCCATGCTCTCGAGGAGCACATTGATGCCCTCGGCCATGGCGCTCAGCTCGGGACTGTCCATGCGGGCGTCGAGCCTGCGGGTGAGGTCCCCCTGCGAGGCGGCGTTGATGATCTCGCGCGTCTCCTCGACGATGTTTCTGGTTACGCTCATTTGAGTTCTTGCTCCGTTCAGGCCGCGCTGGCGGTGAGGTCTTGCTCGCCGTCGACGCCTGAGGACAGGGTGAGATCCCTGCCGATGAGGCGGTCGATGTCGAGCAGCACCACCATGCGCTCGGCGACCGACACCAGGCCGCGAATGTGATCGGTGGCGGAGCGCGACCCGAGATCGGGAGCCGGCTTCACCTCCGCGGAGTTGACGTCGACCACGTCCGAGACCCCGTCCACCACGACGCCGAAATCGCGGCGGCCGGCCGGTGTGTTGACGGACATCACGATGATCACGGTCACCGCCGTGTACTCGACGCGCTCCAGTGCGAAGCGCATCCGCAGATCGACGATCGGGACGATCGAGCCGCGCAGATTGAGCACGCCGAGCACGTGCGCGGGTGCGTGCGGGATCTTGGTCACCGCGGACCAGCCGCGGATCTCCTGTACGCGCAGGATGTCGACCCCGTAGGTCTCGTTGCCGAGCACGAAGGTCAGTACCTGGTGCGTTCCGCCGGTGGAACCCTGTTGCTGCGCGACCGCGTTAGTAGACATGATTGTGATGCCTCGTCTTCACCGCCGTGAGCCTCACGCCGCCGCCCGCATGGACGCCGCGCGGATGAGCCCCGGCACATCGAGAATGAGCGCCACCGAGCCGTCGCCGAGGATCGTCGCGCCGGAGACGCCCTCGATGTGGCCGTAGTTGGCTTCCAGAGACTTGATGACGACCTGCTGCTGTCCGAGCAGATCGTCCACGAACAGGCCCACCCGGCGGCCGTCGCCCTCGGCGACCACCACCAGGCCCTCGTGCAGCGCGCGCGAGCGCGGCTCGACGCCGAAGAGCTCGTGCAGCCGGATGATCGGCAGGTAATCGCCGCGGAAGGAGAGCACCTCGCTGTGGCCGGAGAGCCGCGTGACCCCGCTTGCCTTGAGCTGCATCGACTCCACGATGGAGATGAGCGGCACGATGTAGGTCTCGGTGCCGACCGAGACCGACTGGCCGTCGACGATGGCGAGCGTGAGCGGCAGGGTGATCGTGAAGCGCGAGCCGCGGCCGCGGTCGCTCTTCACCTCGACCTTGCCGCCGAGCTCCTTCACGTTGCGGCGCACGACATCCATGCCCACGCCGCGCCCGGAGACATCCGTGGTCTTCTCCGCCGTGGAGAAGCCGGGGACGAAGATGAGCTCGTAGATCTCGGCGTCCGTCAGCGTATCGTTGGGACTGACCAGACCGCGGGCGCGGGCCTTCGCGAGAATCCGCTCCTTGTCGAGACCGCCGCCGTCGTCGCTGACCTCCACCGCGATGTTGCCGCCGCGGTGACAGGCGTCGAGGTGCACGGTGCCCTCGGCGGTCTTGCCGGCGGCGAGCCGCGCTCCCGGGGACTCGATGCCGTGGTCGATGCAGTTGCGCACGAGGTGCACGAGCGGGTCGCCGATCTTCTCGAGGACGGTCTTGTCGAGCTCGGTCTGCTCGCCGGTGAGCTTCAGCTCGATCTGCTTGCCCAGGCGCTGGGCGAGGTCGCGCACCATGCGCGGGAAGCGGCTGAAGACGAAGCTGATCGGCAGCATGCGAACCCGCATGACGCTCTCCTGCAGCTCGCGCATGTTGCGCTCGAGCTGGCCGATGCCGGCGCGCAGCTTCTCCGCGTCGGGACCGTCGAAATGGGAGCCGAGCTGGCCCAGCATCGCCTGGGTGATCACGAGCTCCCCCACGGTGTTCATGAGCTCGTCGATCTTCTCGACGCTCACCCGGATGGAGCCGGAGTCGCCGAGCGCGCTCACCGACGCTTCCGGCTTCGCCGCGGCGGCCGGCGCAGGGGAGGGGGCCTGATGTGCGCCGGGTTGCGCCGCGGGCGCAGGTGCCGGCGCCGGGGCGGTTGCCGCGGGGGCGGAGGCGGTCTCGGCGCTCGCGGCGGGCTCTTGCTGCGCGGCGGGCAGCCGCTCGATCGTCAGATCGCAGTCGCCCTCGGCCCACTCGAAGACCTGCTTGATCGCCTCCTCGGCCACCTCACCGGGAAGCTCGAGCGACCATGCCAGGTAGCAGTCCTGGGGATTGACGTCCGCGAGCGGCGGCAGCATCTGGGCATCGAGCCGCACCTGAAGGTCACCGAGCGCGGCCAGCTCGCGCAACATCCGCAGCGGATCGTTGCCGCGCGCCAGCAGCTCGCGATAGGGGTGGAAGCGGATGCGCCAGCGGGGGGTGAGCTGCGAAGCGGCGTCGTGGATGACAGGGGCGGGGGGCTCGCCGCCCGGGATGGCCGGCGGCACGGCCGCCATCGCCGGGGCTGCCGGGGCCGCCGCTTCGCCCTTCCTGGCAATCGCGACTTCCAGGTCGAACTGCAGATCCGATACCCGCTGCGAGTCGAGCGGCTGTTTCGCCTGCACGGCGCGCAGCATGGCGCGCATCACGTCCACCGACTTCAGCAGCAGGTCCGACAACTGCACGGACACCGGCATCGTTCCGCTGCGCAGCTCATCGAGCAGCGTCTCGAGGCTGTGGGTGAACGAGGCGATCTCCGAGAATCCGAAAGTCGCGCTGCCGCCCTTGATCGAGTGCGCCACGCGGAAGATCGTGTTGATCAGCTCCGGCTCGGGCGAGCCGACATCGAGCTTCAGCAGCGCCGCCTCCATCGAGTCGAGCGCCTCGAAGCTCTCTTCGAAGAATGCATCGTGAAACTGTGTCAGATCGACTGTCATCGGCCGACCTCGCCGGCTAGCTCGAGCATGTCGTGGAGACCCAGAAGGGCGGCGGCCGCGTCCAGCGCGGGCGACCGGCCCCGCCATTCGATCGCACGGCCCGCCGTACGGCGGTCGCGCGCGAAGGCGGCGAGGAGCTGCAGTCCCGCGGTGTCGATGCGCTGCAGGGCGCTGACGTCGACGGCGACCGGCCCCGATTCCGCCACCCGGCGCACGAGCTCCGATTTGAGCGTATCGGCCTGGACCACCGTGCAATCGGCGGCCAGCACCAGCGCGCCGTCCTCTTCCCGGTCGCTCTCGGGAGCCGTCGCCGGTGCGGCCTTCCCGCGGGCGGCGGCAGCGCGGCGCCGCGCCGCACCGTTCCCGGCCGGCCGGCGGGGTGCGCGCTTGCTCACCGGAGTCTTTTGCTTGCGAGTTTTCATAATCTGGTCGGCGCGCGAATTCGGGGCATGACTGCCGGTACAGCGCCGGTATCGGCCCTTGTGACGCGGCTCTTGAGTTGAGCCTTACGAAACTTGACGCAGTTCCGCAGCGCGCGGCCCGTGGAGCCTTCTGACGAGCTCCGCCTCGGCGAGCGTCAGTCCGCAGCCCGACATCAGCTCGTCGCGGCTCGCGCCGCCGCGCGCCAGGCGTATGGCGATCTGGTAGCCGGGCGAGGGCGCCGCGGCGGGCACGGGCGCGGCCGGCCGGTCCGGGCGCTCCGCGAGCTGCGCCACGGCGGCGCGCGTCGCATCGACGCGCGCCGCGAGCGCCGCCAGCCGCTGCAGCACGAGCTGCGTCTGCGAGAGCACCTCGGCGGTCTGCCGCCGCGTGGCCCGCCGCCAGGCGGTGAAGCTGATGGAGGCGACCACGAACGAGAAGACGAGGAAGACCGCGCGTCCCGCGATGAGCAGGAATTCGGCGGAGGGCAGAGTCATGCGCGGCAGCTCCCGTGATGCAAGTCACATGACGCGCCGACCGTGTCGGAATTCCGGCGCGAGAAACTGCGCGTCAGGAGTTATCTTGCAGGAAGCGTGCCACCGGCCGCGGCTTTCACCGGCCCGGGGCGGCCTGCGGCGCCCGGCTTTGACGGCGCTGCGGGCGGGGAGGCCGGCTTCCGCCCGCTTCCCGGCTGGCTGGCCGCCGTCGTGTCATTCGAGGGCATCCAGCTCGGCTCGGTCCGGCTGCCGGGCGCGGTGGAGAGTATGACGACCGTCACGCGGCGGTTGGCGTTGCGTCCCTGCACGGTGAGATTGCTCGCCACCGGGTGTTGATCGCCGAAGCCGACGACCGCCAGCCGCACGGGTGCCACGCCGCGGTCGGAGAACACGTGCACGACGCTCGCGGCGCGCGCCGCCGAGAGCTCCCAGTTGGAGAAGAACTGCACCGTGCGGATGGGCACGTTGTCGGTGAACCCCTCGACCCGGATCGGGTTCGGGAAGCGCGCGAGCACGGCGGCGAGGCGGCGGATGATGTCGACCGCGTTCGGCGCGAGGCGCGCGCTGCCGCTCGGGAAGAGGATGTCGGTGCGGATCTCGACCTCGATCCAGTACTGCTTGCGGCTGACGACCACCAGCTTCTTCTTCACCAGGCTCGACATCGCCTTGACGACGTCGTCGGCGACCTTCTTCAGCATGATCGCGGCCGCCCGCGACTGCGCCGCATGCGCGGTATCGGCGGGATGCGCCATTCCGGTCGCGGCCTTCACTCCGCTCGCATTGCCGGGCGGGGGCATGTCGTCGCGGTCCGGCGCGTTCGGAATGGGACTGGCGACGGCGAGCGGCACGGGCGCGAGCAGCGAGCGCGGCTGTCCCTTGAGGGCCGCCTGCTGCACGATGCTCATGCGGATGTCGGCGCCGGAGCCGACGCGCTTCTGGCCGACCTGGATCGGCTGCATCGTGCGCGGCTGGCCGCGAAATGCCGCATAGAGCGAGTCGGATAGCACGCGGTACTTGCCGGCGTTCACCGAGGAGATCGAATACATCACGACGAAGAAGGCGAGCAGCAGCGTCAGCAGATCGCCGTAGGGGATCGCCCAGCGCTCGTGGTTCTCGTGCTCCTCCTCGCGTTTTCTCATTCTGCGGCCCATGGCGCTCCTAGTGGAGGTATCCCTGCAGCTTCGCCTCGATCGCCCGCGGGTTCTCGCCCTGCGCGATGCAGATCATGCCGTCGATGATCATCTCCCGGAACTGCGTCTGCCGGTGGATGATGCCCTTGAGCTTGCCCGCGACGGGAAGGAAGAAGAGGTTGGCGAAGCTGATGCCGTAGATCGTGGCCGTGAACGCGGAGGCGATTCCGGCGCCGAGCTTGGAGGGATCGGACAGGTTCTGCAGCACGGCCATGAGGCCGAGGACCGCGCCGATGATGCCGAGCGTGGGCGAGTAGATGCCCGCGCCCTCGAACATCTTCGCGGCCGTGATGTCGGCGTGCTCGCGCATGCTGAGCTCGACGTACATGGCGTTGCTGATGGCTTCGGGCTCGCTGCCGTCGACCACGAGCTGCAGCGCCTTCTGCACGAACGCGTCGGACTCCTTGGCGATGAGCGGCTCGAGCCCGAGCAGCCCCTGCTTGCGCGCGGTGTTGCTCCACTCGACGATCTTGGTGATGATCTCGCGGCCGTCGCGCGAGGGCGGGCGCACGATCCAGGGAAAGATCTTGAGCGCGTGCTTCATCACCGGCAGCGGCGTCTGGATGTAGGTCGCGGCGATCGTGCCGACGCCCACGATGACGAACGCCTCGACCGAGATGAGCGCCATGATGCCGGCGCCCCGCAGTATGGCGCCGACCACCACCGCATTGAAGGCGAGCACCAGTCCGATGATGCTCAGGATGTCCATCGTGCCACCTTACATGCCCAGGCCCGACAGCAGCTCATCCACGTCTGTCTGGCCTGAGGCGACTTCCCCTCGCGTGACTCCGGGCACCACCGGCCCGTGACCCTGATCGGGGTTCTCGCCGAGCGTGGTGTGCTCGACGATGTCCCCGGAAAGATTGGTGAGACTGGCGAGCGTCTCCTCGAGCTCCCCGACCAGCTTGATGACGCTGCGGATGATCTGGCCCGTCAGGTCCTGGTAGCCCTGCGCGAGCAGCACGTCGGCGAGGTTCTTGCGGATCCGCTCCGAGTCGGCTCGCGCCGCGGGCAGGAAGGCCTCGACCGCGCGCACGACCGGCAGGAAGGCGTCGATCGAGCGGACGACGCTCTCGAAGCCGCTGCCGACCGGGGGACGGTCGCGGTACGTCTGCAGCGAGTCGATGAGAACGCCCGCCTCGCGCGCGGTGCGCTCGGCGAGCGGCCCGGACTGCTCGACCAGATCGAGCGTGCGGTGGGCGGCCTCGTCGGTCATCTTGATGACGTGCGACAGCCGGGTCTTCGCGTCCGGGATCTCGTTCTCGGCGATGTCCGCGAGGCGCGACTCGATGCTGAAGCGCTCGAGCGCCTTCTGCAGATCGCCGGTGAGCTTGCGGATCTCGGTGAGGGTCTGCGGCTCGCGCATGCGCACGATGTGGTCGACGGCGGTGAAGAACGCCGTCTCGTCGCCGCCGCGAAGCGCCTCCGACAGCGCGTCGACGCAGGCCCCGTACTCCAGCTTCAGGACTTGGAAGTTCGACATGGCGGCCTACTTTCCCGCCCCGAGGATCTTGTCGAGCTTTTCCTTGAGCGTCTCGGCGGTGAACGGCTTGATGACGTAACCGTTCACGCCCGCCTGCGCCGCCTCGATGATCTGCTCGCGCTTGGCTTCCGCGGTCAGCATGAGGACGGGCATCTTGGCGAGCTTGGCGTCGGCGCGCACGGCCTTGATGAGCTCCAGGCCGGGCATCCCGGGCATGTTCCAGTCGGTGATGAGGAAGTCGTAGCCGCCCGCCTGCAGCATCGGCAGGGCCGTCTTGCCGTCGTCCGCCTCGGCGACATTCGGGTAGCCGAGGTCGTGCAGCAGGTTCTTGATGATGCGGCGCATGGTGGAGAAGTCGTCGACCACCAGGAATTTCAGATCTTTGCTCACTGCCTGCCTCGTCTCGTTGCACTCGCGCCGGCCGCGCCGTCGCGCCAATCCGCCAGCCGCGCCTTGAGCCGCACGAGCGCCTGCCCGTGGAGCTGACAGGCGCGCGATTCGGTCACCTTCAGCACCGCGCCGATCTCCTTGAGGTTCAGTCCCTCGCTGTAGTAGAGCGACATCACGAGCTTTTCCCGCTCCGGCAGCCCGTCGATCGCCTGCGCCAGCGCCTCCCGGAATCCTTCCTCCGCGGTTTCCCCGAACGGATCGGCCGCGCCCTCGGCCGTCGCCGCCGTCGTATCGTCGAGCGTCGCCAGGCGACAGCTCGCCGCATCCTGCACGATGGCGTGATACTCCCCGAGCGGCACCCCGAGCCGCTCGGCGATCTCCGCATCGCGCGCATCGCGGCCCGTGCTCCGCTCGATCTCCTGCACCACCGCGGCCACCGCCCGCGCCTTGCGGTGCACCGAGCGCGGCGCCCAGTCGAGCTTGCGCAGGGCGTCGATCATGGCGCCCCGGATGCGGATGCCCGCGTACGTCTCGAAGCTTGCGCCGCGGTTCGGCGCGTAGTTCGATGCCGCCTCCAGCAGCCCCAGCATCCCCGCCTGCATCAGATCGTCGACCTCCACCGAGGGCGGCAGCCGGCCGACCAGATGGTAGGCGATCCGCTTCACCAGCTCCGCGTGCCGCGTCACCAGCTCGCTCGCCTCGTCGATCCCGCGGTGCGCGCCGTATGCGCTCGCCGCGTTCATGGCACGACTTCCAGCCGCACCGCGGTCCGGCGCACCAGCCGTTCCACGAAGAACTCGATGTTCCCGCGGGGACCGGGTGGCACTGGCCATGTATCGGCCGCGGTCGCGAGTTTCTTGAACGCGCGCGCCGCGGGGCTCACCGGATAGGCCTCGAGCACCGGGCGCTGCTCGCGCACGGAGCGACGCAGGTACTCGTCCTCCGGGATCTCACCGGCGAATTCCAGCACAACGTCGAGGAAGCGCGCCGTGACGCGCTCGAAACGGCGGAACAGCTCGATGCCGCCGCCCGGCGCGCGAATCCGGTTGGCGAGCATCCGGAAGCGGTGGACGCCGTGATTGCGACTCAGGACCTTGACGAGCGCGTAGGCGTCGGTTAGCGAGGCGGGCTCGTCGCAGACGACGACGAGAACGTGTTGGGACGCCTGCGAGAACTGCAGCACGCCCGGCGCGATGCCGGCCGCGGTGTCCACGATGAGCACGTCCAGGCGGGCCGCGAGCGCGCTGAAGGCGCGCACCAGGCCCAGGTGCTCCGCGGCGCCCATGCCGGCGAGGTCGGCCGCGCCCGAGGCGGCGGGCACCACCTTGAAGCCCTGCGGCGCCTCGACGATCACCTCATCGAGCGTGCGCTCCCCGGAGATCACGTGCGCGAGCGTGTAGCGCGGCGAGAGACCGAGGAAGACATCGGCGTTGGCGAGCCCGAGGTCGCCATCGAGCAGCATCACGCGCCGGCCCGCGGCCGCGAGCGCGGTGGCGAGATTGACCGACACGCTCGTCTTGCCGACGCCGCCCTTGCCGCCGGTGACCGCGATCACCTGTACGGGCTGCCCGAGGGACTCGAGCTTGGAGTTGTTGATCAAACTGAGCTCAGGTCGTCGCATGTGAGAGTTTTCCAAATCGTCGTCGCAGCAGATCCTCGTCGGCGACCGCGCCGGTCGCCTTGGCGAGCCGGACGGCGTGGGAGACGAGCTCCAGGGACCTGGCCGGCCGCAGATCCTCGGGCACGCGCTGGCCGTCGCTCGTGTAGGAGAGCGGCAGCCGCGCGCGGATGAGGACGGAGAGCGCGCCGCCGAGGCTCGCGGCCTCGTCCACCTTGGTGAGCAGGCAGCAGGCCGGGTTGGCGGGCTTGAAGCGCTGCACGGCCTCCTCGAGGGCGCCCGCCTGGGTGCTCGCCGCCAGCACCAGCGCCGTCTCCAGCCGCGAGGCGCAGTTGGCGAGCACCGAGAGCCGCACGCCGAGCTGCGCATCGCGCAGGCTCGAGCCCGGCGTGTCGATGAGCACCAGCCGGTAACGGTCCAGGCGCGAGACCAGCTCGGGCAGGGACTCGAAGCGCTCCGGCACGTGTACCGGTACGCCGAGCATCTGCCCCAGGGCCTGCATCTGGTCCTGCGCGCCGATGCGGACGGTGTCGGAGGCGACGATGGCGAGGTCGCTCGGCCCGTGCCGCAGAATCCAACGCACCGCCAGCTTCGCGAGCATGGTCGTCTTGCCGACGCCGGTGGCCCCCACGAAGGCGACGCGGCCGCCGGTGTCGAGCCAGCGATCTCCGGTCACGAGCAGATATTGCGACAGACCCGCAATCGCGAATCGGCGTCCCTGCGTGAGGTCCACCCGCTCGTCGAGCTGGCCGACGATGTGGTCGGCCAGGTCGCGCGCGATGCCAATCTCGGTCAGCTCGCGCAGCAGCTCGGTGTGCACGGGCGCGCGGCGGGTGCGATCGTTCCAGGCGAGCTGGGCGAGCTGCGTCTCGAGCATGCGCCGCAGGCTCTGCAGCTCCTTGCCCATCGCCTCGGAGGGAAGCTCCGGCCGCGGGACATCGAAGAGCGCAGTCGGGTCGCCGGCCGGCTGTTGCGGGCGAGCCGGCTCGGGAGGCGAGCGGCGGGACACCGCCTCGGGGCTGGCGGCCCGTTCGGCGGCAACGCCCATCGGCGCGGCTGCGATGGCGGCGCTCGGGCCGGACGCGCGTCCCCCGTTCGCCACCAGCGGCACGGCCACGGCTTCCTCGAGCTTGCCGGCGTCGAAATCCACCGCCGCCGTGATCTCGACACCCTGTGGGGTGCGGCGCGAGGAGAGGATGACGGCCTCCTCGCCCAGTTGCTCACGCACCGCCCGCAGGGCCTGGCGCATGTCGGGTGCCACATGTCGTACGATTTTCATCTTCTTTACCTGCCGACCGCGGTGACCACGCGGACCTTGCGGTTGTCGGGAATCTCATTCCAGGCGAGCACGTGCAGGCTCGGCAGCGCCGCGCGCAGGAAGCGCGAGAGCTGCGCGCGCAGCGGCGGCGGCACGAGCAGCACCGGCGCCTCCCCCGAGGCCTCCTGGCGCCGTGACGCCTCGGCGATGCGCTGCTGCAGGCGCTCCGCGAGCCCGGGCTCGAGGCCGGGGCTCGCCGAGCTGGCGGACAGCGAGCCGGTGAGCAGCCGCTCGAGATCCGGCTCGAAGGTGATGACCGGCAGCTCGGCGGCGATGCCGGCGATGTCCTGCACGATCTGGCGGCCGAGGGCGATGCGCACGGCGCTCAGCAGCACCGCCGGATCCTGCGAGCGCGGCGCGTGCTCGGCCAGCGTCTCGATGATGGTGCGGATGTTGCGGATGGGAATGCGCTCGGCGAGCAGGCTCTGCAGCACCCGCACCACGATGGAGAGGGGCAGTACCCGCGGCACCAGATCCTCCACCAGCTTCGGGGCGCTCTTGGCGAGCCCGTTGAGCAGCTGCTGCACCTCCTCGTGGCCGAGGATCTCGTTGGCGTGCGACTGGATCACGAAGGAGAGGTGGGTGGCGATGACGGTGCTGGGGTCGACCACGGTGTAGCCGAGCGCCTGCGCGTGGTCGCGGCTCGCCGCATCGATCCACACCGCCTCCATGCCGAAGGCCGGGTCGCGGGTGGCGATGCCCTGCAGCGGGCCGAAGACGCGTCCGGCGTTGATCGCAAGCTCCTTGTCCGGATAGACGACGCTCTCGCCGACCGGCACGCCGCTCAGGTTGATGCGATAGATGTTGGGCGCGAGATCGAGGTTGTCGCGGATGTGGACGGCCGGGACCAGGAAGCCGAGCTCCTGCGACAGCTTGCGCCGCACCCCGCGCACCCGGCCGAGAAGGTCGCCGCTCTGGCGCTTGTCGACCAGCGAGACGAGCCGGTAGCCGACCTCGAGGCCGACCAGGTCGACCGGGCGAACGTCCTCCCAGGTGAGCTCGCGGGATTCCGGCGCCTGCGGCACCGGTTTCGGGGCCGCGGCCGTGGCGGCGGCGGCGGTGCGCTTGCGGTTGATGATGTAGGCGGCCGCGCCGCAGAGCGTGGCTATCAGGAGGAATGCGACGTTGGGCATCCCCGGGATGATGCCCATGAGACCGAGCAGGCCGGCCGCCACCCCGAGCGCCTTGGGGTTGCCGAAGAGCTGCCTGCGCAGCTCGCCGCCCATGTCCTGGGGCCGCGACATGCGCGTCACGATGAGGGCCACGGCGGTCGAGAGCAGGAGCGCCGGGATCTGCGCCACCAGGCCGTCGCCGATGGTGAGCAGCGTGTAGGTATGGAGTGCGTCCGACAACGCCATCCCGTGGCCGATCGTGCCGATCGCGAGGCCGCCGATGATGTTGATGAGGAGGATCAGGATGCCGGCGACGGCGTCGCCGCGCACGAATTTGCTCGAGCCGTCCATCGAGCCGTAGAAGTCGGCCTCGGCGCGCACCTCGGCGCGGCGGGTGCGCGCCTCGTCCTGGGTGATGAGGCCGGCATTGAGATCGGCGTCGATCGCCATCTGCTTGCCGGGCATGGCGTCCAGGGTGAAGCGGGCGCTGACCTCCGAGATGCGTCCCGAGCCCTTCGTGACCACCACGAAGTTGATGATGGTCAGGATGACGAAGACCACGACGCCGACGGCGAAGTTGCCGCCGACCACGAATTCGCCGAAGGACTCGATGACGTGGCCGGCCGCCCCGGGGCCGGCGTATCCGTGCAGCAGCACCACGCGCGTGGAGGCGACGTTGAGCGCGAGGCGCAGCAGCGTCGCCAGCAGGAGCACCGTCGGGAAGACGCCGAACTCGATCGGCCGCGACACGTAGAACACCGCCATCACGATGACGATCGAGAGCGCGATGTTGAAGGTGAAGAGCACATCGAGCGCCATCGGGGGCAGCGGCAGGATGACCATGGCGAGCACGGCGAGGACGCCGGCCGGCACGCCGATGCCGGTGCGCAGCAGGTCACGCCAGGCCGGCAGGTTGGAGCTCGATGTCGTGGTGGCGGTGCTCATGGATCAGTGGCGGCGCGTCTCGAGACCTAAGTCGATGGCGGGAGGCTCGGGCGGACGGCCTCCCGAGGCGCTCGCCGCCTTGAGCTGATAGATGTAGGTCAGGACCTGGGCGACGGCTACGTACAGGTTCGCAGGAATCTCGCCTCCGATCTCGACGCCGTGGTAGAGCGCGCGGGCGAGCGGCGGCGCCTCGAAAACGGGGACGGCGTGCTCGGCCGCGATCTCGCGGATGCGGGCGGCGATGAGATCGGCGCCCTTGGCGACCACGAGCGGGGCGCGCATGCGGCCTTCGTCGTAGCGCAGCGCGACGGCGAAGTGCGTCGGGTTGACCACCACGACATCCGCCCTGGGCACCTCGTGCATCATCCGGCGCCGGGCGAGCTCCCGCTGCGCGCGGCGGATGCGGCCCTTGACCTCGGGCGAGCCCTCGCTCTCCTTCATCTCCTCGCGGATCTCCTCGCGGGTCATGCTGAGCTTCTTGGAGTGCTGCCAGAGCTGCAGGGGCACGTCGATCGCCGCTATGAGCACGAGCCCGCTCGAGACGGCGAGCAGGGCGTCCGAGGCGAGAGCGGCGGCCTGCGTTATCCCGACGCCGAGCGGCGCGGCGCCGAGCGCGAGAATCCGCGGCGACTCCTTGCGCAGCACCGCGACCGCGATGGCGGCCACCACCAGGAACTTGCCGAACGCCTTGCCGAGCTCGATGGCGCCGCGCGCGGAGAAGAACCGGCCGAAGCCGGCGATCGGATCGAGGCGGGCGAAATCCGGCGCCAGCGCGCCGAAGCTGAGATTCCAGCCGCCGAGCGCGAGCGGCGCGACGAGCGCTGCGATCAGCGTGAGGCCGAGAACCGGAGCGCAGACGATGAAGGCGCGCTTAAGCTCGGCCGCAGCGGTCGGCAGCGCAAGGCCGGGGTCGAGCGCCACCCCGGGACCGATGCTCAGCCCCGAGCGCATGATCTGCAGGAACGCCGCGCCGATGGAGCCGCCGAGCAAGTGCAGGCTTGCGGCGGCCACGAGCAGCACCGCCGCGGCGGTGAGGTCCGCGGACCGGGGAACCTGACCTTCCTCCCGCGCCTTCTCCAGGCGCCTGGCTGTCGGTTTCTCGGTCGGTTCCTGAGCCTTGTCGTTCTCGGCCACGGTGTCAGGCTCCGCTCAGGCGGCGCAGGAAATCGAGCGCCGCGGCGAGAAGTCGGATGAAGCCGGATTCGAGCGCGGGCAGGCCGGCGATGATCGCCACCAGCCCGAAGACGAGCGAGAGCGGCAGGCCCACGGCGAGGATGTTGAGCGTCGGGGCGGCCCGGCTCACGACCCCGAAGGCGAGGTTGGCGATGAGCAGCGCCGTCACCCCCGGCAGCGCCACGGCGAGCGCGCCCGAGAAGAGCTGCGAGCCCCAGCCGACCACGGACCAGAGGCCGGCGGCTCCGAGTCCCGCGGTGCCGATCGGCAGCGTGCGAAAGCCCGCGGCCAGCGTCCGGATGAGCGCCAGGTGTCCGTTCAGTACGAGGAAGATGAGGGTCGCGAGCACCATGTAGAGCTGCCCGACCGTGGGCGTGCTCGCGCCGTTCTGCGGGTCGAGGTTGAAGGCGAGCGACAGGCCCATGCTGTTGGCGAGCAGCTCCCCTCCGAGCGACATGGCCTCGAACACGATCTGCAGCGAGAATCCGAGCGCGGCGCCGATGATGACCTGCTGGACGGTGATGAGGACTCCGACGGCGGAGAGCGGCGTGACGTCGGGGATTCTCACGAGGGGCGCCACGAGGAGCGCCACCGCGCCCGCGAGCACGATGCGCACGCGCGGCGGCACGGTCACCGCCCCGAACGCCGGCGCCACCATGAAGCAGGAGCCGATGCGGACGAACGGCCAGAAGAGCTCGGCCAGCCAGCCGTTCAGTTGTGTCGAGGTGAGCGTGATCATGGCGCCGGTGCGGCTTTCAGTTGATGAGTCCCGGAATGCTCAGGATGAGCTCACGCGTGTATCCGACCAGGGTCTTCAGCATCCACGGGCCCGCGACCGCGAGGGTGAGCGCGAGCACGACCAGCTTGGGGATGAAGGAGAGCGTCATCTCGTTGATGGAGGTCGCGGCCTGGAAGGCGCCCACCACGACGCCGGTGATCAGCGCGGCCAGCAGAAGCGGCGCGGCCAGGGCGAGGGCCATTTCCAGCGCGCGGCTGCCGATGCTCATTACGGTGTCGGGTGTCATGGTGCGATCCGGGTCAGCATGGAATCAGTGATAGAAGCTCTGGGCGAGGGTGCCCATGACGAGCGCCCAGCCGTTCACCAGCACGAACAGCATCAGCTTGAACGGCAGCGAGATGAGCACGGGCGAGACCATCATCATGCCCATCGACATCAGCACGCTCGCCACCACGAGGTCGATGATCACGAACGGGATGAAGAGGAGGAAGCCGATGAGAAATGCGGTCTTCAGCTCGCTCGTCACGAAGGCCGGCACCAGCACGCTCAGCGGCACATCGAGCGGCGCGGCGTAGCCCTTGCCGCCGGCGATGTGCACGAAGGTGGCGATGTCGCTCTCGCGCGTCTGGTGCAGCATGAACTCCTTCAGCGGCACTACCGCGCGCGTGAGCGCCGTCGCCCCGTCGATGGTGCCCGCCGCATAGGGCTGGTAGGCGACCTGCTCGATGCGGTTGATCACGGGCGACATGACGAAGAATGTCAGAAAGAGCGCGAGACCGAGCAGCACCTGGTTGGGCGGCGTCTGGCCGGCGCCGAGCGCCTGGCGGAGGATGCCGAGGACGATCACGATGCGGGTGAAGGCCGTCATCATGAGGAGAATGGCGGGCAGCAGGGTCAGCGCCGTCATCAGCGCCAGGACCTGCAGCGTCAGGGTGTAGGTCTGGCCGCCGCCGGCGGCGGTCTGGACGCTGAAGGCGGGAATGCCGGGCGC
>DAHUXV010000270.1 GCA_027306985.1 Gammaproteobacteria bacterium | reverse complement strand
GCGGCCGGCCGCTCACCGACCTCATCACCCGCGTCCCATCGAGCGCCGCCGGCATCACCGGGTCGATGCGCAGCGCGTGCGGCTCCCAGGTGAGTCCCAGGAAGCGCTGCAGCGTGAGTGCGAGGGCGATCCCGGCGCCGCTGGAATAGACCCGCCATCCGCCATCGAGCGCGACCGAGCCGTCGCGGACGCGTTGGTACTGCTCCCGCGCCTGGTAGCGATCGGCGAATGCCGCATCGGAGCTCGAGTAGTAGCAGTTCGCCTGACGCAGGGTTGCCGAGGGGACGATGGAGCGGATGCCGATGGGATCGGCCTGACAGAGGGCGCGGAAGAACTCCTCCGGCCGCCCGACGTGCGCCAGGGCCTGTGCATAGCGCAGGTGGGCATGCATGTACATGAGACCGATCTCGCGGCCGAAGAACGTCGCGCTCTCCGCTCGCTGGAAGATGCGCTGTGGACCGCCGTGGTAGGGCATCGGGCGGTCGAACAGGCGCACGCCGTCGGGGCCGGAGAGTTCCCGGGCGATGATGTCCAGGTGCCCGCGCGTCTGTTCCGCGGTCAGCATGTCCTCCAGGATCGCGTGGATCATCGCCAGCGAGCTGTATCGGACACCGGTGCTCGCGTCCCGCGGATGCAACAGGTAGCGGACGGCCGCGGCGCCGTCGAACACGGCATACCCCGTGAGTACTCCGTCCGGAAGCAGCAGGCGCTGGAAGTCGCCGCGAACCGCTTCGGCCTGTCGCTCGAGCGGCTCCGCCTGGGCCGGCCGGCCGGCGAACCGCAAGGCGCGCGCCAGGCTCGTCAAGGCCTGGAAGTGCAGCGTGACCGTCCAGGCGCTGCACATGTGATCGCGCAGTGCCGGGTCGGCGGGCTGAAGCGAGTCGTTCCAGTCGCCGTGGCCGTAGGCCGCGAGAGTCGTGCCGGGAATGCGCCGTCCGTCGATGACGCTCAGAGCGCGCTCGAGATGCTGCCATACTGTTGCGCGCTCACCCGCGTCCGGGCTCCTGGCATCGAAGAACGGGACTCGCGTCTCCAGGATATCCGCGTCGCCGGAGGCGAGAAGGTACTGAGCCAGAGCGAGCAGAGGCCAGAAGACGATGTCCCCGTGCGAATCGCCCGCACGGATGCCGCGCTCGCGCTCGAAGAACATGAACCACTGCGGCCAGTCGCCGTCGGGGTTCTGGTTGGCCATGACACGAAGCAACAGATCGCGCAGCGGCTCGAGCCTCCCCAGGGCGAGCAGCATCTCGACCGGTCCCTGACAGACATCGCGGGTGCCCCAGCCGCCGCCGGAGTACTGCTCGAGGCCGCGGGGCGAGAGATAGTGCACGAGCGCGTTCTGCGCGTACCACGGCGCCATCTCGATGAGCCGGGCCGCGCGGGCGCCGAGCTGCGAGCGGGCGGCCGGCTCGATCGCCAGGGCGGGCGTCAGCGGCTCCTCGGGCGGAAGGCGCCACGGCGTCTGACTTTCCTCCGCGACGAGATCTGCGCGGACGATGAGGCTTGCGCGCCGTCCGGGCCCGGTCTCGATGCAAAGATACGGCTCGCCTCGCGAGCGGCCGTCGAGGAACAGCAGCTCATCGTTGCCGATGCGCTCGATGGGGGTTTCCGCACCCACGGTGACCCGGAACCCGCCCCGCGGAAATCTGCGGCCGACGTCCGATCCCGGCGCGGGTGTCACGATGAGGCTGTCGCCGTCTCGCCGCCAGTCGAGCGGCTCGGCGGCATTGCCGTCGTCGCCGTTCAGTGCGATGTGATGACAGATGAGGAAGGCCGTGTCGGATCCCGCGGTCACCTCGATGTCGAGGGTCAGCGCATGCGGTCCGGTCCGCGCGGTGGAGCGGAGCTCAATCTCGCCTGCGGCGTGGCGATAGATCCAGCGGCAGCTCTCGGGCGCCATCTCGAAGGCGGAGGGCACCCCGAGAAGCCGCCACTCGCCGGCGAGCCGCGCGAAGACCCGCAGCCCCTGGGAGCGGAAGAAGCCGAGATAGCTGCGATTCGCCGACAGGAAGCGGTTGATGCTGACATGCCCCTGGGTGAGCATGGAATGGAAGACGCCGCTCATCCACACCGTCGAGGCTAGAGCGCTCTCATCCGGAGTCAGATGCCTTCCGGTGCGCAGCAGCTGGCCGTGGGGGCGCAGCACGCGCAGCTCCTTCGTCCGCAGGGCCACGTGGCTGGCGGCGCCGTGAAAGAACGACAGGCGCGCGCCGCCGTCGTCGGCCTCCTCGTGCCGCCACGGGGGCGGGAAGAGCGCGCGGAGCGCATCGGCATCGAGATCGACCGCCTGCAGCGGCGCTGCCGATGCAAAGAGCGTCCGGACGTCGTTCGCGCCGGTGATCGGCAAGTCCACGGCGGATGGCGCGGGCGAGGCCTCGGGCAGCGCCAGCATTGCCGCCACCCTCGAGAGGTCCGCTTCGGAAGTGGCGTCCGGGTGATCGGCGAGGAAGCCGCCGAAGAATCCCGCGTCCCCGCTCTCGCCGGGGGCGAGGCGGATCGGCGCATCGCGCAACACCGCCATGGAATGCTCGTGCTGCAGGCGCCGGTTGGGGAGCTCCCCGAGCATGCCGGCCGGCAGCTCGCCCGCGCGGCTCGCGAGTCCGTGAAAGTCGAGCGCATCGGTGGCAAAGGAGGTGGCCCGGCGCAACGATCCGATCAGGCACCAGGGATTGCGGCCGTCAGCCGCCTGGTTCTGGCGCGAGGCGAGCAGAAATCCGCGCTCGGAATCGGCCAGCGGTGTGTGATCGACATATTGGCTGACGTAGTACTCGTTCATCCGCACCGCCCCGTAGGGGGCGAGTGCGACATCCTGGGCGTAGGTCAGGTCCAGCTCCCGCACGTCGGACGAGGTGTTCGTGAGGCGCACGTGCCAGAACCAGACGGGCGCCTGCGCAGCGAGCGCCAGCGAGATCTCGTACTCGATGCCCTGCCAGGCGCCGCGGCCGCGGATTTCGCCGGCATGCGGCGGCCCCAGACGGGTCGGGCTCGCCGGGCCGAGGAGCGCCGTCCAGCCGGTCTTGCCGGCATCGCTGCGAAGGAAGAGATTGGCGGGCCCGCACTCGACCTCCGTGCCGACGAAGAGGGTCAGAACGACGGGGCCGCAGTCGAAGCGGCGCACCGCGCCGCTCGCGGCGATCTCGGCCCGAAGACCGGCGCGGCTGGTCACGATTCTCGCTGAGGCGCCCATGGGCCTTATCCTAGCCGCATCCGTTGCGCGAGCACGACAAAAGGCAGGAGGCGCCGCGCGCCCCGGTGCGCGGCGGGCGCTGCCGGCTTAAACTGGCGGCCATGAACAGCATCCCGAAGTCCACGCAAGAGCCGCGCCCGGCGTTCGGAACCGTACTGGCGCCCACGATGACCCTGGTCCGCTTCCAGAACGGGGAATGGGGCCGCCACGAGGTGCTGCCCTGCGGGCCGATCCAGCTGCATCCGGCCGCGCACGTGCTGCACTACGCCAGCACCTGCTTCGAGGGCTTCAAGGCCTACCGCTGGGCGGACGGGAGCATCAACGTCTTCCGGATGGACCGGCACATCGAGCGCATGCGCCAGAGCGCGCGCTCCCTGGTGCTGCCGCAGCCCGATCCGCGGCAACTCGAGGAGATGATCCGCATCACGATCGACCGCAACCGCGACTCGGTTCCCGAGGCGCCGGGGGCGCTCTACATGAGGCCGATCCTCTTCGGCACCACGCCCAACATCGGGGCGGCCGGGGCGCCGGCCACCGATGCCAGCCTCATCGTGCTCGCGAGCCCGGTATGGGACTACTTCGCCGGGGGCATGAAGCCGCTGCGCATCTACGTCGAGGACGTCAATGCGCGCACGGCCTCGCAGACCGGCAAGGTGAAGACCGGCGGCAACTACGCCGCGGCTCTCGGGCCGACCCTCGAGGCGCGACGCCGATACAACGTCGACCAGGTGTTGTTCTGTCCGGGCGGCTCGGTGCAGGAGACGGGTGCCTCCAACTTCCTGCTGCTGCGCGAGGGAGGCGTGCTCACCCGCAGCCTCGACTCGACATTCCTGCACGGTGTGACCCGGGACTCGGTGCTGACGCTGGCGCGGGAAGAGGGCTACCAGGTGGAGGAGCGAGTCTTCGACGTCGCCGAGATGCTGGAGTGGGTGCGTGGCGGGGAGGCCGCGCTCTCGGGCACGGCAGCGGTACTGGCGGGAGTCGGCGCGCTCATCCACCACGGCGAGGAGCACCGCGTCGGCAGCGGCGAAGTCGGACCCCACACGCGCAAGCTGCGCGAGCGGCTCGTGTCCATCCAGCGCGGCGAGGCGCCGGATACGCACGGCTGGATCAGGCGGGTCTGACAGGCCCGGGCGATCAACAGCCTGTATCGCGATCGCGACCTCCCGCTGTACCTCTGCCTGCGCACTCTGGCGCGGATCGCGGTGCTGGTGCAGTCGGTCGCCGTGGGCTGGCAGGTGTATGCCCTGACGGGCAGTCCGCTCGCGCTCGGCATCGTCGGCCTGGTCGAGTTCGTGCCGATGTTCGCACTCGCTCTGCCCGCCGGGGAGCTGGCGGACCGCTTCGATCCGCGCCGGCTCATCCTGCTGGCGACGCTGGTGGAGGCGCTGGCGAGCGGGTTCCTGCTCGCGTTCGTGCTCACCCGGCAGACTTCGGTCTGGCCGCTCTATGCCGTCATCCTGCTCTACGGGACGGCGCGCAGCGTCTCGCGGCCCGCGAGCCAGTCGCTGCTGCCCTTCCTCGTCCCGCCGCGGCAGCTGCCGCGCGCCATTGCCTGGGGCTCGTCCGTCGCCCAGCTGGCGGTGGTCGCGGGCCCCGCGCTCGGCGGCATCGCCTACGCGCTGGGGCCTGCAATCGCCTACGGCGGGGCGCTCGTGGCTTCGCTGCTGAGCGCCGCCGGGATGCCGCTCCTCGGCGGCCGGCGCGTTACGCCCGATCCCGCCGCGCTGGCGACGCGCCTCGAAAGGGTTCGCGAAGGCGTACGTTTCGTTCGCTCGCGTCCGGTCGTCTACGGCGCGATCTCGCTCGATCTCTTCGCCGTGCTCCTGGGCGGGGCCGTCTCGCTCCTGCCCGTCTATGCGCGGGACATCCTGCACGTCGGGCCGGCAGGCCTCGGTCTGCTGCGCAGCGCGCCGGCGCTCGGCGCCGGCCTGACGGCGCTGTATCTCACCCGCCGGCCGGTCGAGCGCAAGGTGGGCCGTACGATGTTTGCCGCCGTGGCCGCTTTCGGCGTCGGCACCGTCGTGTTTGGCGTGTCGAGGGACTTCGGGCTGTCTCTCGCCGCGCTCGCGATCACCGGTGCCGCGGATCAGATCAGCGTCTACATCCGCTCCGCGCTGGTGCAGTTTGCGACGCCCGATGCGATGCGCGGACGAGTGAGCGCGGTGAGCACGCTCTTCATCAGCGCCTCCAACGAGCTCGGCGGGTTCGAGTCGGGAGTCACCGCGGCGCTGCTCGGGACGGTGCCGGCGGTCGTTCTGGGCGGCGTGGGGACGCTGGCGGTCGTCGCAATCTGGATGCAAGCCTTCCCGCCGCTGAGGACGGTCGACCGCATGCGGGACGTCGTCCCCCCCGGGAGCTCTCTCACGGCGGAAGCGGGATGAACTCCTGCTCGTCGCCGGGCACCTTGGGGAACCGGCCCTCCCGCCAGTCGCGCCTGGCCTGCTCGATGCGCGCCTCGGAGCTCGAGACGAAGTTCCAGAAGATGTGACGCTCGCCGTCGATCGGCGCGCCGCCGATGAAGGCCACCCGGGCGTCGCCGACGGCACGCAGAGTCGCCGGCGCGCCCGGAGCGAGCACCAGCATGCGGCCGCGCTGCGCCTGCTCGTTGCCGCACTCGATCTTGCCGCTGACCACGTAGGCGGCGCGTTCCTCGTGCTCATCCGGCAGCGGCAGCTCGCTGCCCGCCGGCATCGCCGCATCGACGTAGAAGAGGGGCGAGAGCGTCCTGACGGGGGAGCTGTGACCGAAGGCGCTGCCGGCGAGCACCCGGACCCGAGTGCCGGCGATGACGGCGGAAGGCAGATCCCGGGCGGGGTAATGGCGGAAGTCGGGCTCGGTCTCCTCGTGCCGCCGCGGCAGCGCGACCCACAGTTGCAGTCCATCGAGGGGCGAGCCCGTTCGCCGCAGCTCCGCGCTCGTGCGCTCGGAATGGACGATGCCGCGGCCCGCGGTCATCCAGTTGACATCGCCCGGCCGGATCGGCTGGTGCGAGCCCAGGCTGTCGCGATGCACGATCTCGCCCGCGAAGAGATAAGTGACCGTGGCGAGCCCGATGTGCGGATGGGGCCGCACGTCGATGCCGTGCCCGGGCGCGAAGGCGGACGGTCCCATGTGATCGAAGAAGATGAAGGGGCCGATCAGCTTGCGCGCCGGCGCGGGCAACACGCGCCCGACGGTGAAGCCGCCGAGGTCGCGCGCGCGCGCATCGATCACGCTCGCGAGCTGCGAGATGCCGGGGCGGGGCGCCGAGGCCGGGTCGATGTCGGGAAGCATGCTCATGCGTCATCCTACGCCGCCGCGGCAGGGGGAGCCACGGCCCGTGCGGCGCGCACCGGCCGGGACTGCCGCATCCGTGCGGCGCGGCGGCACGAGCCCGGATCTCGAGCGCAGCGGTGCACGGGCGCTGAGGCGCGCCGCGGCTCGGGCTCGGGCTCGGCGCCATCCCTCTGACCGGCGGCCCGCGCGGACATCGACACCCGCGTGGATAAGGCGGAGAATGTTCCGCGGCCGCTACCGATGGCGACGTCCCATTCCGAGAAGGGAGAAGCCAACATGATACTGCGGAGCCGAATCCGGGCCATTCTCATTCTGGCGCTCTCCGCCGCCGCGGCGCTCGCGTCGTCCGCGCGCGCCGACGTGACGGTAGGGCAGAAGACCTCGATGAGCCTCGCCGGGATCGACATCGACATCGCTTCGGTGGAGCGCACGAGCGCCGACAAACAGCGCAGCGATTCGACGGTGAGCTGTCACGGCTTTCTCTCGCTCTTCTGCCGCGACGTCGCAGGCGCCCGCATCGTGCGCCTCGACAAGCAGCTCGAGTGGCAGCTGCAACCGAAGAAGAAGCTCTATTCGGAGCGTCCGTTCCTCACGCCCGAGCAGCGCGCCGAGGCGCAGAAGGAAGCCGAGGCGGCGATGGAAGAGATGAAGAACTGCCCGATGCCGCAGTCGCCGGGCGCTTCGCAGGCGAAGGCTCCCGATACCTCGCGTTGTGAGCTGAGCTCCCCCGTGCTCAAGGTGAGCCGCACGGACGAGCACGCCACGATCCTCGGGCACGATGCGCGCAGGACGGACCTGGTGCTGTCTCAGACTTGCACGGACAAGCAGACCGGCGATGTCTGCGAGATCGATTACGGCTTCGAGACGTGGCTCACGCAGGATGCGATCCCGGGAGTCGGGCAGCGGAATGCATTCGAGCGGAAGTATCTCGCGGCGCAGGGTCTCGATCCCAACAGCCCGCAGCTGCAGCGCGCGGTCGGGCAGTTCATGGCGCCGTACGCGGCCATGCTCCGGCAACTGCGCGGCAAGGCGGCGGATCTTCAGGGCTATCCGCTGCGCACCACCTTCTACATGGCCTTCGGCGGCCCGCACTGCAGCAGGGCGAAGGACGCGCAGCAGCAGCAGGCACAACAGCAGGCGAGCGGCAGCCGCTTCAGCGTGCACAGCCTGGCCTCGCATGCGCTCGCCGGCGGCCTGGCGGGGTTGTTCCATCGCGGCGCCGCCGCCATCCACAGCGACTCCGCGGGCGGGTCGGCGGCCGCGGGCGCGGCGAACGAGACGGCGGAGCCTGCGGCGAGCGCGGCCGCCAACTCGATGACGGCTCAGTCCTCACCGGCGGGCGCCGCGGCGCCCGCGCCGGCGTCCGGACCCTTGATCAGAGTCGTGTCGCTCACCAGCGAGACGACCGCGATCGACACGTCGAGCATACCGGCGAGTGAGTTCCGGATCCCGGCGGGCTGGAAGCTCGAGCCGCAGAAGCCGGTGATCGGCGGCGGCGCCGCCCCCAAGTGCCCGACGGCCCGCGAGTGAGTGCCGCGCGCTGACGGCGGCGCGCGACGCGAAGCGGCGCAGCCCTCGAGGGCCGGCCGCTCGCAGGGCGGCCCTTCGTTACAGTTGGATTGCGCCGATGTTACGGATCGGCTCGCATGTATCGCCTCGCGCACGGAGCCTGTACGCTTCGCGGTCGACCGTGGCCGCAACCGGAGCGAGAGGCCCGCATGCCCCCAGGAGATTCCTGCAACGCTCACCGAGCGTGTTGCTCGCGCTGTTGGCGCTCAATGCGGTGCCGTGGGCGCGGGCCGCCGGGCGCGCGCCGGCCCCGATCGCGCCATCCGGCATCAGGATCACGCCGATGGCGGCGGCGGGCGCCGCTTTTTCGCATCTGAATCCGCATCTGCGTGACTTCCCCCGGCACGACGCCGGGCAGGCCGTCACCACGGTCACCAGTCCCGATGGCAACACACTGCTCATCCTGACGAGCGGCTACAACCGGCTGTACGGCCGGACGGGCCGGATGATTCCGGCCGACTCGGAAGAGTACGTGTTCGTCTACGACATCCGCCGCGGCCGGCCGCGGCAGCGCCTGCGGCGCTGCCGCGAGCCGCGCGGCCGCATCGCCGGCGCCGGCGGGTCTAATGCGGGACCCGCAGCTCGTTGCGCACTTCGCGAACGCCGTCGATCTTCATCGCGTCCTCCTTCGCCTTGTCCTTCTCCGCGGTCGATTTGACGATGCCGCGGAGCGTCACGATGCCATGCCGCGTCGTGACATGGATGTGGTCCGCGTCGGTATCCCTGTCGGCTATCAACTCGGCTTTTACCTTGGCGGTGATGTAGGAATCCTTGATCGGATGGTGGCCCTCGGCCCAGGCCGGCGCGGCGACGATCGTCAGGGCGGCGAGCGCCGCGAGATACTTACGCATGGGGGTTCCTCTGGCGGAAGGCACGGCGATACAACGGGAGCCGGGGGCGTGAGGTTCCGGCCGTCGGCAACGGCCTTCGCGGCGTTGCCTCGTCCCGCGCGGGAGCGATTCTTGCCCCGAGTTGGTTTCCGAAGCTCGAGCCTCGCCTATCGGGCGAAGAGCCTGGCGATGTCGGCGAAGGCCTTGATCTCGAGCGCGTTGCCGGAGGGATCGAGGAAGAACATCGTCGCCTGCTCTCCGGGTTGTCCCTTGAAGCGGATGTAGGGCTCGATCAGAAACCGGATGCCGGCGGCTCGCAGGCGTCCCGACAGCGCTTCCCATTCGGCCATCGGCAGCACGATCCCGAAATGACGCACGGGCACGCCGTGACTGTCGACGGTGTTGAGTCCTGCCTGGCGCGTTTCCGCGGGAGCCAGATGGGCCACGATCTGATGACCGTAGAAGTTGAAATCGACCCAGTCCTGCGAGCTGCGCCCCTCGGGGCAGCCGAGCAGGCCGCCGTAGAACGCGCGCGCCTGCTCGAGGTCGTGCACGGGGAAAGCGAGGTGGAAGGGGCAGAGGAGTCCGGGATTGGTGGTCAGGGTCTGCATGTCGAGCCTGCTAGCGCCCGAACGCCACGAGCGCCTCGATGAGCCGGTGAACGGAGGCGTAGAGCGGCACGGCGAGCAGTGGAACGAGCAGCGCACCGGTGAGCACGCGTCTTCCGGGAAAGCCGCGGCGCATCGCCGGGGAGGGAGCGAGCAGCCGGCGGATGCGCTGCTCCAGGCCGTTCAACGGCGCGCCCATGCGCGAGGTCTTGCGCGGCCGTCCGCTCGCGATCGAGAGGCGCGCCACCTTGATCAGCGCCGAGGCGAGGGCGACACGCTTGCGCGGATCGGAGCCGCTCGCGCGCTCGTCCGCTTCGAGCTCGGTCGCGGCACGCCAGCGCTCCGTCAACGCTCCCCCCGTGGGCAGCCATGCGAGCGCATCGGGCAGGGTCAGCAGCATGAGCAGCTTCAGATTGTCCCGCGCGCGCATGTGCGCCGCCTCGTGAGCGAGCACCTGGCGAAACTCCTCGTGGTCGCAGGCCGCGGCGACGCATCGGGCGGCGACGATGCGCTGCTTCCAGCCGCCGACGACCCCGACCAGAGGCTCCTTGACGTTGAGCACGGTCACCTCGGTGCCGGCGGCCGCCGCCGGATGGGCGAGGAGCGGCTGCGAGCCGCGCACCAGAGCCCGGGTTGCCCGCGATGCCTCGAGGCCGCGGCGAGCTGCATCGGCGAATACGATCAGCGCGAAGAGCGCCGAGGCGACGAGCAGCAATCCCGGGTGGTCATGGGCGTGGGGCGGCTCGTAGAGCAGAAACGCGGGCAGCACGACCGTCAGTACCAGGGTTGCGGATCCCATCGCCGGGAGGAGTCGCAGGGCGAGCACGGCGTCCGCCTCGGTCAGACGTTGCCGCAGCCCCGTGCGCCACGCGAGGACGACCGCCGCCGACAGCAGCAGATTGAACAGGCCGTAGGTCGCGAGCACCACCAGCGGGAGGGTCGCATCGAAGCTCACACCTCGTCCTCCTTGAGCCGGGCGCGCTCGGCGCGAACGAGCGACTCCAGCTCATCGAGGAGCTGCGCATCCGCCAGCCCGACGGCCTCCACCAGGGTCGAGAGCAGTATCGTGCTGTCGCCGCACGCCGCCAGGAGCTCGGTGACCTGGCCGCAGACCATCCGGCCGAAGAGCTCGTCCCGCGAGCAGCGCGGCATGTAGCCGAAGGCGCGGCCGAGCCGGAAACGCCGCAGGACGCCTTTGCGATAGAGGCGGTCCAGCGTCGTCATGAGGGTGGTGTAGGCGAGCTGCGGGAAGGACGGCTGGACGTGCCGCACGGTCCGGGGGCGCTTCTGCTCCCACAGCACTGCGAGCACTTTGAGCTCGAGCGGACCCAATTCCAGGCGTTCCCCCACCAGCGGTCTCCGGCTCCACGGGCGCGGCTGCTCGCCGCGGACGCTAGCGTCTCAAGTCGCGGGTGCTGCCGCAATGGGGTCCGGCAAGAGGCCGCACGGGACGCGTCCGGCCGAGGCAATGGCGCGCCGGCTCGAGCGGCGAGCGCTGGGGTGGTTTCGGGCGCCTCCCGATATTGCGCCGCCCGCAGCGCGGGATCGGCGCAGCGATACGCCACGCGCTGTGGTGAGGCTCGCCGACCAGCCGCCCATCATCGACAGCCACGAGCGCGAGCTCTTCGACCGGATGCCGGGCATCGTGCTCGGCGGGCGGCAGAATCCCACCGAGCTCAACATCAGTCTATGCGGGAATGGCGTACGATCCATGAAGATGCGCTCCAATCCTCACGCTCGAATCACCCTGGCCGGCATGGTGCTCGCTCTCTGCGGCGCCTGCCTGATCCCGCATGTCGCTGTCGCCGATGCGGCCCGCATCGGCCGGATCATGCAGCGCCTGCGGGACGTGCAGCGCTTCGATGCCGTGTCGGTTGCGCCGGATGGAAAGACCATCGCATGGACGGTGACGGGGCAGCGGAGCGAGGCGTCCGCATCCCATGGCGGCAAGCCGGGTCAGCTGCTTCAGGTCGCCAACGCGGACGGCACCGGGGTGCGCACCGTCCGGATTCCGGGATCGGTGAAGTCATGCCGTTACCGCGATCTGAAGTGGTCGCCGGGCGGCCGGGTACTGGCATTCCTCTCCAACTGCAATCACGCGCCGGGCGCTGCCGCGCAGTTCGATGTCTATGAAGTCGCCGCCGGCGGCACCGAGGCGCGGCGCATCTCTCGCCTGCATGGGCTGGTGAATCAGCTCGCCTGGACGCCCAAAGGCTCGCAGCTGAGCTTTCTCTACGTCGACGGCGACGTGCACCCGGTCAGCGCGGTATCCGCCACCAAAGCGCAGGTCGGCGTGATCGGCCGTACCGGCGTCGAGCAGCAGAGGATCGCGATGATGCCGGCGCAAGGCGGGCCGGTGCGTGAGGTCACGCCAGCGTCGATATTCGTCTACGAGTACGACTGGTCGCCCGTAGGGAATCGGATTGCCTACGTTGGGGCGCCTGCGCCCGGACGCGACAACTGGTGGGTGGCCAGGCTCTACACCGCGATCCCCGGGCGCGCGCCGAAGGTCGCACTGGACCCCTCGACCGTCGAGGGCCCGCTGCACGGCTTGCAGATCGCATTGCCGAGGTGGTCGCCGGACGGCTCGCGGATCGCTTTCATCGGCGGCCTGATGAGCGATCAGGGGGCGACGGGAGGCGATATCTACCTCGTGGCCGCTGGAGGCGGTGAGCCGGCGGATGTCACGCCCGGGATCGCGATGTCGCCGTCCTGGCTGGCCTGGACCGGAAATCGCAGTCTGCTGGTCTCTGCCATCGCCGGCGGCTCCACCCGCCTCTCGGCCTTCGCGCTGCAGGGCGTCCGCCCCGCGACCCGTCGCCCGCTGCTCGAGATACCCGCCGCAGTCGGCGATGGAACGTTCGCGTCGGCCGTTTCCGTATCCGCCGCGCACGATCTGATCGCCTTCATTCACAGCACGTTCGACCGGCCGCCGGAAATCTATGCGGCTTCGCTCGAGACCGGCGCCACAGCCGGGCCGACGGGCGTGCTCGACCCGCCGCACGCCATCACCCGCGTCAACGACCGCGTGCGGCCGATGTGGGGAAAGGCGGTGTCGGTGCGCTGGAAGAACGGCGGCTTTGGCGTGCAGGGCTGGCTGCTGTTTCCGCCGCACTTCGATCCGCACGCGCGTTATCCGATGATCGTCTACGTCCATGGAGGACCGAGCTGGGCGACCCTGCCGTCCTGGCCGCGCGACGGCTACGGGCCGGTGCCGCTCGCGGCCATGGGGTATTTCGTTCTGATGCCCAACCCGCGCGGCAGCTTCGGCGAGGGCGAGCGGTTCGCGAAGGCGGTGCGCCTGAACATGGGATATGGCGATCTGCGCGACATCCTGGCCGGAGTCGACCGGGTCGAAGCGAGGTATCCGATCGATGACGACCGCCTCGGCCTGACCGGCTGGAGCTACGGCGGATTCATGTCGATGTTCGCTCCGACGCAGACGCATCGGTTCAAGGCGGCCGTCGTGGGCGCGGGGCTTTCCGACTGGAAGAGCTACTACGGCGAGAACTCGATCGACGAATGGATGATCCCGTTCTTCGGCGCATCGGTGTACCAGGACCCGGCGGCGTACGCCAAGAGCTCGGCCATCAACTTCATCGGCAACGACAGGACCCCCTCTCTGATCGTCGTCGGCCAGTACGACGGGGAATGTCCGGCGCCGCAGTCGTTCGAATACTGGCACGCGCTGCGGGCGATGGGGGTGCCGGCCCGGCTGGTGGTCTACGCCGGCGAGGGCCACGGCTTCGACAAGCCGAAGGACGAGCGGGACGTCCTCGAGCGCGCGCTGCGCTGGTTCGGCAAGTATCTCGGAACCGGGGGCTCCGGGCGAAGCGGCTGAGGTCCCGTCAGGGGCGAGCCCTGCGTCGGGCGCTTTAAACCGTCCCGGCGGCTGACGCATCCAATGGGGTACATGGCCTCGGCTGCACAAGACGACCGGATCGATTGGGAGGCGGGCCTCGTGCAGCGGGCCCGCGGCGGCGACATGCGGGCATTCGAGCGCCTGTATCGCGACCATATCGGAAGCGTGTACGGCCTCTGCCTGCGGCTGATGCGCGAGCCGACGTCCGCGCAAGACTGCGCTCAGGAAGCCTTCGTCAATGCCTGGCGGGCGCTCGGGCGCTTCGAGGCGCGCAGCAGCTTTGCGACCTGGCTGCACCGCATCGCCGTGAACGTGGCGCTGAGCCGGCGCCGGAAGGCCGCGGCGCAGGTCGAATTGCCGCCTCCACCTCGAGACCCGGACGAGGAGCTCGCGGACTCACCGGGAGAGTGGACGCTCGATACGCCTGTGGAAGTGCAAGAGATCGAGTCGGCGATCGGCGGCCTGCCCCAGGGCGCGCGCGATGCGCTCGTGCTCTGCGGCATCTACGGCTACTCGCACGGTGAAGCCGCGCGGATGCTCGGCATCGCCGAAGGGACCTGCAAGGCGCAATTGCACCGGGCGCGTGCGCTGCTGCGCGCGCGGCTCGAGCCGGAGAGTCATCGATGAGCGATCCTGCTTCTTCCAAGATCAGGCGCCTGCGCGAGCTGCCGCGCGAAGTGGCGCCGCCGCATGACGGCTGGCCGGCGCTCGAGGCGAGGCTGCGCGAGAGCGCGGCACGCCAGCCGCAGCAGGATGTGCAGCGGCGTAGCGGGGGCGGGGTGGCACGGCCGTGGCGCCCGCGGCTGACTGGCATTGCCGCCGTCGCTGCCGTCCTTGCCGCGGTCGTCGTGGGGGTCTCCATCGACCGGTGGATCCTCTCGCCCGCCCATCCGGCTCCGCGGGCGGCTACGGCCCCCGGTGTCGGCACGGCGGCCGGCCGGCTGCAGGTCGCCTACGTCACCGATCCGCGGTATCTGCGCGAGCGTGCGGCGTTGCTCCGCTCCCTGAATGCGCGGCTGGCAAAGCTCCCGCCGCCCACCCGGAAGAAGGTCCTGCAGAGCCTCGCTGCCATTCGCGAGTCGATGCGGCAGATCCGCCAGGCGCTGGGGCGGGAGCCGGGGAACGCATTGTTGCAGGAGCTGTTGATCGATTCCTATCAGAACGAGATGCAAGTGCTCTCGACGGTCCAAGAGGCGAGCTACGGCAGCGGAGAGATCTGACATGAACACATGCCTTTCACGTATCGCGATCTGCTCTGTGTCGCTCACCTTTGCGGCTGCCGCGGCCCATGCCGGGACGTTCCAGCGGCAGGTCGCCGCCGGCCCGCGCGGCGAGGTCGATGTCAGCAACGTCGCCGGCGGCATCGTGATCAGCGGCTGGGACCGGCCGGAGGTGTCCGTGACCGCCGATCTGCCGGGCGACACGCAGCGGGTGAAGGTGAAGAGCAGGAGCGGCCGCACGATCGTATGCGTGACATACCATTCCGGGGGGTGCGATTCGCCCGGCGGGTCCGGCCAGGAGCGCGCCGTCCGCCTGGAGCTTCACGTGCCGAGAGCGAGTGCGATCCGTGCATCGGCGGTGAGCGCGAACGTCACGTCTCAGGGCATCGCAGGTGCCCAACACCTGCACACGGTGAGCGGCAACATCCGGGCGGATATCGGCGCCGGAGACGACGATGTGCAGTCCGTGAGCGGCAATATCCTGCTGCGCGGCAGCGGGCGCAGCGGCACGCTGCGCGTCTCGACGGTGAGTGGCGATCTGAGTGTCACCCGGGTCGCCGGTGATCTCGATGCGAAGACGATCGACGGCAAGCTGAGCGCCGGGCTCTCGCCCGCCCGGCGCGTGCGGCTCAATACCACCTCCGGCTCGATCGAGCTGCACGCGCAGCTCGCGCGCGGCGGCAGGATAGAGACCGAGACGGTGAGCGGCCGCCAGAACATCGAGGTGGCCGCGCCAGCGGGATACTCGTATGTGGCGAGATCGTTCAGCGGACACATCGAGGACTGCTTCGGTCAGCAATCGGACCGGAGCCGATACGGGCCCGGCAATCTTCTCGACGGGACACGTGGAGCCGGTGACGGCCAGGTTCGGCTCCGCAGCCTCAGCGGCGACATCTCTCTGTGCGACCGCTGAGGCTCGTCACGGCTCGTCCGGCATGAAGACAGCGGACGCGGCGACCTTTCCCGCCGTGACCGCCACGCCTTCGGCGCGCAGGCGTCTGGCCTGCTCCCCATGTTGCGGCGAGCCGCTCGGGAAGACGATCCGGCCGCCGGCGCCGACGACACGATGCCACGGAAGGCTCAATTCCCGCGGTGCCACCCGCAACGCGAAGCCGGCCAGCCGTGCACGGCGCGGCAGGCCCGCCGCGCGCGCCACGGACCCGTAGGTCGCGACTCGCCCGCGCGGGATCGCGCAGACGACCTGCCAGATCGCCTCCAGCGCGCCGCTCCCGCCCCGCTCCGTGCCGTGCGGCGCACGAACGTTCCGACCGAGAAGCTGTTCCACGGCATTCCTGCGTCGCGCCATCGCGGATTCTCTTGCTGTAGAGTGCTGCACTCGCAGTATGGCAGACGGGACATCGGCAGATGGATCGACACGGCTCTGCGGCAACCGGGTCGCGGCGCAGATCGCCCGGGGGCTCGCAATGATGAAACGCTTTTCGGTGGTCGTGCGGATCTGGTTGCTGTCGCTCGTGGCTTGCGCCGCGGCGGTGGCCGTCTCCTTCGCAGAGCTCGATATCGCGGTGGCACGGCATTTCTGGAGAATCGGCCGTCACCTCGGCTACCTGGGCACGCTCTTCAACGGCGCGGTGATCCTGGCTCTCGAATCGGCGGTGGTCCTGGTCCTGATTCTCGCGCGCGTGACGCGCGGACATCTCTCGCGATTCGCGGAGACCCTGGGCCTTGCCTGCCTCGCCTCGATATGCGCCTACGGCATCAACGACGCGGTGTTGAAGGCCTTCTTCGCGGTTCAGGGTCCTGCCGCGGTCCTGCACGGCGCGCGGCATGTCTTCTTCGCCACGCGCCTGGCAGACAGCAGCTTTCCCTCCGGGCACATGACGCTCGCGGGCGCGTTCGCCGGGGTCTTCATGAGGCTTTACCGCTCGAGCGTCTGGCCGCTTGCCGCGCTGCTGCTGGTCGCGGCGGCTCTGCTGGTGATCGGGGGCTGGCACTTCGTCAGCGATGTGATCGCGGGGACTTTTCTCGGCGTGTCGGCCGGAATGCTGGCCGCAGAAGGCTGGATCGCCCACGTGTACGGGAAGTGAGCGGGGCGGTGAGCCGGGCTCAATGCCCGCCCTGCGCGATCTGCCGGCGCAGCCAGCGCTGGAACGCGGCAACCTTCCGGCCCTGGAACATCCAGGGCGGTGGGGGGCAGCCTGGACCCGATCGGCGAAGTCGCCGGGTGGCGCCTGGATGAGGACACGATGGCGCACATCGAGTCGATCCTCGCGCGCTTTGTGCTCGACCCCCGCGGCGGGTCCGACATCCATGAGCGCGCACCTCTTCATGTTGCCCGAGCCGCATGACTGCCCGATCAAGCGGTGGCGCGGACGATTCCGCCGCCGGCGCGTAAAGCCGCTGCGGTCGTTCCGGAATCCGCAAAAGGAGGGAGGATGCCCGCGGCCGTAACGTTTCCGCCCGCCGCAGCGAATACGACGTCAGAGGACAGTTATGAACCTTGACTCGCTGATCGGGCGCCTGGCTGAAGACCTCAGGCCGGTGCGGCCGCGGCGCTGCCGGGTGGATGGCGCCGCCGTGGCGCTCCTCGCCGCGGTCGAACTGGCGCTGATGCTCGCGGCCGGCTCTGTGCACGGGGACACGCATCGCATGCTGATGCGGCGGGCCGTGGGCTGGCGGATCGCCAGCCTCGGCGTGATCTCGCTGGCGAGTGGCTCCGTCGCGCTCCGCTCGTTCGATCCGACCTACTGCGCGACAGCCTGGCCGCGCCGGCTCGCGCTGATCGCTGCGATCTGCATGGCATACGGCATCGTCAGGGGGGGCATGCCGGCGGGCGCGGCGGGCATCGTGCGCCGGCTCGACTGGACGAGTGGCGTACAATGCGCTTCCAAGATCGTGCTGCTCTCGATTCCGCCCCTCGTCTGTCTGGCGGCGCTCGCGCGCCGCGGTGCGCCGACGGACATGCGCCGCACGCCGCTGCTCATCGGCCTCGCGGCCGCGGCGGCGGGCGCATTCGTGTTCGCGTTCAGCTGTCCGTTCGACGATCGGCTCTACATCGTGGCGTGGTACGGCGTCGGCTGCGGTGTCGTCACGCTCGCGTCCAGGTTCCTGTTGCCGCGCTTCGTGCGCTGGTGATCGAAAGGAGATTCCGACCATGGCCTTCCGTGCACCTCGAATCGCCCCCTCGCAGATCACGCCGCCGGATACGTATCTCGGCCGGCGCGCCTTCCTGGCCGGGGCGCTCGGCGCCGGAGCCGGCGCGGCCATCGGTCGCGCCGGAGCGGCGGTCGTTGCGGCTCGCGCCGGCACGCCGCTGCAGTACACCGATGACGCCGCCGAGTCGGTCGACGCGCTGGTGCATGCCCCCGATCAGAACGAGAAGCCGAATACGTGGGCGCAGATCACCGGCTACAACAACTACTACGAGTTCGGGACCGGCAAGTCGGATCCCGCGCAGTACGCCGGAAGCCTGCAGACGCGGCCCTGGAGCGTGGCGGTCGACGGTGAGGCGCAGATCACCGGCAGCTTTCCGCTCGAGGAGTTCCTGAAGCCCTATGCGCTCGAGGAGCGAATCTATCGCTTCCGTTGCGTCGAAGCCTGGTCCATGGTCATTCCCTGGGTCGGATTCCCCCTGGCGCAGATGCTGAAGCGCTTCAAGCCGACTTCCCGCGCCAAGTACGTCGCGTTCGAGACGCTTTACCGTCCCGGCCAGATGCCCGGCCAGCGCGAGCGGATCCTGGACTGGCCGTATCGCGAGGGGCTGCGGATCGACGAGGCGATGAATCCGCTCGCGTTCATGGTCGTCGGCCTGTACGGGCGCGTGCTGCCGAACCAGAGCGGCGCCCCCTTGCGGCTGATCGTGCCGTGGAAGTACGGCTTCAAGGGCATCAAGGCGATCGTGCGCATCGTTTTCACCGAAGCGCAGCCGTCTACCACCTGGAGCGAGGCGGCCCCCGATGAGTACGGCTTCTATGCCAACGTCAACCCGAACGTTCCGCATCCGCGCTGGAGCCAGGCCACCGAGCGCCGCATCGGCAACCCCTTCTTTCACGAGCGCCAGGCGACCCTCATGTTCAACGGCTATGCCGACGAGGTCGCGTACCTCTACAAGGGCATGAACCTGCACCGCTACTTCTGAATCGGAAAAGGACCGCGCGACTCATCATGGACAGCGCAACACGGCAGCCTTTCCTCGGCCTCGACGTCGAGCGCCGCTATCGCCTGATCTACAAGCCCGCGGTGCTCATCGCCGGCCTGGTGCCGCTCGCCTGGATGGTCTGCGGCCTGTTCGGCTGGCTCGGCTTCAGCGCAGGGGTCGACCCGGTCAAGTTCCTCGAGCTCGAGAACGGCAAGACCGCGCTCGATTTTCTCATGCTGACCCTGATGGTCACGCCGGTGCGCCAGTTCACCGGCCTGACCCACCTGGTCCGTCTGCGGCGCATGGTCGGGCTGTTCGCGTTCTTCTACGCCTTGCTGCACTTCACCGTCTATGCGGTGCTTGACCTCGATCTGAACTGGCACATGGTGGGCGCCGACATCGTGAAGCGTCCCTACATCACGGTGGGATTCACGGCGCTCATGCTGCTGATCCCGTTGGCGGTCACCTCGACCCACCGCATGATGCGGCGGCTGGGCCGGCGCTGGGGCCGCCTGCACCGGCTGGTGTACGTGATCGCCGTGCTCGGGGTCTGGCACTTCTACTGGCAGGAGAAGATCGATGTGCGCCAGCCGTTGCTCTATGCTTCCGTGCTGGCCATCCTGCTGGGCTACCGCCTGGCGCGCAGCGCCTGGCTGCGCCGGCTGAGCGAATCGCTCCGGGGCTGCCGGGGCGGCGAAGCCGCGGGACAATCCGAGTAGGGAGGCAGCGGTCGCGCCGGTGCCGGCCTGGAGCGCCTGCGGGGCAGAGGCATGCACTGAATATATGGATATCGGGCATTATTTGCATTGGATACATATCCCCGTTCATCTCATGATGGCAGCCGCGAAAGAGGCCCCGGTGCCGTTGGCATGCCTGCAAGAACCGTCGCTCGAACCACCTGCTACATGTGCGCCTGCCGTTGCGGGATCAAGGTGCACCTCGAGGATGGCAAGCTCCGGTACATCGAGGGCAATCGCGACCACCCGGTAAATCGCGGTGTACTGTGCGCCAAGGGATCGGCCGGAATCATGTCGGCCGTGTCCCCCGCGCGGCTCGCCACGCCCTTGAAGCGCATCGGCCCGCGCGGCTCCGGCAGCTTCGAGGCGATCGGCTGGGACGAGGCGATGAGCATCGCGACCCGGAGGCTGGCGGCGATCCGCGCGACGGATCCC
The DNA here is from genome assembly GCA_027306985.1 of Gammaproteobacteria bacterium. Taxonomy (GTDB): domain Bacteria; phylum Pseudomonadota; class Gammaproteobacteria; order Steroidobacterales; family Steroidobacteraceae; genus 13-2-20CM-66-19. Next base: position 11,914 of record DAHUXV010000270.1, on the reverse strand, counting down.
AATCGGCTGGCGTTCTTCACCGGACGCGACCAGTCGCAGTCGCTGACCGGTTACTTCGCGCGGATGTTCGGCACCATCAACTACGCCGCTCATGGCGGCTTTTGCTCCGTGAACATGGCGGCGGCGGGCGTGTACTCGGTGGGCGGCGCGTTCTGGGAGTTCGGCGAGCCGGATTGGGACCGCGCCAGGCTGTTCCTGCTCTTCGGCGTCGCCGAGGATCACGACTCGAACCCGATCAAGCTCGGGTTGGGAAGACTCAAGGAGCGGGGCGCCAAGATCATCTCCATCAATCCGGTGCGTACCGGCTATTCCGCCATCGCCGATGAATTCGTCGCCATCACGCCCGGGACGGACGGCCTGCTGGTGCTCGCGCTCGCGCACTGCCTGCTCGAGGCGGGCGATGTCGACACGGAATTTCTGATCCGCTACACGAACGCCCATCACCTGGTGATCGATGCGCCTGGCGCCGCGGACGACGGGCTCATCGCGCGCAATGAGGCCGGGCGGGAGCTGGCATTCGACCGCCGCTCGGCAGCGCTCGTCGAGGCCGGTGCGGCCGGAATCGACCCGGCGTTGGCGGGCGCCTTCGTGCTGCCCGACGGGCGCCGCGCCCGGCCGGCCTTTGCGCTCCTCGCCGAGCGTTATCTCGATCCGCAGTACGCTCCGGAAGCGGTCGCCGGCCGGTGCGGGGTGGAGGCGGCGACCATCCGGCGCATCGCGGCGGAGATCGCCGAGGTTGCTTTCCGCCAGGCGATCGTGCTGGATCAGCCTTGGACGGATACCTCCGGGCGCCGCCACGAGCAGATGACGGGGCGGCCGGTCGCGATGCATGCGATGCGCGGCATCTCGGCGCACTCGAACGGCTTTCACACCTGCCGCGCCATTCACGTGCTGCAGATGCTGCTCGGCGCGATCGATACCCCGGGATCCTGGCGCTACAAGTCGCCGTATCCCAAGCCGATTCCCGGCGGGCCGCCGCCCGGCCGGCCGCGCGGGCCCGGGCGGCCGCTCGATGGGTCCGTGCTCGGGTTCCCGACCCGGCCGGAGGATCTGCTGGTGGACGAGGCGGGGGAAGCGCTGCGGCTCGACCGGGCCTTCTCGTGGGAGGCGCCGCTCGCCATCCACGGTCTGATGCACATGGTGATTGCGCGCGCGTTCGAGGAGGGCCCGGAGAGGATCGACACCCTGTTCCTCTTCATGGCCAACATGGCGTGGAATTCCGCCATGAATCCCGGCGAGACGACGCGGATGTTGAGCGCGTGCGATGACGCAGGCAATTACCGCATCCCGTTCGTCATCGTGGCCGATGCCTTCGCCTCGGAAACCGTCGCCTATGCCGACCTCGTGCTGCCCGACACGACCTATCTCGAGCGCTACGACTGCATCTCGCTGCTCGACCGGCCGATCGGCTCGGCCCACGGTCCGGCGGATGCGATCCGGGTGCCCGTCCTGCCCACCGGACGGGAGGTGCGGCCGTTCCAAGACGTGCTGATCGACCTCGCGGGGCGGCTGGGCCTGCCGAATTTTGCCGATGCGGAGGGCAAGCCGCTCTATGCCTCCTACGCCGATTACATCGTGCGTCACGAGCGGCGGCCTGGAATCGGACCGCTCGCGGGATTTCGCGGCGCGGACGGCGCGTCGATCGGCAGGGGAGCGCCCAATCCCGGGCAACTGCGCCGCTATGTCGAGAACGGCTCGTTCTGGGTGCACCATCTGCCGCCGGAGCAGCTCTATTACAAGCATGCGAACCGGGCCTATCTCACCGGCGCGAAGGCGATGGGCCTCATCGAGAGCGACGAGCAGATCGTGCTGCAGCTCTACTGCGAGCCGCTGCAGCGGTTCCGGCTCGCCGCCCGGGGACACGGCACGCGCCGGCCCCCCGAGCGGCTGCGGGCGCGGATCGCGAGCTTCTTCGATCCCCTGCCGATCTGGTACGTGCCGCTCGAGGAGGCGATGGTCGACCGCGAGCGCTTTCCTCTGCACGCGATCACGCAGCGGCCCATGGCCATGTACCACTCCTGGGGGTCGCACAACGCCTGGCTGCGCCAGGTTCTGCCCGAGAACCGGATCTATCTGCACGCCGGGCGGGCGGCCGAGATCGGCGTCAGGGACGATGACTGGGTCTGGGTCCGCTCGCGCAACGGCAGCGTGCGCTGCATGGTTCGCACGATGACGGGCGTGAATCGCGACACGGTGTGGACCTGGAACGCGATCGGCAAGCGCGCCGGCGCCTGGGCGTTGCAGAACGATGCCCCGGAGTTCCGCCGCGGCTTCCTGCTCAATCACCTCATATCCGAATACCTGCCCAAGGCGGGTGATGCCGCGCCGGATTCCAACTCCGATCCGGTCACCGGCCAGGCGGCGTGGTTCGATGTGACGGTGTCGATCGAGCCGGCGGGCCCCGACTCGCCCGCGCAGACCGCGCCGCAGCCGGCGGCGAACCCGTTGCGGATCAAGAGGAGCCCGGAGCCCGTGTCATGACGATGTTGCCGAAGAGCCCCCCGGGCGCGAAGAAGCTCGGACTCGTGATCGACCTCGACACCTGCGTGGGCTGTCACGCCTGCGCGGTGAGCTGCAAGGAGTGGAACACCAAAGGCGAGGCCGGCCTCCTGCCGGACTACGACAAATACGGCGCGGAGCCCGATGGCGTTTGGTTCAATCGCATCCATTCGTACGAGAGCGGGGCGGGGGATGGCTGCAGGACGGTGAACCTGCCGCGCTCATGCCTTCATTGCGAGGACGCGCTGTGCGTGACGGTGTGCCCCACCGGCGCTTCCTACAAGCGCGCCGAGGATGGCATCGTCCTCGTCGACGCCGACAAGTGCATCGGGTGCAAGCTCTGCTCCTGGGCGTGCCCCTACGGCGCCCGGGAATTCGACGAGGACGCGGGCGTGATGCGCAAATGCACGCTCTGCATCGACCGCATCTACGACAAGGACCTGCCGCAAGCCGAGCGGGAGCCGGCGTGCGTCGCAACCTGCCCCTCCCGGGCGCGCCATTTCGGCGACCTCGCCGATCCGCAGAGCAAGGTGTCCCAACTCGTGAAGAAGCGGGGGGGCGTGGACCTGCTGGGCGAGCTCGGCTACCGCCCGACCAACAAGTATCTGCCGCCGCGCAAAGCGACGATCCCGACGGCACCGCGGGAGGCACCCACGGGCGCCGCCTCGGGGATCGGCGGCGCGCTGTTGAAGCTGCTGGACCGGGCGCTCAGCCGGTGAGACCCGCGGCTTCCGTCCTGCTGCTGACGACCTTGACCGGCTTCGGCTACGGCCTGCTCGCCTGGCTCGGCGCCTGCGCGGCGCTCGGACTTCTGCCGGCCGGGCGGTGGCTCGCCGTCGGCGGTACCGCGCTCGCACTGCTCTTCGCCACTTTCGGGCTGGTCGCATCGACGCTGCACCTCGGCCGCAAGGAGCGGGCATGGCGCGCATTCACCCAGTGGCGATCCTCCTGGCTCTCCCGCGAGGGAGTCGCCTCGGTGCTCACCTATCCAATCGCGATCGCGTTCGCGGCCGCCGTCTACCGGGATGGCGGCGGGATCGCGGTGCGACTGCTCGGTGCGCTCGCGGCCGCCGCCGCGCTCGTCACGGTGTTCTGCACGTCGATGATCTACGCGAGCCTGAAACCGATTCGACAATGGCACAACGCGCACACCGCACCGGACTATCTGATCTACGCGGTGTTCTCCGGCGCGGTGCTGCTCGCGCTGCTCGAGACCGCAATGCTCGGCACGCCCGGTGCGGCCGCACGCGCTGCCGCCCTCGCCGCGGCCGTCGCCTGGGCCGCGAAACGCGCCTATTGGCGGCACATCGATGCGCAAAGTCCGCTGGCGACGCTCGCGAGCGCGATCGGCCTGCCCAAAGGGACCGAGGTCAAGCCGCTGGACGCGCCGCATTTCACCGAGAACTACGTGTTGCGTGAGATGGGCTTCACGATCGCCCGGCGTCACGCCGTGAAGCTGCGGCGGATCGCGCTCCTGGTGGGCTTCGCCGCACCTCTGGTGCTCAGCCTGCTTGCCAGCTTCTCGCGGTTGCCGCTCGCCGCCACGGCCGCCGCGCTGGTGTGCGCCGCCGTGGGGCTGCTCACCGAACGGTGGCTCTTCTTCGCCGAAGCGACCCACGTCTCGGCTCTCTATTACGGCCGGCGTATCTGAAGCCGCGCGAGCGGGTCAACCGATGCGCGGGTCCTCGGGGTCGGCCAACGGCCGCGCCCTCACCCTCGAGCGACGCTACTGCAGCGCGATCTCGCCTTTGAACTCGGTACAGAGCTTCAAGCCCGCTATCTCGATCGTTATCTTGGCGGGGAATGCTTCCGTTCCCGAGATCGCGCCGCTGGCGATGGCCCTGGCCACCGCGTGCTCGATTTCCCGCTGGCCGTTCACGCCAAATGACTTGAGCAGCTTGCGGACGCTCAAGTTGAAGGTGTCTTCGTTCATCGTGCTCCCCGGTGGGCGGTGAGAGACCGGCGGACGGATTGCCCGCGTGAGGTCCGAGCTTGGGCCGATCTTTGACCAGGCTGCAAGCGCGGTCAACAACGGACGCACGAGCCGACTTCCCGGCGTCAAGATCCAGGGCGGCAGAGCTCCGGGTCAGGCTCCGCCCCCGGCGGAAGGCCGGGGGCGGGGGGGCTGGCGGTGCACATTGCGGTGCAGTCGCCGTGGCGCCTCAACGCTCGGGATGCCGCTGCGCCGGCCGCGACGCCAGGCCGACACCCGAAAGCGTGAATCGCCTTTCGCAAACGAGCGGGTAGCCTTCCTTTTGCGCGTCATAGACAAGGACCGTAGCGCTATTTGACAGCGGCTCGCCGGAAATCGTCTTTGCGATGAGTATGCTTCCATCACGAGCCGGCGCGTTGCCGATCGCTTCGTGCCACTGGCTCTCGGTGCACCGGGGAGTGGCGTGAGCCGCTGAAGCGGCGGCCGCGACCAGTGCGAATGCGATGAACGGGATTTTCATGGTGTATCTCCGATGACTCATGTTGATGAGATGCCGCAGAGCCTGCTTCATTCATCGGGAGCGATCGTGAACCATGCTTAGGTATGCATCAAATACAAATATATGACCACTAATATATATTTAATATATAAATAGCCTCGCTGACAGATTATATATAAAATTCAATCTTATAGCGTCACTCATATATTTCATCTATATGAACCTCCACCACCTCCAGATCTTCCACACGATCGCCCAAACGGGCAGCATCTCCGCCTGCGCCGAGCGGATGCACATCTCGCAGCCGGCGATCTCGCGGCAGCTGAAGGATTTCGAGCGGCGCATCGGCGTTGTGTTGTTCGAGCGCCTGCCGCGGGGAATGCGGCTGACACAGCCGGGGGAAGTGCTGCGCGACTATGCCGCCCGCCTGTTCGAGATCGCACGCACGGCCGAGGCGGCGGTGAAGGAATTGGCCGATGCGCGCCAGGGCCACCTCTCGATCGGCGCCAGCAATACCGTCGGTACCTACATCCTGCCGAGCCTGCTGGCGCGCTTCCGCCGCAGTCACCCGGCCGTCGGAATATCGATGTTCGTCGGCAATACCGAGCAGGTCTCGCAGGGCGTGGCCGATCTGCGCTTCATGCTCGGCTTCATCGAGGGGCCGCTGCACGTGCCGGACCTGCGCGTGGACCGGTTCGGGGAGGATGAGATCATGCCCGTGGCCGCGGTGCATCATCCGCTGAGCCGCAAGCGGCGGCTCCTGCCCGCGGATTTCTCCGGTCAGCCGCTTCTCATGCGCGAGCCGGGCTCCGGCACCCGCGAGCTGATCGAAACACGCCTGCAGCGTCACGGCATCCGCGCCGGCAGCATCGTGGAGTTCGGCAGTACCGAGGCGATCAAGCAGGCCGCGATCCATGGCGGAGGCATCGCCTGGCTGCCGCGGGTCTGCATGCCGCGGGAGCTGGCGGACGGCGAGCTCGTGAGATTGCCCGCGAAGTCCCTCACCATTCACCGGCCGCTCAGCGTCATCCGGCGTCCCGACCGCTATACGGCTCCGGCTTCACAGGCATTTCTGGCGCTGCTCGACGTCGAGGGCGACGCCGGCAACCGGGCGCCCCGGACGGCTGGTAAGATGACGCCAGCCGTTTGACGAATGACGCAGGTGGTCGTTTGCGCACGCCGCCGCATCCTTCATGTCGCCACCACCGCCGTGCGCGGACGCTTGCGGTGATGAGCGTTGCGGTACTCGTGTCCGGGTGCTGGACGCCCCCTTCCGCCGACGTTCAGCCCGGCGGCAGACCGCGTGTCGTTGCACGCGGGATCGAAGTCGAGCACGTTGCGCAATTCGCGCGGGTCGAAGCGATCGACCGGGCGGCTCGGACGGTCACGCTGAGCGTGCGTGGAGTCCCGCTGCCCCCCTGCAGGATCGCGCCGAGCGTGCGCAATTGGGGTGAGCTGCGCGACGGCGATCGGGTGGACGCGACGATCAGGGAACTGCTGACCGTGTACGTCGCCCCTGCAAGCGGCAGCCTGTCGCCGGATGCGCGCGTGCTGAGCGTCGACCCGAGTTACCGGCTGCTCGCGATCGAGTACTCGAGCGGCGGGACGGAGACCTTCAAGGTCGGGCTGCGGACGCGGATGGAGGAAATCGGGGCGGGGGACTCGGTGGCGATCCGCTCTGTGGAAGCGGTCGCGCTGCACGTGCGGCGCCGCTCGAATCGAGAGGAAAGCTCCCTGTCGGGCAAAGGCGCGGCGTCCGGCAGTTAGGCATGTCCGGCTCCTGCCCTGTGGCTGCTCGACGGCGCGTGCTTGGGCTCGCGGCGGCGGCCGTCCTGGGAGCCGGCCCGGCCGCCGGCCTGGCCCAGATCCCACCCGGTCGCGCAACGCTGATCCAGAACGCCATCGGGGCGCGCGTCGAGGCGCTGACCATCCTGGGAGGGGACTTTGGGCTCTCGGACGGCAGCTTCCATTCGACCGCCTCGCTCGCGCCCGGTCCGCCGGCGGATGTGGAAACGAGTGTCACCAAGCTCGGCGGCGATGGGGATGTCGGCAATCCAAGGCCTTTGGGCGGCCTTGACATCGGCTGGCAGCCCCGGCTGCAGGGCAACGTGGGCTATCTGGAGTCCTCGAATCACCTGCGGACTCCCCTGCTCGCCGGCGACACCACCGAGCTCAGGACCTTCGCGGTGGAGTTCGGCGGCGGCGCCCGGTTCTGGACCAGCGACAGTCTCAGCTTCGCGCCCACGGTGATGATCCTTTACGGTCACACGAGCGACACCTACTCGGCGCAAAGCGCCTTTGGCCGGCAGAATCTCTCCGAGCTGCAACAGCTCGGCCTGGCCGACTGGAGTGTCGATACCTGGACCCTGAGACCCGCCCTGAACATCCAGTACGTCATCCCCCTCGGTCGTGCGCTCATCACACTCTCGTCGGATCCCACGGGGTTCTTCACCCATGGATTCGCGCGCTCGAACGCCGATGTGAGAGTGGGCGGCGATTCCGGCCTGGTGACGAACAAGATCGACCTCGACATTCCGCTGGGAATCGAGCTCGATGGCCATGAGTTGCGCACGGGCGGGTATCTGAGCCGCACGGACCTCTTCGGCGACCTGAGGACCGGCCTCGACGTCGCGCACCTGAACGAGCTGCACGGGCGGATCGTGCTCGATTTCCTCAATCAGCTCTGGAAGCTGCAGTGGCTGGGCCTCGGTGCCTCCTACCTCTGGGGGACCAACATCAGCGGCTGGACGGTGGGGGCCGACGTGGCGTTCCGCTTCTAGCGGGCGCCGAGCCGAGTCATGGCTGCGCCCAACGGGCGGCGCGCGGGCGGCCCGACCCGATTGCCGGGTGGTACGCTTCGAGCAGCAACCCGTCGGAAGCCACCATGCGACAAGCCTCTGCCGTGCTCTTTCTCGTTGCAGCCGGTGCCTGCGCGCTGCCCTGTGCCGCCCGCGCACCGAGCCCGGGCGCGCTTGCCCGGTGGGAACGCGAGGCGCGGGACGTCACCATTTACCGCGACAACTGGGGTATCGCTCACGTATACGGCAGGACCGACGCGGACGCGGTGTTCGGCATGGAGTACGCCCAGGCGCAGGATGACTTCAAGCGGGTCGAGGCGAACTACTTCGATGCCCTGGGCTGGCGGTCGCAGACGCAGGGCAAGTCGACGATCTATCTCGACCTGCGCCGGCAGCTCTTCGTCGATCCGAAGGCGCTCGAGGCGAAGTATGCGCGCAGTCCGCCCTGGCTGAGAAAGCTCATGAACGCCTTCGCGGACGGTCTCAACTATTACCTTTACACCCATCCCCGGGTGAAGCCGCGGGTGATCCGCCATTTCGAGCCCTGGATGGCGCTCGCCTTCACCGAGGGCAGCATCGGCGGGGATATCGAGCAGGGGGTGAACGTCCCGCGGCTCGCGGCCTTCTACGGCAGGCAGCCGCTCGCGGCCGCGCGCGCCGCGAGCGCCGCGCTGCCGCCGCCCGAGCCTCAGGGCTCGAACGGCATCGCCATCTCCCCGGCCATCGCTCTCGACCATCACGCGCTGCTGCTCATCAACCCGCACACCTCCTTCTACTTCCGCTCCGAGCTGCAGATGGCGAGCGATCAGGGGCTCGATGCCTACGGCGCCGTCACCTGGGGCCAGTTCTTCATCTATCAGGGGTTCAACGCGACCGCAGGCTGGATGCACACTTCGAGCGGAGTGCGGAACATCTCCCGGTTCCTGGAGACGGTGACCCGCAAGGGCGGCCGCTACTACACCCGTTACGGCGATCGGGAGCTGCCCGTGCGCACGCGCCGCATCGTCGTGCGCTACAAGACCTCCCATGGCATGGCGGCAAGGGCGTTCACCGCCTATTACACCCAGCACGGGCCGGTCATCGCCCGCATCGGCGGCAAGTGGGAGAGCGTCAACCTGATGCAGCGGCCGATCCGCTCCCTGGTCCAGGACTTCACCCGCACCAAGGCCGGGGACTATGCGCAGTTCCGCAAGACCATGCGGCTGCACACCAACTCCTCCAACAACACGATCTTCGCCGATTCCGAGGGCAACATCGCCTACTGGCACTCCGACTGGATCCCGCGGCGCAGCGACGCCTTCGATTGGGGCAAGCCGGTCGACGGCAGCAACCCGGCCACCGCGTTCCACGGTCTCCTGACCCTCGCCGAGACTCCGCACCTGCTCAATCCACCCAACGGCTGGCTGTACAATTCCAACAACTGGCCGTGGTCCGCGGCCGGGCCGTACAGTCCGAAGCGGCAGGATTTTCCGCGGTACGTGGAGCGGGGCACGGAGGAGACCCCCCGCGGCTATCATGCCCTGAGGCTCCTCACCGGCAGCCGCGACTGGACCATGGCCTCGCTGACCGCGGCGGCGTTCGACAGCTACCTGCCCGCGTTCGCGACCATGGTTCCGGTGCTGCTGAAGGCCTATGACGCCACGCCCGGCTCCGACCCGCTCAAGGCGCGGCTGGCGCAGCAGATCGCCGTGCTCCGCGCCTGGAACGACCGCTGGGGCGTGAACTCCGTCGCCACCTCGCTCGCCGTGTTCTGGGGCACGGATATCTTCGCGCACGTGCGCGCCCGCGCGCGGGCTCTGGGGATCTCACCGGAAGACTACGTGGTGCGGCATGCGACGCGCCGGCGGCTGCTGGCATCGCTGGCGGCGGCGTCGGACCGGCTGACGGCGGACTTCGGTACCTGGGAGACCCCATGGGGCCACATCAACCGCTTCCAGCGCATCAACGACCACATCCGCCCGAGCTTCGACGATTCCAGGCCGAGCATTCCCGTTCCCTTCACCTCCTCGATCTGGGGCTCCATGGCGGCCTTCGGCGCGCACCAGTATCCCAACACGAAGAGGTGGTACGGCGACGTGGGCAACACGTTCGTGGCGGTCGTGGAATTCGGGCCCAAGGTGCGCGCCTGGGCCATCACGGCCGGAGGCGAGAGCGGCGACCCGGCCTCGCCGCACTTCGACGACGAGGCGACCCAGTACGCCATGGGCGACCTCAGGACGGTGTATTACTACAAGTCGCAGCTCGCCGGTCACATCGAGCGGCAGTATCATCCCGGCCAGGCAGTCGCGCACTGGCCCGTTCCCGGGAAGGGCTGACCATCGACGGCTCGTGAGGATCTCGCACATGTACAATCGCCATCGCTTGCCAGGATTCCTGCTGCTCGTCGCGGCGTGCATCTCTTCCGCGGCGCTCGCGCAAGCACCGCGCGCTCAGGGCGGCAGCCTTGGCCAGCTCGACGTATCGGCCGGACATTGGGTGTATCACGGGCATTTCCTCGCGCGCCGCGGGGCGCACCCGAGCGCCTGGACCTGGCACGAGGACTGCCGCTGGGCCGACCACCGCGTCTTCATGGTGTGCAGCTTCTCCAACGATTGGGCCGGGCGCCACGTGGACTCGATGGTCGTGGACACCTATGACCCGCAGGGCCACTCGTTCTGGCACTACGAGATCTTCGACAGCGGTCGTGCCGCCGGCAAGCCGTTCGCGGCCAGGATGCGGATCGAGGGCGCAACGCGCGTGGAGTCCTGGACCGCGACGCGCCACGGCAAGTCGGTACACCAGCGGATCGTGTACAAATTCGCTTCCGGCAGCCGGGTGACGGTGCTGTTCCAGCAGTCGAGCGACGGCACCCACTGGCGGACGACGGCGACCGGAAGAGGTGAAAAGACGGACGCCGCGGCCGGACGCGCGCGCACGTCGCCGCAGCCGCCGGGCTGATCAACAGGACACGCCCGGCATTCACCGGGGACATCACATGAATACCGAGCTTCTCTTCCGGGAGGATGCCTATCTGAGGAGCGCCACGGCGCGGGTCGTCGAAGTGCACGAGCGCGGGATCGAGCTCGATCGGACCGTCTTCTATCCGCTGGGAGGCGGTCAGCCGGGGGACACGGGTGTGCTCGTGCGCGAGAGCGGCGAGCGGATCGCGATCGCCGATACCCGCAAGGGCGGGACGGACGGCAGTGTGCTTCACGTTCCCGCTCCGGGCGCGTCACCTCCCGAGCCCGGCGAGCGGCTCGCGCTGGAAATCGACTGGGAGCGGCGCTATGCGCTGATGCGGCTGCACACGGCGCTGCATCTTCTCTCCTGCGTCGTCGTCGCACCCGTGACGGGAGGCAACATCGCGCCGGACAAGGCGCGCCTCGACTTCGATGTCGACATGGGCCTGCTCGATGCCGAGCGCATCACGCGCGAGACCAACGCCCTGATCGCCTCGGGCGCCGTCACCGAGACGGTCTGGATCACGGACGCGGAGCTCGATGCCCAGCCGGAGCGGGTGAAGACCATGAGCGTGCAGCCGCCGCGCGGGGCCGGCCGTGTGCGCCTCCTCAGGATCCCTGGAATCGATCTGCAGCCCTGCGCAGGCACGCACGTCCGCATCATCGCGGAGATCGGCGGCATTCGCGTCACGCGCATCCGCAGCGAAGGCAGACACAACAGGCGCGTGGAGATCGCGCTCGCGTCCTGACCTCGGCTCCTGTCGCGCGAAGACCTCCGGGGAGGAGCGGCAAGCGCCGCCTGCGTGGTCGCCGGCCTCTAGTGGGTGGGCGCCAGGTCGATGCCGCCGCCGGAGGTGCGCAGCGAGATCAGCGGGCCGCCGCCTCCCACGGTGCCCACGAGGCGGCTGCCGCCGCCGGACCCGGTCGTCGTGACCGGGAATTCCGAGGTGATGCCGCCGCCGCTCGTCTTTGCATCGATGGACGCCTGAATGTCCGGCGGGAGCCGGACGCTGATGGAGCCCCCGGAGGTGGCCAGGGTGATGCCGCGGTTCGCCCGCAACCGGGCTCGAATGCTGCCGCCGGAGGTGCGGGCGTCGATCTTCCCGTCGTCGTTGCGCAGCCGGATGCCGCCGCCGGAAGTGTGTGCCTCGAGATCCCCCCTCGAATCCGCAACCTCGATGCCGCCGCCCGAAGTGCTCAACGTTGCCGGCCCCTGGAGCTGCTCGGCTTCGATGCGGCCCCCGGA
>DAHUXV010000249.1 GCA_027306985.1 Gammaproteobacteria bacterium | reverse complement strand
GCGCGCGGCCCGCGGCGCCAGTATCTCTTCTCCTTTCAGGACCTCATCATCCTGCGCGCGGCCCGCGCGCTCATGCAGGCCAACATCCCGCAGCGGCGCATCCGCCGCTCGCTCGGCCAGCTGCGCGAGCGCCTGCCGCAGACGGTGCCGCTCTCAGGTCTCGCCATCGCCGCGGTCGGCGACCGGGTCGTCGTGCGGGAGGGGACGCAGCACTGGCAGGCGGACGACGGCCAGTACCTGCTCGGATTCGAGGTCAGCGTGCGCGATGGGACGCTGCGCGTGATGGAGCACAAGCGGGGACGGGATGCCGCGCCCGCCCGGGCGGAAGCGGCGCCGCGGGACTGGTTCAGCGAGGGCATGCGGCTCGAGAGCGCCGATCCCGCGGCCGCGCTCGCCGCCTACGCGAGCGCGGCGAAGGCGGATCCGGAAAGCTCCGCCGCCTGGATCAACTGGGGGCGGCTCCTGCACGAGGGCGGGGAGGCCCGCGCCGCGGCGAGGGTGTATCGCCGCGCGCTCGGGCACTGCGGCGCCGATTCCCTGCTGCTTTTCAACCTGGGTGTGGCGCTGGAGGATCTCGGCGAGCGCGCGGCGGCTCTCGAGGCCTACCACGCCGCGCTCGCGGAGGATCCGAGCCTCGCCGACTGCCATTACAACCTGGCGCGCCTGTACGAGTCGGCCGGCGAGACACAGCATGCCATCCGCCACCTGGGGCAGTACCGGCGTCTCTTGACGCCCAGCGAGCGTTGAGCCGCTCCGGGGTCAGCGAGGAACCGGCGGGCGGGGGCTCGCGGTCCGCGCGGCGGATGCCGCACGCGCCGGGAGAGTCTCGAGCGCCGTCCGGATGAACGCCTCCACCTTCGGCAGGCCGTACTCGCGGCCGGCGTACACGAAGTAGAAGGCTCCCCGCTCCTTCGGCCGCCACCGCGGGAGCACGGGAACCAGCGTGCCCGCCGCGGCGGCGTCTTCGGCCAGGAAATCCGGCAGCCGGGCGATCCCGTCTCCCAGGAGCAGCAGGGACTTGATGGTCTCGAAGTCGTCGGCGCGAATGCGCCCGGTGATGGGCACCTCGACGTCCGACTTTCCATTCGTGAGCGTCAGCGAGCCCGCCCCCGCGAATCCCAGGCAGCTCGCCCGGCGCAGATCGCGCGGATGGGCGGGGGCGCCGAGCCGCTCGAGATATCGCGGCGACGCCCACAGGTTGGCGCCGAGCTCGAAGAAGCGGCGGGCGACGAGCGAGGAATCCTTCAGCGCCTGCGCGGGGCGGATCGCGAGGTCGACGCCTTCGCCGACCAGATCGACGAGGCGGTTGGTGACGAGGAGCTCCACCGCGACCTGCGGATAGCGGGCCGCATACGTGTGTACGATCCGCGGCAGGAGCGTATGGCCGAGATCCACGGGAGCCGTGATCCTGAGCAGACCCGTGGGCTTCCCCGAGCTCGACTGCAGCGCCGCCTCCGCCAGCTCGACCTCGCGCAGGGCGGCGGCGCAATGACGAAAATACTGCTCGCCGGCTTCCGTCACGCGCAGCTTGCGTGTCGTTCGCTGGATCAAACGCACGCCGAGCCGTCGCTCCAGCCGCGCGACCTTGGCGCTCACGGTCGCCTTGGGGCTGCCCGTGCGCCGCGCGGCCGCCGAGAAGCTGCCGGCCTCCACGACGCGGACGAAAGCGGCAATGGCATCGAGATCGGTCATTGTCTAATAAAATGGACAGTGATTCTTGATTTTACCATCTGGTGAACGCCGGCGGGGGCCCCTAGAGTAACGCCTCGAGCCCCTCACACCGCTTCCAGGAGCCTCCTCATGAGCACTTCCGCGACGACTTCCCCGATCCGCGACCGGGCGCCGGTCGAAACTTCCGCCTACGGCAAATTCCTCGACCTGGGCGGCCGCTTGCTGCTGGCCGCGCTGTTCCTCTTCGCCGGGCTCTCGAAGATCTCGGGCTATGGCGCGACAGCCGGCTACATGGCGTCCATGGGCGTCTCGGCGGCGCTGCTGCCGATCGTGATCGCGACCGAGGTGCTGGGCTCGCTCGCGCTCATCGCCGGCTGGCATACCCGCATCGCGGCGTTCCTGCTCGCGGGCTTCAGCCTGCTCGCCGCCGGCTTCTTTCACCACGACTTCGCCGATCAGACTCAGCTGATACTCTTCCTGTCGGATCTCGCCGTTGCGGGCGGATTGCTCACGCTGGCGGCCAACGGCGCCGGCCCTCTCAGTCTCGATCATCGGCGCGGGCGGTGAGCCGCGCCGTCATCCGAGGTGATCCCGTGAGTGTCAGATTTCCGACTTTCTATCTCAGCCACGGCGGCGGCCCCTGGCCGTACATGCGGGAAGAGGAGCGCCGGCCCTTCGCCAGGCTGGAGGCATCGCTGCGGGAGCTGCCGCGCCAGCTTCCGGCCGAGCCCGAAGCGATCCTGGTGGTCTCCGGCCATTGGGAGGAGCGCGACTTCGCGGTCATGGCGGGCGCGGCGCCGCCCATGGTGTACGACTACGGCGGCTTTCCGGAGGAGCTCTATCACATCCGCTATCCCGCGGCCGGCTCCCCGCGGATGGCGACGCGGGTGCTGTCGCTGCTGCAACAGGCGAAGCTGCCCGCGCATCTGGACGCCGACCGCGGCTTCGATCACGGAACGTACTCGATCCTGGCGGTCACGCACCCCGAGGCGCGGGTGCCGACGTTCCAGGTGTCGCTGCGGGCCGGTTACGACCCGCAACTGCACTTGAGCCTCGGGCGCGCGCTCGCGCCGCTGCGGGACGAAGGGGTGCTCATCATCGGCAGCGGCAGCAGCTACCACAACCTGCGCCGCTTCTTCGGGCCCCGCGGCCGGCGCGAGGACTCGGTGCAGTTCGACGCGTGGCTGCGGGAGACGCTGGTCGAGGCCGCGCCGGCCGAGCGCTCGCAGCGACTGCTCGACTGGGAGCGCGCGCCGGCGGCCCGGGAGGCGCATCCGCGGGAAGATCACCTCCTGCCCCTTCACGTCGCCGTCGGCGCGGCGGCGCAGGATCCGGGACGGACCGTCTACCGGGAGGAGGACTTCCTCGGCGCGATAGCCCTTTCGAGCTATCGCTTCGGCTGATGGCCGTCCGGCGAGTCAGGCACCTGCCTGCCTCGCCGTGATCCGCGTCACGTGCTCGCCCTGGAAGCGGCACATCTCGAGCTCGAGGGCGCTCGGCATGCGCAGCTCCGCGCCCGCGCCGGTGACGCAGCTCGCCCCGTAGGGGCTGCCGCCGGTGACCTCCCGCAGCGTCGTCAGGTCCTTGAAGGTGTAGGGCAGTCCCACGACGATCATGCCGTGATGCAGCAGCGTCAGGTGGAATGAGGTCAGGGTCGTCTCCTGGCCGCCGTGTTGGCTCGCGGTGCTGCAGAAGACGCTGCCGACCTTCCCCACCAGGGCGCCGCGCGCCCAGAGCGGTCCGGTCTGATCGAGGAAGTTGCGCATCTGCGCCGCCATGTTGCCGAAGCGGGTCGGGGTGCCGAAGATGATCGCATCGTACCGCTCGAGCTCGGCCGGATCGGCCATGGGGGCGGGCTGGTCCAGGCGAAAGCCCGAGGCTTTGCAGACTTCGAGCGGGACGATCTCCGCCACCCGCTTGACCGCGACTTCGGCGCCGGCGATCCGGCGCGCGCCTTCGGCCTGCGCCTGCGCCATCACCTCGAGGTGGCCGTAGCTGCTGTAGTAGAGCACGAGGACTTTCGGCATGGATCTTCTCCTAATGGCGCGGGCCGGCGTGGCGCTCGAGAAACGCCCGCAGGATCGCGTCGTATGACGGGGGATTGTCGAGATTCGGAAGGTGTCCGGCGCCGTCGATGATCGCGCGCTCGGCGGCCGGCAGCATGGCGGCCAGCGCATCGGCGGCCCGGACGCGGGCCGGCAGATCGTGCGCGCCCGTGACGATGAGAGCGGGTGTGCGCAGCGATGCGGCGAGGGCGGCATCCCAATGATCCGGCGGCACTCCCGGCTCCCGCAGCAGATCGTCGCCGTTGTAGCGAGCCGTCATCCTCTCGAGCAGGGCCTGCGAGCGCGGCGAGCGGCTTTCCAACCGCATGAGAGGATGGCGCAGCCAGCGGCCGCGGAAGGCCGCGACATCGCCGCGGGCGATGAGATCGCGGTATTCGGCCAGAGGCACGTCCTCCTGGCCGCTCGCGGCGGCATCTGCCGCGAGCATGCGCGGCGGTCCGTCGAGAACGACGCAGGAAAGCCTTTCGGGCGCGATCCGGCACAGGTGCATGGCGACGCGCGCGCCTTGCGACATCCCGACACAGGCGAGGCGCCCGAGGCGCAGGCTGTCGCAGAGCGCAAGGACGTCCTGCACGTCCGCGGCCAGCGAGGCGCGGCCGGAGGAGAGGCCGAAGCCGCGCCGGTCGAGCCTGACGAGGCGGAACGAGCCGCCGAGCGAGGCAACCTGCGGCTCCCACATCTCGAGATCGAGCGTCCAGCCGTGAATGAGCAACACGGCCGGTCCGCGGCCCTCGTCGCGGTAACGGAGGAGGGCGGACGGAACCGGCAGATAGCGGTCCGGGCTGGCCGGCGGCAGTGGCATTGGATGATTCGCATAGCGAAACAATTTTCGCTATGAGGTTAGAGCCGCGACACGACACCGTCAAGCCGCCGACCGCCGCGCGCCAGCCCGGGTCAGACCTGCGCGCTCAGCGAAAGGCCGGGAATCGCCCGCAGATCGGCGGAGATCTGGCGGCTCAACTGCCGCAGCATGCCGAGCCGGTCGCGCACGAGCCGCGCGCGGGTGGTCTTCCCGGAGTGGCTCGAGGTGTTGAGGGCGGCGACGACCCTGCCGGACTCGTCGAGGACCGGCACCGCGAGCGCGACGACGCCGTAGGCGAGCTCATCCGCCACCGCCGAGTAGCCGCTGCGGCGGCACTCCTCGACGAGCGCGCGCAGCTGCGCGGCATCGCAGACCGTCCGGTCCGTCAGCGCCTCGAGTCTGGCGGTGTCGAAGTAACGCTGCAGGCGCTCCGCGCTCAGGCCCGCGAGCAGCACGCGGCCCATGGAGGTCGCGTGCGCGGGAAAGCGGCTGCCGACGTGCGCCTCGAGCCGAAGCAGGGTGCGCACGGAGGTGCGCGCGACGTAGACGATCTCGTTGCCGTCGAGCACCGACATCGCCGCCGAGTCGCCCGTCTTGCGCGCGAGCTCCTCGAGATGCGTCTTGGTGAGATGCTCGATGTCCATGGAGTCGAGATAGGCGGCGCCCAGCTCGAGGACCTTCGGCCGCAGGAGGAAGTTGCGTCCGTGCCGGGTGACGTAGCCGAGCTCCTCCAGTGTCAGGAGGCAGCGGCGCGCCGTCGCCGCGGGAATGGCGGCGGTGCGCGCAATGTCGCTCAGGGTCGGAGCGGGGTGCCCGCGGGTGAAGGCGCGAATGACGGCGATGCCCTTGGCGAGCCCCCCCATCGCTTCGCGACGGCTGTGGGTGATTTTGCGTGTGGCCATGGCGAGAGTCTATTTCGGTATGCGAAAGGACGGAAGAGCCTTGACGGCGGTCCGGCGGCAGTTCACGATGCGTTCGTATAACGAAGTGAGTTTCGATATCCGAAAATGAAGATCGGCCCCGACTCCGACCACGCCACTGCCATCTGCGGATCCACCGACGCGGCGATCTGGGTCCGCGGCCGCGATCTCGCCGCGGATCTGATGGGCGGCATCGGCTTCACCGACTACTTCTGGCTGCTGGTCAGCGGCACGGCGCCGACGCCGGCGCAGAGCCGCATTCTCGATGCGACCCTGGTCGCCATCGCCGAGCACGGCCTGGTACCGAGCGTGCAGGCGAGCCGCATGACGCTCGCCGCCGCGCCGGAGGCGCTGCAGGGCGCCGTGGCGGCGGGGATCCTCGGCTGCGGCTCGGTGATACTCGGCGCCGCGGAGGCGGCCGGGCGCTTCCTCGCGCAGATCGTGCGCCGGATCGGCGAGGGCGAGGCGGCGGAAGCGGCGGCCACCGCGCTGGTGCGGGAATATCGCGCCGAGCGGCGCGCGATCCCCGGCTACGGCCACCCGCTGCACAAGCGCGAGGACCCCAGGGCGCAGCGATTGCTCGCGATCGCGCAGGAGCTCGGCACGGCGGGCCTGCACGCGCAGGTCGCGCGCACCGTCGAGCGGCTGCTGCCCGAGCTCACGGGCAAGCCGCTGATGCTGAACGTTTCCGGGGCGATACCGGCCGTGCTCCTCGATGCCGGCTACCCGCTGCCCGCGCTGAAGGGGGTGCCGCTGTTGGCGCGCACCGCCGGGCTCATCGCGCACCTCGTCGAGGAGCAGCTGCGTCCGATCGGGTTCGCCATGTCCGCGGCTGCCGCCGAGGCGGTGCGCTACGACGGCGATGCGCCGGCCGGATCGGAGCCGAGGCCATGACGCTCGCGGGGGTTCTCGACGGAATTCGCGTGGTCGAGCAGGGCACCTTCATCACCGGTCCCTGCGCCGGCATGATGCTCGCCGACCTCGGCGCCGACGTCATCAAGATCGAGAGTCCGGAAGGGGATCCTTACCGCAGTTACCAGGGCGGCGCGTACTCGCCGCACTTCCAGGCCTACAACCGCAACAAGCGCGGCATCGCGCTCAACCTCAAAAGCGGCGCCGATCGCGAGCTCTTCGAAGGCCTCGTGCGCGAGGCGGACGTCTTCATCCAGAACTTCAGGCCCGGCACGGCGGAGCGCCTGGGAGCCGGGTCGGAGCGTCTGTGCTCGCTGAACCCGCGGCTCGTCTACTGCGCGATCAGCGGCTTCGGCGCCGACGGCCCCTACGCGGCACGCCCGAGCTACGATTCGGTCGCGCAGGCGTTGAGCGGCTTCCTGAGCGTCGTGGTCGACGCGCGCGACCCGCAGTTCCTGGGGCCGGCGCTCGCCGACGCCATCACCGGCATCTACGCCGCCTACGGCATCCTCGGAGCGTTGGTGCAACGGGGACGCACCGGGCGGGGCACGCTCGTCGAGGTCTCGATGCTCGAGGCCATGAGTCACTTCGCGGTGGAGCCGTTCGCCGCGTATTTCGCGCTCGGCAAGGCGCCGTCCTCGAGGGACCGGCCGCGCCTCGCGCAGGCCTACATCCTCAGAACCGCCGACGGACGGCTGGTCGTGCTCCATCTGTCCTCGCTCGAGAAGTTCTGGACCGGCCTGCTCGAGGCGCTCGAGGCCCCGCAGCTCGCGCGCGATCCGCGCTTTCAGACGCGCCAGGCCCGCATCGACAATTACGAGGCGCTGCGGGCCGAGCTGATGGCTCGCTTCGCCGCGAGGGATCTCGCCCACTGGGCCGAGAGCCTCAGCCGGCACGATGTGCCGCATGCGCCGATGAACGGGATCGACGAGGTGGTCCGCGACCCACAGGTCGCGCACCTCGGGCTCATCGTTCCCGTGGAGACTGCGCACGGAGGCGAGCATGCCGTTCGTCCACCCGTCCGATTCGCGGGCGGGCGAGCCGACAGCGTCCAAGCCGCCCCGCTGCTCGATGAGCACGGGGCCTCGATCAGGGACGCGCTGCGAGGCGGTGCCAAATGGCCCGTCCGCAGGTGAGGGATCACCGGAACCGAATATCGAATCCATAACAGGGGGATTTCAACGTGCGCACGTCTCACGCAAGATGGTTGGCCGCGATGACCATGGGGCTTTCGCCGCTG
The DNA here is from genome assembly GCA_027306985.1 of Gammaproteobacteria bacterium. GTDB lineage: Bacteria > Pseudomonadota > Gammaproteobacteria > Steroidobacterales > Steroidobacteraceae > 13-2-20CM-66-19. The sequence continues at coordinate 109 of DAHUXV010000249.1, read as the reverse complement.
ATCGCCGTTCCGGCGCTCGCGCAGGTCCAGACCTTGAACGAGGTGATCGTCACGGCCCGCAAGCGGCCGGAGCTCTTCCGCACTCTGCCGATGACGGCGAGCGTCTTCA
>DAHUXV010000244.1 GCA_027306985.1 Gammaproteobacteria bacterium | reverse complement strand
CCTCGCCAAGGCCGTCAAGGCGCGCCGGGTCAACGAGCTCGAGCCGCTCTCGGACGAGAGATTGCCGGATGAGGTGCGGCCGCTGGTGGGCTCGCTCAACGACCTGCTCGTACGGCTCACCGCCGCCCTCGACCGGGAACGGGCCTTCATGGCGGATGCGGCGCACGAGCTGCGCACGCCGCTCACGGCGCTGCACCTGCAGCTCGGGGCGCTCGCTCGCGCGGGAACCGAGGCGGAGCGCTCCGAGTCGATGGGCAAGCTGTCCGAAGGCGTGCAGCGGGCGATCCACCTGGTGGAGCAGATGCTGGTGCTGGCCCGGCAGGAGCCGCGGGCCGAGCCGGCGCGTACGCGGATCGCGGTCGATGAGCTCGCGCGCGAAGTCGTGGCGGAGCTCGTACCGCTGGCCGACTCGCGCCGGATCGACCTCGGTGTCTCGGAAGCGCGGTCCGTATTCGTGCGGGGTGAGCAGGATGCGGTAGCGACGCTGATCAGGAACCTGGTCGACAACGCGGTGCGCTATACGCCAGCCGGAGGGCGGGTGGACGTCTCGGTGGAGCGATCCGCGGCGAGGCCGCCCCGGGCTCTTGTCAGGGTGGTGGATGACGGCCCCGGGATCGCGCCGCAGGAGCGGCAGCGGGTGTTCGATCGGTTCTACCGCCGGCCGGGAACGCGCTCGCCCGGCAGCGGACTCGGCCTGGCGATCGTCAAGACGATCGCGGCGGCGCACGGCGCCACCGTCGAGCTCGCGGAAGGACCGGACGGCCGCGGCTTGGCCGTCACCGTGACATTCCCCGCCGAAGACGGTTGATCACCGCGCCAGCATCTGCAGGAATTGCGCCGCGGTCTCGAGATAGGCCTCCCGGTCGGCGGGGCGGCTGAAGTCGTTGCCTGCGTCGGTGGCGCTGAGATACCAGGCCTGATTGCCCTCGGAGCGCAGCAGCCAGACGAGCTTCTGGGAGTCGCGGGCACGCGAGCCGGGGACGTCCAGTCCCTGCACGATGAGCACCGGGCGGTGGATCATGCCGACATTGTCCAGGGGTGAGATCCGGTCCAGGAAGTCGCGCATGTAGCCGTCCTGGATGTCGCCGAACTCGGCGGTGCGCCGGGCGCGGTCGACGGCCGGGGAGTGACCGACGTAATCGACCAGGTTGGCGATGCCCGCAAGATCGATCGCGCCCCGCAGGTGATTGCCGTAGGTCGCCAGCGATGCGAGCGCGAGAAAGCCGCCATAGGCGTGACCCATGATCGCCACCCGGTGGGCGTCGAGACCAGGCTGCAGTCCGGTCCACACGAGCAGCGCCCCCACGTCGCGCACGGAGTCATCGCGGAGCCTGCCGCCGTCCAGCGCGCGGAACGCCTTCCCGTAACCGGACGAGCCGCGGACGTTGGGAGCGATCACGGCGTAGCCGAGGTCGTTGACTACGAATTGGATGAAGGGCTTCCAGGAGGGACGAAACTGCGAATGCAGCCGCCGGCCGCCCGGGAGGGCGATCAGGACGGGACAGGGCGCCGTTCCCCGCGGCATATACACGTACGCGGAGAGCATCCGCCGATGAAAGTCGACGCGGTCCCATGTCGGATAATGAATGAGCTGCGCGGTCGCGATGCTCGCGCGATTCAGCGGACCGACCTCGCTGTGCGTCCAACGCTTGACCGTACCTTGAGCGACGTCGTAGACGTAGACGTCGCGGGGCGAGCGGCTCGACTCGTAGGAGAAGGCGAGCTTGCGGCCGGTGTCGTCGAAACGGAGGTTCTCGATACGGCCATCCTGCAGGCCGGGCGGCTTGAACTGCAGGTGATGCAAGGTATCGAGAACGGTGAGGCGGCTTCGGCCGTCGTCGTTCACCACGTACGCGACGTACTGACCGCCCGTGCCGACGGCGAATTCCTCCACATCCCAGGGGACATCCGCGGAGATCAGGCGGGTGACGCTCGTGATGGGGTTGTAATAAAGAAGCTGCTCGAAGTCGCTGCTCGCGTTGGAGATCAGATAGAAGCCGACACCGTTGGGAGCGAAGCTGGCGGCGGTGATGCCGGACTCGGGCACCTTCACCGGGGTCAGGGCGCCGGTCGCGACCTCGGCGACGTACAGGGCGCACTTCTGCGGGGCGACCCTGTTCAACAGCAGCAGCTTGCTGTCATCCTGCGACCAGGCGAGCGGACGCCAGGTGCCCGCCGAGCCGGCAACCACCAGCCGCGGACGCGCTCCCGCGGAAATGTCGACGACGTAGATGTCGTCGTTCACACCGGTGCGGTCCGTGCCGTAGAAGGCGACGCGCTTGCCGTCGTGCGACCAGATGGGGCTGCCATGCTGGTAATTGCCCTGCGTCAGCGGGCGAACCGCGCCGGCACCGGCGTAATAGTAGAGTTGCGGATAGCCCCCGGTCTTCCTGACGAACACGAATCCGGAGCCGCTGCGCGGCGCGCGGGCCTCGATCACCGGACCGTCGCCGAAGGTGAGCTGCTCGCGCGCGCCGAGCGGCGAATCGACGCGATGCACCTGCTCGTATTTCCCGAAGCGCGTCGCGACGAGCATGCCGCCGTCGGGCAGCCAGTCGAGGAAGCTCGCCTGCCGCCATTCCTCGTAACGCCGCAGCCGCGCGGCGAGCTTGGCATCGAGCGGTGGAATCCCGTCGAAGACCAGAGTGCCGTCGATCCGGTGGCTGGGGACGGTGAAGGGCTGCGCGTGCGCGGGTGCTCCCGACGCGAGCAATAGCGCGGCGAGAGCCGGGACGGCGGCCGCCCGGCGGGAATGGAAGAATTGGATCATGCGCTCAAGCTTGCCTGAAATTCGCTGATGAGAGGAGTGCTACCCTACCGGGCATGACACAAGGCTCGATCGCGGCCCCCGCCCCTCGGTTGTTCCGTCATCCGGACGGCGTCACCGCCGTTGATACGGAGTACGTTCATCCCGGACATGCGGCCGCGCATATCGTTCAACACGGCGGCCGCGCGGCGTTCGTGGATGTCGGCACCAATGACTCGGTGCCTTATCTGCTTGCCGCGCTGGATGTGCTCGGCATCGCGCGTGATGAGGTCGATTATCTCCTGCTGACGCACGTCCATCTCGACCATGCCGGCGGCGCGGGGCGGCTGATGCGGGAGCTGCCAAACGCCACCGCGGTACTGCATCCCCGCGGCGCGCCCCACATGATCGATCCGGCGAAGCTCATCGCCGGATCGCGCGCGGTGTACGGCGAAGAGCGCTTTCGGCGGCTGTATGGCGACATCGTGCCCATCGCGGCCGAGCGGGTCCAGGTGACTCGGGACGGCGACACACTGAGCCTGGCGGGACGGCAGCTCGAGATCCTGCACACGCCCGGGCACGCGCTGCATCACCAGGCCTTCGTCGATCGCGCGCATGCCTGCATCTTCACCGGCGATACCTTCGGCATCTCCTATCGGGAGCTCGACTCCCCGCGCGGCGCGTTCATCATCCCGACGACGACCCCGACACAGTTCGACCCGGAGCAGCTGATCGCCTCCGTCGACCGGCTGCTCTCGTACGCGCCCGTGGCGATGTACCTGATGCACTTCAGCCGCGTGACGGACGTGGCGCGGCTGGGAGAGTCGCTCAAGGGGCAGATCCGGGAGCTGGTCCGCATCGCCGAGCAGAGCGCCGCGGCACCGGACCGCGCCGCGGCGATCCGCGCCGGGATGGGCGGGCTCTGGCGGGAGCTCGCCGTCCGGCACGGCTGCCCGTTGTCTGCGCAGCGCGTACTGGCGCTCCTCGAGGGGGACCTCGAGCTGAATACCCAGGGGCTCATGGCCTGGCTGGACAGGCGAGGCCGGTAGGCCCGATTCAGGACGCCCGGCGGCGCTATCCTTGCTGGCGTAGAGCGGGCAGGCCGCGGCACTTCGGGAGGAGGGGCGTGCCACTGGCCGTCCCTGGCGGCAGGGCCCCCGGCCCGCGCGTCCGTGCGCGGGCGCTCGCGGGGAGCGAGGACACATTAAGTGTCCTCGCTGAAGGCACCCCGCTCGCCCTTAAGCGTCATTTAAGTGTCCGGCCCCTATTCTGCGGGCCGTTGACCCGGACAAATCCCTGGGAGCAAGTCATGACAGTCAGGACCGCAGTTCGAAATCCATTCATCGCAGCCGTGCTCGGCATCGTGCTCGGCGCCGTGCCGGTCGCCGCACTCTATACCGTCGGTGCGGCGCCGACGACGGCTCAGGCCGAGGGGTCCCCGCCGCCGGCGGCAGTGACATCGGCCCAGCCGCGTGGCGGCGTGTCGGTGATGCTGCCGGACTTCGCCACGCTGGTGAAGCAGTACGGCCCCGCGGTCGTCAATATCCGCGTCATCGAGAAAGCCCCCAGCCAGGAGGGCGGCAACGGCAATCCGTTCGGGCCCAACAGCCCGTTCGCGCCGTTCTTCCACGGCATGCCGTTCCAGGCTCCGCCGCAGCAACCCATCCGCGGCGAAGGCTCGGGCTTCATCATCCGGGCTGACGGCATCATCCTGACGAATGCGCACGTGGTCTCGGGCGCGACCCACGTGACCGTTCAGCTCACCAACCGGCGCCAGTACACCGCCAAGGTGATCGGCGAGGACAAGGTCGCGGACGTCGCGGTGATCAAGATTCCGGCCAACAACCTGCCGATCGTCAAGCTGGGCGATTCCAGCACGCTGCAGGTCGGGCAGTGGGTGCTCGCGATCGGCGCGCCGTTCGGGTTCGCGAACAGTGCCACGGCCGGCATCGTGAGCGCCAAGGGCCGCGTATTGCCGGGCGAGGGCGCCGAGAACTACGTTCCGTTCATCCAGACCGACGTCCCGATCAATCCGGGCAACTCCGGCGGCCCGCTCTTCAACATGGAAGGTCAGGTCGTCGGCATCAACTCGCAGATCTACAGCCGCACCGGCGGCTACATGGGCGTGTCGTTCTCGATCCCGATCAACGTCGCCATGCAGGTGGCGCATCAGCTCATGGCCACCGGCCACGTGCAGCGGGGACGGCTCGGCGTCTACATCCAGGACGTGAACCAGGGGCTCGCCGACTCCTTCGGCCTGCCGAAGCCCGAGGGCGCGCTGGTATCGAGCGTGCAGTCGGGCGGGCCTGCGGCGACGGCGGGCCTGAAGTCCGGGGACGTGATCCTGGCGCTCGATGGCAAGCCGGTCCAGACCTCGAGCCAGCTGCCGGTCCGGGTTGCGAGCCTGATGCCGGGCACGACGGTGCACTTGACCATCTGGCGCGATCACGCCAGCCGCGAGATCGCCGTGAAGCTCGGGTCCATGGGCAGCCAGACGCTGGCCTCGGCGAGGAGTCCGCACCACCTGGGCGGCAGCCTGGGGCTCGCGGTCCGGCCGCTCACGGTTGACGAGCAGCAGCAGGCCCATATTCACGGCGGCCTTCTGGTCGAGGGTGTCAGCGGCCCGTCCGAGGATGCGGGCATTCAGCCGGGCGATGTCGTGCTGGCGGCCAATGGCCAGCGGGTGACCGCGGTGGCGGAGCTACGCTCCGCGGTGGCGAAGTCGCACGGCCACGTGGCCCTGCTCATTCAGCGCGGCAACGCGCGGATCTTCGTGCCCGTGCAGGTGAAGTGAGTGGCGGGCGATCGGCTGCAAGGCGCCTGCGGCGCTTTGGCGGCCGAATCGCCGCGGACGATCTCGAGGCCCAGGGACCGGGCCTCTGAGATCCGCCGGCGCGCGAAGACTCGCCCCGGGAAACGGCCGCTTATTCGCTCGCTTTGGACGGCTGATGGTCGGGCCAGCCGAAGAAAGGACGCGGCTCCGTGCGCAGCCCCGGCCTCAGGCTGCTGAAATAATCGACGATCGTGGCGATGTCCGCTTGGGTGAGCGAGGCGGCCATGCTGTCCATGATGGGGTTCTGGCGGTCCTTGTTGTGGTATTCCTGGATCGCGCGGGTGAGATAGCTGGCGTGCTGGCCGGCAAGGTCCGGATACATCGGCGCGACCGCGATCCCTTCCGGGCCGTGGCAGGAGACGCACAGCTGCGCCGCCTCCGGTACGGGAAGTGTGGGGGCGGTGGCCGCGGCGGCCAGAGGCTTGCCGGAGAAGTAGGCGGCGATGTCGACGATGTCCTGGTCGGAGAGCGACATCGCCTGCATGCGCATGGTCGGATAGTCGCGCTGGCCGGATTTGTACTCGTGCAGCGCGTTGATGAGGTACTGCTCGCTCTGGCCGCGCAGCCGCGGCACCGCGTAATTCGGGTACGCGTTGCGGTACCCCTGGATGCCGTGGCAGCCGAGGCACGTGTACGAGAGAACCTGTCCACGGTGCAGATCGGGCGTCGTGGTCGTCGGTTGCTGCGCGACGGCCGTGGCGGCCGCGAGCGACCCGAGGCCGATCGCCACGCCGACTTTGAAGGCCGTTGTTGCAGCCCGTACGCTGTAACGCACTTGTGAACGCAATGAACGTCCCGCCATCATGATCTCCGGCTCAATGCGCAAAACCCCGCCGCATCTTATCGGACCGGCCGTGCCGGACGCCAGCGTCCGCACGCTTCAGCGAAGGGCGATCTCATGATCGGGCTCGTCCAGCGGGTGTCCCGTGCCAGCGTCGGCACACACGGGCGGCAGCTCGGAGACATCGGCCGCGGCACCCTCGCGCTGATCGGCGTGCGGCGGGAGGACGACCGTGCGGCAGCCGATCGCCTGCTCGAGCGGTTGCTGGCGTACCGCATTTTTCCCGATGCGGCCGGGAAGATGAACCTGTCGCTGCGGCAGACCGGTGGAGGCCTGCTGCTCGTGCCGCAGTTCACTCTGGCGGCCGACACCCACAAGGGCACCCGCGCCGGGTTCAGCACCGCGGCCGCCCCCGCGCAGGCGCGGGAGCTCTTCGACTACCTGCTCGCGCGGGCGAGAGCCGCGCACTCGCCCGTGGCGGCGGGGGAATTCGGCGCCGACATGCAGGTGGAGCTGGTCAACGACGGCCCAGTGACGTTCTGGCTGGAGGGGTGAGAGCGGTGCCTTCATCGAGGACACTCAATGTGTCCTCGATCCGCTCGAACGCACGGCCCCGGACGGGCCGGGCCGGGGGCCCCGCCGCCAAGGATGGCCAGTGGCACGGCATCCGGGTGCCTTCATCGAGGACACTCAATGTGTCCTCGATCCGCTCGAACGCCCGGCCCCGGACGGGCCGGGCCGGGGGCCCCGCCGCCAGGGATGGCCCGTGGCACTCCCCCATCCCAGGCATAAGCGGCGCAGCCGGCTTTCGCGCGCCCGGCGCGAGGTTTCGCGAATTTTCTCGGCCGCTAGCGGTCGATTGGCCTATGATTCCCGTCTCAATCGTGTTCTCTCGCGCGTAAGCGGAGCGGAGTGCAAGCTTTATGGAAATGAAGGAGCTGCTGATCATTCTGGTCGTGGTGCTCGTCGTCTTCGGTGCCAAGAAGCTCCGGAGCGTGGGCGAGGATCTGGGCCATGCCGTGCGCGGCTTCAAGAAGGCGATGAACGAGGGCGAGCAGGAGGAGACCGCCGCATCGCCCCGCCGGCAGATCCGCTCGGAAGCCCCCGATGCCGAGTTCACCGAGACCAAGGCCGCCCCCAAGGCGGAAGCCGCCGCCAAGAGCGAGCGGAGCGCCTGAGCCCTCCGTGACGGCGGGCAGAGGGGCTGGCCCATGTTCGATTTCGGGTTCTCCGAGATCCTGCTCATCTTCGTGCTGGCGCTCGTCGTGCTGGGGCCGGAGAAGCTGCCGCGCGTCGTGCGGGAGGTGGGCCGCTGGGTGGGCCGGGCGCGTGCCATGGCCCGGCAGTTCCAGGAGCAGCTCGAGGAGGAGATGGACGTCGATCGCGGCCGGACCATCCGGCCCGAGCCGGTGCGACCGGTGGGCGGTGTACCGCCACCCGTTCCGGAGCCGCTGACGCCGGATCCGACGGAGCCGGCAGCCACCCCCACCGCTTCGTGGCAGCCTGGCGCCGATCCCTTCCCCGAAGCGGCCGCCGTGAGCGGCGATACCCCCGCCGAGCCTCCCACCCCGGGCATACATGACCGAGGAACCTGAGAAGCTCGCCGAAGGCACCCTGATCTCCCACCTGCTCGAGCTGCGCGACCGGCTGATCCGGGCGCTGGTGGTGGTGGGGATCGTGTTCGTGCCGTGCGCGTTCTACGCCAATCCCCTCTTTACCCTCGCCTCGCAGCCGCTCCTCAGAAAGCTGCCGAAGGGCACGACGCTCATCGCAACCGGGGTGGCGGCGCCGTTCACGACGCCCTTCAAGCTGGCTTTCTTCGTCTCTCTCTTCGTCGCGATGCCCTACGTGCTCTACCAGCTGTGGGCCTTCGTCGCGCCGGGACTGTACCGGCACGAGAAGCGCTTCGCGCTGCCGCTGCTCGTCTCCTCCATCCTGCTCTTCTACACCGGCATGGCGTTCGCCTACTTCTTCGTGTTCCCGGCGATGTTCCATTTCTTCGCCAGCACGACGCCGAAGGGCGTGACGATGATGACCGACATCTCGCAGTACCTGAATTTCGTGCTGCTCATGTTCTTCGGGTTCGGCGCGGCGTTCGAGCTGCCCGTGGGCGTGGTGCTGCTGGTGCTCACCGGTGTCGTGGAGCTGGACAAGCTGAAAAGCTACCGCGGCTACGTCCTCCTGGGCGTCTTCAT
>DAHUXV010000227.1 GCA_027306985.1 Gammaproteobacteria bacterium | reverse complement strand
TGTCGCTCTGCTTGCTGTCGCCGGAGCCGCTGAAGCTGTTGGCGTTGTTGAGGCTGCCGCTCAGGATCGGCGTGCCGTGGATCGTCACCTGATTGCCGAGCACGGTGGGAGCCGCGAGCGAATCCTTGGTGGTCTTCGCGGTGTCCGTCTGCGAGCTCTTCTGCGCGATGGTGGACTCCTGCAGCAGCACGGTCACCGTGTCGCCGACGTCGTGGGCGATGGAATCGCCGAACAGCGCCTGGCTGTAGCCGGTGTGGAAGATGGCGCCGTCCGCCGGCGGCGGCGTGAAGTGGGGCAGGTTCATCGCCGCCTGCTTGCGGAACGTGGGATGCGCGGCGCAGGCCGCGAGCAGCAGGCAGGCGGCGGCGGACAGCGCGCGGCGCGGCCGCCGCGGATGCAGATCAGGCGTTCTGGGTCGCATACTGCAGCATCTGATCGACGGTCGATATGGCCTTGGAATTCATCTCGTAGGCGCGCTGGGTCTGGATCATGTTGACGAGCTCCTCGACGACGTTGACGTTGGAGCCTTCGAGCTCTCCCTGCGCCAGGGTGCCGACGCCGTTGGTTCCGGGGGAGCCGGTCTGCGGGGAGCCGCTCGCCGCCGTCTGTACCAAGAGGTTCTGGCCGATCGGCTGCAGTCCCGGCGGATTGATGAAATTGGCGAGCTGGATCTGGCCGATCTGGGTGGCGGCCGACTGGCCCGCGAGGGTCACGCTGACCGTGCCGTCGCTGCCGATCGTCACGCTCTGCGCGCCCTGGGGGATCGTGATGCCGGGCTGCACCAGATAGCCGCTGGAGGTGACGAGCTGCCCCTGGGCGTTCGTCTGGAAGGTGCCGTCGCGGGTGTACGCGATGGTGCCGTCGGGCTTCTGGATCTGGAAGAAGCCCTGCCCCTGAATGGCGAGGTCGAGCGGGTTGCCGGTCTGGGTGAGGCTGCCCTGGCTGTAGTCCTTCTCGGACGCGACCACCTGCACACCGGTGCCGATCGACAGGCCGGACGGCGACTGGGTCGTCTGCGAGGTGCTCGCGCCGGCCTGAGTCTGATTCTGATAGAGCAGATCCTCGAACACCGCCCGGTCTTCCTTGAAGCCCGTCGTATTGACGTTGGCGAGATTGTTCGAGATGACCGCCATCTCCGTCTGCTGTGCGTCGAGGCCGGTCTTGGCGGCCCACAAGGCTGCGTTCATGGAAGCATCCTCTCGTTCAGGTGGCCTGCAGGAGCTGCGCGCTGGCCTGGGCGTTGGTATCGGTGGCCTTCATCGCCTTGACCTGCAGGTCGAAGTTCCGCGCCAGATCGATCATGTTGACCATGGCGCTCGCCAGATCGACATTGCTCGATTCGAGCACGCCGGAAGTCAGCTTCACGGAGGCGTCGGCCGGTGCCGAGGCGCCGGCCGCCAGCTGGAAGAGGCCGCCGCTTTCCTGCGTCAGGGCGGCGGGCGGGGGATTGACCAGCTTGATGCGGCCGATGGCGGCGAGCGACTCCGCCGGCTGTCCGAGCGGCTGCACGGAGATGGTGCCGTCGCCCGCGATCTGGATCGAGGCGCTCGGGGGCACGCTGATCGGACCGTTGTCGCCCAGCACCACCTGGTTCGTGCTGGTGACGAGCAGGCCTTCCGAGGTGACGTGCAGATCGCCGTTGCGGGTGTACGCCTCCTTGCCGTCGGGGCCCTGCACCGCGATGAAGCCCTGCCCGCGGACGGCGACATCGAGCGGGCGGCCGGTGGTGATGAGCGCGCCTTCCGACTGGTCCAATCCGGCAAGGGAATCGGTCGCGTACACGCGCGAGGCGTAGCCGCTGCCGGTGACCGCCTGGCTCTGGAAGGCGTCCAGATTGGCTTTGAAGCCGGTCGTGCTCGCATTCGCCAGATTGAAGTTGTTGACGGCCTGGGCGTCGAGGATGTCCTTGGCGCCGGTCATCGCAACGTATAGGGACCTGTCCATCTCAGACTCCCGGGAGTGCCTCAGGAACGCTCATGGCCGCTCAACCGTTCGGGATGTTGATGATCGACTGGGTGACCTGGTTGGTCGCCGAGATCATCTGCGCATTCGCCTGGAAGGCGCGCTCCGCCGTGATCATGTTGACGAGCTGCGTCGTCATGTCGACGTTGGAGCTCTCGAGGGAGCCGGACTGGATGGAGCCGAACCCGGAGCCGCCCGCCACGCCGTGCACGGCGTCGCCCGACTCGTAGCTCTGCTGCCACTGGGTGTTGCCCTCCTGCTGCAGCCCCTGGGCATTGGCGAAGTTCGCGAGCGCGACCTGACCCAGGTTCTTCGACTGGCCGTTGGTGAAGTTCGCCTGCACCACGCCGCTCGAGCTGATGTTGATGCCCGTGAGGCTGCCGGTCGTATAGCCGTTCTGCGACACCGAGCTCACGCCGAAGGCGTTGCCGTCCTGGGTGGCCTGGCCGAAATTGAACGTCATGTTCAGGGGCGCGGCGCCGGTGGACGGGGTGTACGTGCCGAAATTCACCTGACCGTTGGCCGGGGTGGTGAGGGCGCCGGTATTGGAGAACGTGAGGGTCTGGGCCGTCCCGGCCGCGGCGCCGTCGACGTACAGGCTCGAGCTCCAGGTGTTCGCGGGCGTCGCCTGCTTGCTGAAATAAAGCTGCGCCGTGTGGGCGGCGCCGAGAGAGTCGTATACGGTGAGCGAGGTCGTGTCCGTATAGGTGCTCGGGTCGGCGGGATTGAGCGGCGTGTTGGTCGGCGGGGTCGCGTTGGCGGGCAGGTTGAGGGATACGTTCGCGGTGCTCGTCGCCAGGGGGGCGCTCTCGGCGCTGGTCAGCTGAATGGGCGCGAGGCCGCCCGTGTTGAACGTGCCGTTGGCGAGCGGCGCATAGCCCTGGACCTGCTCGCCGGAGGTGGTGACCAGATAACCGTTCTGGTCGACCTGGAAGGCGCCGTTGCGGGTGTAGTTGAGGCCGCCGGCGTTGCTCACGATGAAGAAGCCGGAGCCGCTCAGCGCCAGGTCGAGATTGTTCCCGGTGGAAGTGATGTTCCCCTGGCCGAACTGCTGCGCCACGGCCGCCACCTGCACGCCGTTGCCCACCGCCGTCCTGGAGACACCCTGCTGGGTCTGGGCGAAGAGGTCGGCGAACTCCGCGCGGGATTCCTTGAAGCCCGTCGTGCCGACATTGGCGAGGTTGTTCGACGTGACGTTGAGGTCTGTGTTGGCGGCATTGATGCCCGAGAGGGCGAGGTCGAATGACATGGCTTTGGGTTCCTCAGTTCACCTGGACGACGTTGCTGAGCGACAGCGGGCCGGAATCGGTATTCAGTGAAAGGCTCTGGGTGGTCGGGTCGATGGTCACGCTGTTGACCGTGCTCTGCAGATACGGCGAGAGCGAGGTCGGGCTGCCGCCGGCCATCGCGGCCGCCGAGAAGGTATAGGTGCCGGGGGGCGCCGCGGCGCCGGAATTGGTGGTGCCGTCCCAGGTGAAGCCGGTGAGCCCGGATGACTGCGGGGCGACCTGCAGGGTCTTCACGAGCGCGCCGGACGGGTCGGTGACCGCGACGATGACGCTGGTCGCTCCGGCGGGGGCCTGCACCGCGCCGCTCACCGAGCCGCCGGCGGCGAGCGCGGCCGTGGTGCCTGCCGCGAGCACGTGGCGGCCGATGAGGCTGGTGCCGGAGAGGAGCTGCGATGACTGCATGCTGCTCGAGAGGTTGCTCATCGCCCCGTCCATGTTGTTGATGCCGCTCACCTCGCTCAGCGAGGCGAGCTCGTTGACGAACTGGTTGGGGTTCGCCGGCTGGGTCGGATCCTGGTTCTGCATCTGGGCGATGATGAGCGACAGAAAGTCGCTCTGGGTGATCTGCGGCATCGCGGTCGCGGAGCTCGATGAGCTGCTCGCGCTCGAGACGGCCGCCGCGTTGGCGGCGGTCTGCGCGGCGTATGCACCTACGGAATTGAGTGACATGAGCGTGGGTCCTGCCGTTCGGAGGTGAGGTTCAGCCCTGTGCGAGCTTCAGGGTATCGAGCATCAGGGACTTGGACGTCTCGAGCACCTGCGCATCGTTCTGGTAGGAGCGCGACGCGGAGATCATGTCCGCCATCTGCTCGACGACGTTGACGTTCGATGAGTAGACGTATCCGTTGGCGTCCGCCAGGGGATTGCCCGGCTCGTATCTCGCGGCGCCCGCGGTGGTGCTCTGGACGATGCCGCGCACCTGCACGGCGGCGTCCGCGGCCTGCGTGGTCGGATTGACGCCTGCACCGGGAGACATCAGCGAGGCCTGAATGGCCTGAAAGACCGGGTAGCGCGCCTTGTAGGCGGTGGTCGGGCTGCTGCTCACGCTGTCGGCGTTGGCGAGGTTGCTGGCGACGGTGTCGAGGCGAACCGACTCGGCCGACATGCCGGAGCCGGCGATATTGAAGATGTTGAAGAGTGACATGACTTGTGCCCGCCTATTGGCCGGTGATGGCGGTGGTGAGCTCGCTGAACTTGTTCTCCAGGAAGGTGAGCGCGGCCTGGAAGCGCACGGTGTTCTGCGCGAACTTGCTCTCTTCCAGCTGCGAGTCGACCGTGTTGCCGTCGAGCGAGGGGGCGAGCGGCACGCGGTACTTCAGGAACTGCTGCGTGGAGAGGCCGCCGCCGGCGGTGGCGGCCGCGGTGAGATCCTGCGGGCTCGTGGCCGCGGGCTGCAGCGCGCCGCCCTGCGAGCCGGCCGCCGCCAGGGCGGCCCGAAAATCGATGTCACGCGCCTGATAGCCGGGCGTGTCGGCGTTGGCGAGGTTGGCCGCAAGCACTTCCGCGCGCTGGGCATATACCTTGAGGGCATCGGGCTCGATGCCGAGGTATGCGTTGAGATTGAGCGGCATGTCGGAAATCCGGCGGTCAGTGGGCCTGCCGGATCACGAGCAAGACGCATGCCAAGTGGGTGTCGTGGCCGCCGGGGCGGGAAGAGCGGCCGTGGCGGCGAGCGGAGTGTGAGTTGGATCACACGGGCGCGGCAACGCATTGCCGCGGGGACCGGGGCCCTGCCGCCAGGGAGGGCCAGTGGCGCCGCGCTCTCGCGGATTTCCTTATCGGCATGCCGCAACGGTACTTGAGTCGCGCGTCCGAGCCGCGCCTGGCGCGGCGCTTGCACATCCTCTTCCCATGAACGAACTTGCGTCGAAAATCCGTCGCGGCCTGCGCAATGAGGGTCGGGCCGCCGTCACGCTGCTCCTGGGAGTCCTGTGCCTGGGAGCCGCATCCGTCGCCGCCGCCGGGATCCAACCGTTGGAATCGATTCGCAGCGCCGCGGAAGGCTTCGTCCGCTCGCAGATGCCTCCGGGGCAGGCCGGTCTGGTCGTCAGCGCCGGAAGGCTCGACCCGCGCTTGCGCCTCGCGCGCTGCGGCGGACCGCTCGATGCCTCCTTTCTCTCCGGAGAGAGGCCGCAGGCGCAGATGTCCGTCGCGGTCGGCTGTCGCGCGGGCGCGGACTGGACCCTCTATGTGCCCGTGACGGTGCAATCCCGCATCCGCGTCTGGGCGCTGAAGGCGCCCCATGCGCAGGGCGCGAGGCTCGGCGCCGCTGACGTGGTTGCGGAGACGCGCATGGTGGGCGGGCTCGCCGTCGGTTATGTGACGAATCTCTCACAGCTGGCTCACAGCACGCTGCGCCAGCCGCTGCCCGCCGGCGCGGTGCTCACATCGGCCAACCTGCTGCCGGACTTCATGGTGCGCCAGGGCGAGCAGGTGACCCTGGTCGCCTCCGCGGGCGGCGTGACCGTGCGCGCCCCGGGACTGGCCCTCCAGGACGGTCGATTGGGAGCCCTGGTCAGGGTGCAGAATGCCTCCTCCGAGAAGGTGGTGCAGGGGTTCGTGGCGAGCGATAGGGTGGTCAATGTCACCCCCTAAAGAAATCCGCCCGGTGGCCGATACACCCGCTGAAGGACCTCGAGGAGATCCTAATGGCAAATAAGATCAGTGGCTTGAGCGGCAGCTCGACGGCATCCATCGGCGCGGGTAGTCCTGCGGCAAAGACCCGTGATGCGGCGACGGGCGGCTCGCCGGCGCCGGCAGGCTCACCGCCGGCCACGGGGGATGTGCACATCACCGATTCCGCGAGCCAGCTTGCGTCCCTGGAGCAGGCGGTGCGCAGCCTCCCGGCCGTGGACGCTGCCCGCGTGGCCCAGTTCAGCACGGCCATCGAGCAGGGGAACTACACCGTACAGCCGCAGCACGTCGCCGAGCAGCTGCTGCAACTCGAGCAGGCGCTCGGGCATCTGCCGGAAGACTGATCCATGGATCAGGGCGTCTGCCGCGAGCACCTGACGACCCTTCTGCGGGAGGAATCCGCAGTCCTAGCGGAGTTGGAGGAGCTGCTGGAACGCGAGTCGCGCGTTCTCGAGACATCCGACGTCCAGGCGCTCGAGACGACCACCCGCGCCCGCCAGGAGCGGATGGGCACGCTCGCCCGGATCGAGGAGCAGCGCCGCTCGCTCTGCGCCCTGCACGGCTTCTCGGCCGATCGGGCGGGTCTCGAGGGCCTCATGGTGTGGTGCGACGGCGACGGCAAGTTGCTCTCGCGGCTGCGCGAGTGTGCCGAGCGCGCCGTGCGCTGTCGCGACCTCAATGACCGCAACGGCATCGTCGTTGCGGCGCGGCTGAAGCGGGTCGAAGGCATGCTCGATGCGCTTACGGGGCGTCCGACGCGGTCGGATACGTACGGGCCCAAGAAGGGTTATGGCGCTTCCAACGCGCGGCCGGGGAGAGTACTGGGGGCGGCTTGAGGCGTGCCGCGAGGCGTCCTTTGGCGTCAGGGGCAGTCTAAGGCGTGCCGCTGGCCGTCCATGGCGGCCGGGTCCCCGGCCCGGCCCGGTCCGTCCGGGGCCGGGCGTTCGGGCGGATCGACGACACGTTGAGTGTCGTCGATGAAGGCACCGTCCTCACCCCAGCGCGTCCCGCAGCGTGGTCACTTCCTGGGACGATTCCGCCAGAAACCGCTCGCACGCGAGCTCATCGAGCCGCAGGCGCTGCAACGGCTTCGCGCATTGGACCTGGGCGGCGAGTGCGGTCGGGTCGCCGTTGATCTCCGCCAGGAGCGTACCGACCACCAGCACGTCCGGCAGTCCGGGGGCGCCGCGCGATTCCCGCTCCATGTTCTCCGACTCGTGCACCGCCTGCACGATCTCATCGGCGATCCCCCAGTTCTCGAGGAGCGCCGCGGCGATGCTGAGATGCCAGTCCTGCTCGATGGTATGGTACGCGGCGGCATCGCAGAAGAGCGACCGATGGCGACTGGCGCGCGTCAGGATGTAGAGGCGGCCGATGCCCTGCAGCAGACCCGCGAGCAGCGCCGTGTCCGGATTGACGCCGGTCAGGCGGCGCGCGACGACGAAGCAGAGGCTCGCCACCTGCACGCTGCGGCGCCAAAGGACTCCGAGCTGCATCTCCAGTCCGCGCAGGGTCGCGGCCTCGCGCAATTGGCGCATGGCGAAGGCGATCGTCGCGGTACGCACCGTGTCGACCCCTACACGGGTCACTGCCGCGCGCAGGTCGGTGACGGCGATCCCTGCCGGGTTCAGCGCCGCGGAGTTGGCCATGCGGATGAGCTGGGTGGCGAGCACCGGCTCGCTGCCGATGACGCGCACGATCTTGGTCGCGTCGGCCCTGTCATCGCTCAGAACCCGCTGCACGCGCATGACGATGTGCGGGAATCCGGGCAGCTCCACCTTGCCGCCGGAGAGCTCCGCCGCCAGCGCCTGCACGAAGGTGAATGCGACGTCGCGCTCGGAGCCATCCTCCGCGGGATGATCGCCGGCTGGATTGGAAGTACGTTGGGCCTGCATGGGACGGCTCGCGGCGGTTGGGGGTGCGGTCACACGCCGAGCGCCTGACGCAGGGCCTCGATCTCGTGCTCCGACTCGTCGATCAGCTTCTCGTAGCTCCCGCGGTCGATTTTCATCCGCCTGCAGGCGGCGACGTCGTGCATGTTGAGCTCCAGCGTATCGGGATGCTCCTTGAAGGCCGTGAGCAGGTGTCCGACGGTGAGCACGTCCGTGAGGTCCGGCGGGCCTTCGTGCTCCCGGCCGAAGTCCTCGTATTCGCTCACGGCCGTGATGATCTCCTCGGCCATCTCCCAGTTCTCGAGCAGCGCCTTGGCGACCGGCGCATGCCAGTCGCGCACGATGGCGCTGTATGCGGCCTGATTCGCGAAGAGCGCCGGATGCCTGCTCGAGCGCGTGAGAATATAGAGCTTGCCGATGCCGTGCAGCAGGCCGGCGAGCATGGCGGTGTCCGGATTGACGTGGCTGAACCGGCGCGCCACCGCGTGCGACATCGCCGCGACTCCGGCGCTGTCGTGCCACAGCGCATCGAGCGGCTGCTCGAGGCCCTTCAACAAGTCGACCTTCTTCAATTGCGACATCGCGAACGCGATGGCGGCGCTGCGCACCATGTTGAAGCCCATGCGCGCGATGGCCGTGCGCAGCTCCGAGATGGGCTTGCCCGTGAAGTTGATCGCCGCGGAATTGGCGATCTGCATGAGGCGGGCCGCCAGCGCCGGCTCCGAGCCGACCACGCGCACCACCTTATCCTGGGAGACTTCCTCGTCGGCGAGCACCTTGCGCACGCGCAGGGCGATGTCCGGAAAGCTGGGAAGGTCCACCTTGCCCTTCGACAGCTCGGCCGCCAGCGCCTGCACGAAGGCGAATGCCTCCGGATCGCCGGTGCCCTGGGGATTCTCTGCTGCGGAGCTCTTCATCGGTACAGCCTCATCCGGGGTATCGGCGCATCCTGCCCCGAATTGAGACCTGGGTCGTCAAATTGGTTCACGGATCGCCCCCGCCGAGCGCTCGGGTCTCGCGGGTGATGTCCAGGGCCTCCGCCAGAGCCAGGATCTTGCCCGCAACGCTCTCCAGGGCCACGACGTGCTCCGCGGCCCCGAGCGACACGGCCTCCCCGGGCATGCCCCAGACGACGCTGGTGGCCTCGTCCTGCGCGATGGTGCGGCTGCCGCAGTCCAGCATTTCCTTCATGCCGCGCGCGCCGTCCTTGCCCATTCCCGTGAGCAGCACCCCGATGGCGTTGCGCCCCGCGTTCTGCGCCACCGATCGGAACAGCACATCGACCGAGGGCTTGTGGCGGTTGACCGGCACGCCGTCGTCGAGGCGGCAGACGTAGCGGGCGCCATCGCGCACCAGCATCAGGTGGCGATCGCCGGGCGCGATGTAGGCGTGGCCCGCCAGCACGTGCTGCCCGTCCTGCGCCTCGCAGACCGACATCGGGCAGCAGTCGTTCATACGGCGCGCGAACGGGGCGCTGAACGCCTTGGGGATGTGCTGCGCGATCACGACGCCGGGCGAGTCCGGAGGCAGGCGCATCAGTACCTCCTTGATCGCCTCGGTGCCGCCGGTCGAGGCGCCTATCGCAATGACGCGGTCGGTCGTACGCAGCGGCCGGTTGCGCGGCGACGCCTTGGGCAGCACGGCATCGGCGCTGTGGGCGGGCCCGACCGGGCCGGGCGTGCGGGGCTGCCGCGAATCGATCGCCCGGACGCTGGCGCGGGCGGCGGTTCGGACCTTCTCGATGAGCTCGTCGGCGTAGTCCTTCAGCGTCGCGGCGAGATCGATCTTGGGCTTGGACAGGTAGTCCACCGCGCCGAGGGCCAGCGCATCGAGCGTCACGTCGGCGCCGCGCTCGGTGAGCGAGGAGACCATCACCACCGGCATGGGCCGCAGCCGCATCAGGTTGCGCAGGAAGGTGATGCCGTCCATCTTCGGCATCTCCACATCCAGCGTCAGCACGTCCGGGTTCAACTGCTTGATCTTCTCGCGCGCGGCATGGGCGTCGGCGGCCACGCCGACGACCTCGATCCCGGCAGCGGCCTTGAGGATGTCGGTGAGGAGACTGCGCACCAGCGCGGAGTCGTCCACGATGAGCACGCGGATCGGCCGCCTCGCTGCGGGCGCGGCCTGGGATTGCGCGGTGGTAATCATTCTCGTCTCTCTCAATCGAACAGCTCGACCTCGCCGCCGGCGGCCTGCTTGCCGAGGCTGTCGAGATAGAGCTGCTCGTGATGGCTGATGATCCGGTTCTCGACCGGACGGAGCTTGCGCAGCCGCGCGCGGCCGCTCGCGGGGAAGTAGACGACCTTGCGCGGCTGGGTGCCGCCGAGGTCCTCGGCCGCGACCCGGTAGCCCTCCAGGGTCATGTAATTGCGGATGAACTCGATGTTGCGGCCGCCGACGTCCGTCATCGCGGCGAGGATCCGCCCGCCGCCGAAGAGCTTGATCTCCAGACGCTCCCGCACGGCACCGAGCTTGAGCAGGTCGTTGATCAGATTCTCCATCGCGTAAGAGCCGTAGCGCGTGGCCAGGCCGATCGCCG
Source organism: Gammaproteobacteria bacterium (assembly GCA_027306985.1). Taxonomy (GTDB): domain Bacteria; phylum Pseudomonadota; class Gammaproteobacteria; order Steroidobacterales; family Steroidobacteraceae; genus 13-2-20CM-66-19. Next base: position 3,674 of record DAHUXV010000227.1, on the reverse strand, counting down.
GATCCAGCCAGTCGTTCGGGCCCTGGGTGGCATCCTGCGGCAGCATGAAATGATTCATGCCGCCGATCCCACGCGTCGGGTCGCGCACGCAGGCCGATATGCACGAGCCCAGAACCGTGGAGATCGCCTCCTCGCTCCGGCTCACGTAGTACTCGCCGGGCAGGATCTTGACCATCCAGCAGCCGTTGTCGCGGTCCCAGAAGCGCTGAAAGCTCTCGAAGCCGGGCAGGGCCGGCGGCAGCTGAGATGCGTCCTGGGCGACCGGAGCGAGTCCGGCGAGCTCAGATGCGCCGGTGAATGGTCTTGCCGATGAGGGCATAGCTGTCGCAGACCTTGAAGAGACTTTCCGAATGACCGAGGAAGAGCAGGTCGCCGGGACGCTGCAGCCGTGCGATGCGGGCGAAGAGCTCCCGCTGGGTGTCCTTGTCGAAGTAGATCACGACGTTGCGGCAGAAAATCGCATCCAACGGTCCTCTCATCGGCAGGGTATGGATGAGATTGAGCTGCTTGAATGTGACGAGTGCGGCGGCTTCCGGCGTGATCTGCCGGCAGAGGCCGCCCGCCTCCTGGCGGGCGGTGAAGAACCTTTGCAGGCGCTCCGGGGAGAGATTCGCCGTGCGCTCGGCCGGATAGATGCCGCGCTGCGCGCGCTGCAGCACTTCCGAGTCGAGATCCGTGGCGAGGATGCGCACGTCCCGGCGGGCTGCGTCCGGCAAGGTCTCGAGGACCGTCATCGCTATCGAGTAGGGCTCCTCGCCGGTCGAGCAGCCCGCCGACCAGATGCGCAGGCGATGCGCGCCTCCGCGTTGCGCCAGCGGGCCGAGCACACGGTCGCGCAGGTACTGGAAGTGATGCGGCTCGCGGAAAAAGGAGGTCAGGTTGGTCGTGATGGCGTTGCAGAGCTCGGCGAGCTCCTGGCTGTCGCCCTTCAGCCGCTCCCGATACTCCGCGAAGGTTCGCAGCTGCAGCGCGCGCAGACGGCGCGTCAGCCGCCCGTAAACGAGCTCCCGCTTCTGGTCCGAGAGATGGATGCCGGTGAGCGATTTGACGAGCACACGCAGGGCCTGGAAATCCTCCTCGCCGAAGGCGAATTCCCGCAGGCGCAGCGTGTTGAGGTCTCGCGCGGAGGCGGCGTGCACGGGGTTGATCAGAAGAGCTCCACGCTGCCTTCGCTGGCGTGCAGGGACGGCGCGTGGCTGTGGCCCTCGGCGTCCGGCATCAGCAGGTTGAAGAGGATGCGGTGCGACTCGGAGGTGAAGCGCGCGCGCAGGTTTTCCATCAGTACCGGCCAGCTCTGCCGCCCGCCGGGGCGCCTGTCGGCGGAGCCGGTGGCGGCCACCGCGGACAGCAGATCGCGCACCTGCGAGAGCTGCTGCACCAGCCGGTCGTGGAACTGCAGGCACTCCACGCACGTCTCGAGGTCGCGCGCGGCCGGCGGCGCGCCGGCGACGACCGCCGCGCTCACGCGCGACAAGGCCTCGCCGAGCTCCGTCACCGGGCGCTGCGACTCGCTGAGCGCGAGCTCGATCAGCGCCGCGGCGGTGGCCGCCGCGCACGCCAGATCGTATGTGGAGTCAACGGGGCTCGCCGGGAGCGAGCCCCGTGCCGGCAGCGCCACCCGTGCCTCAGCCGTGCTTCGCCTTGAAGGTGCGCACCTGCGTGTTGAACTCGTCGGCGACCTTCGTGAGCTGATCGACCGCGGCGTTGTGCAGTGACGACTGATCGCCGGGGCTCAGCTGATTCTGCCGCGCCTCGAAGTCCAGGCACTTCAGGTACGTCTGCACGTCGTTGTTGTACTGCTTGATGGTTTCCATGGCCGTGACCATCTCCTGCTGAGAGGCCGTGCTGCCGTCAGGAATCTTGCTCGGCGCCGGCGGCAGTCTGCACTGACCCGCGTGCGCCTGGAGGCTCACGCAGCAGGCGACCGACAGAGCGGCCAGGGCCAGGATTCGCTTCGGGGACTTCATGTGGGGCTTCCTCGTTGTCGACATAATGAATCTGCAGATCAGCCGAGCACTTTGGCGATGGTCGCGAGCAGCCGCTCGGGGTTGAAGGGCTTGACCAGCCAGCCGGTGGCGCCGGCGGCCTTGCCCTGTTGCTTGCGCTCGAGCGTCGCCTCCGTGGTGAGCACGAGCAGGGGCACGTAACGGTAGCTCGCCCGGTTGCGCAGCTCGCGCACCAGGGTGATGCCGTCCATCTTCGGCATGTTGACGTCGGTGATCACGAGATCGAACTTCTGCCGCTCCGCGATCTCGAGCGCCTCGGCGCCGTCGGCGGCCTGTTGCACGTCGTGGCCCGCGCCGGTCAGCGTGATGCCGACCATCTGGCGCATCGCCGCGGAGTCATCTACAGCAAGTATCCGGGCCATCACGGCGCTCCGCTTATTGAATTGGGTGTTGACATGACTTCAGAACTCCTGCCACTCGGAATCGCCGCCGTCCGCGGCGCCGAGCGTGCCGTTGCCGCGTGGGGCGGCGGCGGCCGCAGGCGGCGCGGCCGCGCGCACCGGTTCCGCCGCGCGGGGCTTCGGCTTGGCGGCCTTGGCCGCGCCGCCGCGGCCGGACCAGGGCCGATTCGATCCGCGTCGCTCCGCTCGCGGCGTGGCGGGGGCGGCGCGGGCCGCCGGGCCGGACGCATACGCGAGCGGCATGGCGCCCGGGGCGCCCATATCCGCCATTCCGACCTGGAAGCGCGCCAGCATCTCGTTGAGTCCGCGCACCTGCTCGGCCATCGCCTGCGAGGCTGCGGTGGCCTCCTCGACCAGGGCGGCGTTCTGCTGCGTCAGCTCGTCCATCTGCATGACGGCGCGATTGACCTGCTCGATCCCCGAGGACTGCTCGCGCGAGGCGGCGGCGATCTCGGCGACGATGTCGGAGACCTTCTTCACCGCGGCCACGATTTTCTCCAGGGTCTGGCCGGACTGGGTGACGAGCACCGAGCCGTCCTCGACCTTGCGCACGGAGTCCTGGATCAGCTCCTTGATCTCCTTGGCGGCCGTGGCGGACCGGCCGGCGAGGCTGCGCACCTCGCTCGCCACCACGGCGAAGCCGCGGCCCTGCTCGCCGGCGCGCGCGGCCTCGACCGCCGCGTTCAGCGCCAGCAGGTTGGTCTGGAAGGCGATGTCGTCGATGACCCCGATGATGTCCGCGATCTTCTTCGAGGAATCGTTGATCCCCGCCATGGCGGAGACCGCCTGGCTCACCACCGTCCCGCCCTTCTCGGCCTGGTCGCGCGCCGCGAGGGCGAGCTGGTTGGCCTGCGCCGCGTTATCGGCGTTCTGCTTGACGGTGGTGGTCATCTCCTCCATCGAGGAGGCCGTCTCCTCGAGCGAGGAAGACTGCTCCTCGGTGCGCTGCGACAGGTTGGCGTTGCCGGCGGAGATCTCGTCGGCGCCGCGATGGACCTCGGCGGCGACCCGCTTCACCCGCGATACCACCTCGGCCATGTTGTCGGCGAGCTGGTTGACCCCCCGGCTCATGACCTCGAAGAACCCGCTCTTGCCGGTCAGGTCGATGCGGCTGCCGAGCTCGCCGGCGACCACCGCCGAGAGCATCCCCTGCATTTCCTTCTCGACCGCGACCTCCTGGGTGCGGTCGGTCCATTCCATGACCGTGCCGATGCGCGCGCTGCCCTCGTCGAGCACGGGATTGGTGACGGTGCGGAAGGTGCAGGCG